>CAYOUV010000025.1:0-42430 GCA_964407265.1 uncultured Anaerolineaceae bacterium | reverse complement strand
AATAAAAATACCCCAGATCTGGGGTATTTTGAAGCTGGGGGCAAAGGATTCGAACCTCTACTAGCTGATTCAGAGTCAGCCGTCCTGCCATTAGACGAGCCCCCACAGCGGGGGCTATTCTACCATGCCCCTTTTGATTAGTCTAGGGCGACCCCTAAATTATTAGTTATTAGCCTTTCTTGCCGCACGGCGGGTATTATCTTCCATGTCCATCAGGATCAGCAGGGCTTTCGAGACGGCTTGCAAGACCACAAAATAGACAATCCCGCGAAATGGCCGTTCGATAATATACAGAACATTCTGAATGTAATCCGTAAAGCCCATGCCGCCCATAAATCCGCGCGTGATTTGCAGCACGAAGACGCCCAGTGCCACGACGAGATCCAGCCCGTAAACCACCGCCACAACCCAGGCCGCGATATCGATCCAGCGCACCAGGCGCAGTACTTTCTCGGGATCAAAATAGGTTCCCAGAAAACCGGTATGTTTTTGGCTCATGGCTTACTCCTTTCCTGCCAGATCTTCCAACACCTGAATTGCGTTCTGAATTCGGGCCAGCACCTTTTCCCGCCCGACAATCTCCATGCTCTCAAACAACGGCGGGCTGACACGCTGACCCGTAACCGCAACACGTAAAATTCCAAAAACCTGCCCGGCGCTCAGTCCCAATTGCTCGACCAAAGCGCGCATCGGTTCTTCAGCCACGGCCGGTGTGATGGCTTCCAAACCGCTCAGTACCAGGTAGGACTTGCGCGCCACCTCAGCCGACTGCGCAGCCGTAAGCCCTTTGGCTACCAGTTCCTCCGCAACGGGTTGGACAGCCTCCCTGAAGAAGAATCCGGCCAGCGAGACGGCGTCCTCGAGGGTTACGATACGCTCCTGAATGATCGGTGTCAATTTCAGCAGCACACCCTCGTCCACATCGAAGCCAGCCTTGATAAAGAAAGGTTTGATGCGGGCGGCCAGGTCGTCGATCGACAGACGGCGGATGTGCGTCCCGTTGAAGTGATCAAGCTTGCTGAAGTTAATCGCAGCCGGTGAAGGCGTGAGTCGCTCGATATCGAAGCGGTCGACCATCTCTTCCAGGGTCATGACGTCGTCTTCCGCCACGCCCCAGCCCATCAGCACGATCCAGTTCAGCACACCTTCGGGGATGTAGCCCAGTTCGCGCAGGTCGGTAACGAAGATCGAGTGACCGTCCTTAGCCACCTCGGCCGCTTCGCGCTTGCTCATCTTGCCCTTGCCACTCGGCTTGAGGAAGACCGACGGGTGGACAAAAATCGGTTCTGGCCAACCCAGGGCGCGCAGGATGTGCACGTGCAGCGGGAAGGTCGGCAACCACTCCACCGTACGGATGACGTGGGTGATCTTCATCAGGTAATCATCGACCATTGCCGCCAGGTGGTACAAAGCCCAGCCATCGGATTTGACGATGATGAAATCGTCCAGGGTGCGGTTTTCAACGGTAATATCGCCGCGGATGGCATCGTGGACGGTGATGCTGCCGTCCTTGGGCGTCTTGAACCGGATCACATATTTCTCGCCATCAGCGATACGCCGGGCCGCCTGCGCGGGGTCGAGGCGCCGGCAAAGCCCATCGTAATGCGGTGGTTCCTTGCGCTTCTGCTGTTCCTGGCGCACTTTTGCAAGGCGTTCAGGCGTACAAAAACACGGGTAAGCATGATCAGTATCGACCAATTGTTGTGCGAATTTCTGGTAAATTTCCTTGCGTTCGGACTGGCGGTAGGGTCCGTACGGACCTCCAACATCAGGTCCTTCATCCCAATGGATACCCAGCCAGCGCAGGCCGTCCATCAACTCTTCTTCGGCGCCGGGCACGTAACGCTTTCGGTCGGTATCCTCGATGCGTAAAATGAACTGCCCACCCGTGCCGTGTGCCAGCAGGTAATCGTAAAGCGCCGTACGGGCGCTGCCAAGATGCATTCTGCCCGTCGGAGAGGGTGCAAAGCGCACCCGGGCAGGTTGATTGGGTTTCGTCATGTGCCTCCGTCAGAAATCGATTTCTTTATGCCGCATGGCAACGCTCTCCACCAGCCCGATGCCCAACATCAAGGACACCAGACCACTGCCCCCGTAACTTATGAAGGGCAGTGGCAAGCCCGAAACCGGGATCAGGTTTAGATTCACGCCGATGTTGACCGCGCCCTGGAAAAAGATCAGGATGGCTACGCCATAAGCAATCATCGCACCCGAAACGTCGCGCGCACTCCGCGCCGCCTGCAGGCAGCGCCAGATAATGAATGCCAGGATTGCAATTACGAGCAGGGCGCCGATCAGCCCAAACTCTTCAGCCGTAGCAGAAAAAATAAAATCGGTATGGCGCACCTTGAGATAGCGCAGCTGCGTCTGCGTTCCGTGACCGTAGCCTTTCCCAAACAAACCACCTGAGCCAATGGCGATCAACGCCTGTTGAACGTTATAAGTTGCGCCGTGGCGCGCAGTTGGGTCAGGAAATAAAAAGGTAAAAACACGTTGCCGTTGGTAATCCTGCAATGGCGAGAAGGGTGCCAGCATCAGGACAACCGCGCCGACCAATCCAACCGCACCAAAGATGGCCATATATTTGACCGGTAGGCCATTAATCCATAACATCGCCAGCCAGATCACCATGATTACGATCACGTTGCTGAGGTTCGGCTGGAGGAAAATCCACATTGCCAGGCCAGTGGTCCATAAAAAACTGGTTATGATCCAGCGCAGATCGCGCGGCTGATTTTGGGTCTGTTCGAAGAACCTGGCCAGGATCAAAATCAGGACAATTTTTGCCAATTCGGTCGGCTGGATGAAAAGGGTCCCAAGTTGAAACCAGCGGGCTGCACCGAATACTGCACGGGCGCTTAAGAACAAGAAAATGAGCAATACAGCCATGACGATATACATCGGCCGGTATAGCGCTGCCCAGTAATGGTAATCGATTGCCCCGACGATCAAGATAACCAAAAACCCGATCCCGCCAAAAATGATCTGCCGTTGAACAGAGACCAGAATTTCTTCATTCCCGGCTACTGCCGAGCGAATCATGGCAACCCCAAAGGCGGTTGCCAGAATCACCGCCCCGAGCAACCAAAAATCGAAGAAGCGCCACGGAATACCGCGCAGCATGAGAACTTATCCCGTCCGGCGGCGGGAGATACTCCTCAATGGAATGTCTGCGATCAAACGCTGCGATCGGCCATCGCGTTCCACATCAATGATAATTGTCGAGGGATCGATATCGATATGCCGGGATATCGCCTGAATCAAATCGTCCTTCAGGGCATCCAAAACAGCCGGCGTGATGTCGGTGCGATCATGGATCAAGACCAGCTGCAGGCGCTCCTTGGCACTGTTCGCACTTCGGGATTTGCGTCTAAACAGACCCATGGGCTTATTTCCTCCCCGTCAAACGCGAAATCCGGTTCCACAAATTGCCCTGACTGTCTAAATCCATAAAGGGGATCTGTTCGCCCTTCATACGGCGAGCAATATTGTGAAACGCCTGTCCGGCTAAGCTTTTAGGCTCCAAAGCGATCGGCATGCCGCGATTGGTCGCAACCACAACATCCTCATCTTCCGGAACAATACCAATCAAATCAATCGATAGCAAATCGAGGACGTCTTCGGCAGAAAGCATATCGTGACGCTTAACCATAGCCAGGTTCACGCGATTGATGATCAGGGCGGGCGTGCCCTTCTCTTCAGCCTCGAGGATGCCAACCACCCGGTCGGCATCGCGCACGGCAGAAATTTCCGGGTTAGTCACGATCAAGACACGATCCGCAGCAGCAATCGCATTCTTAAAGCCGCGTTCGATCCCAGCCGGGGAGTCGATCAAAATCCAATCAACTTCGGAACGCAATTCGTCACACAAGCGGATCATGTCACTGGGCGAGACCGCGCTTTTATCACGAGTCTGCGCAGCTGGAATCAGATAGAGCTCCGGCATGCGTTTGTCGCGGATCATTGCCTGACGCAAGCGGCAACGACCTTCGATCACATCGACCAGATCATAGACAATGCGATTTTCCAATCCCATTACCACATCCAGGTTACGCAGACCGATGTCGCCGTCGATACAGGCAACCTTCTGGCCGTTATCTGCCAATGCGACGGCCAAATTAGCGACGGTGGTCGTCTTACCAACTCCGCCTTTTCCCGAGGTAATGGTCACAATTTGAGCGGGCATAAATCCATTCCCTGAATCAAGATTACCCTGACTTCCACGGTTCAGCCAGGATGTGTCCGTCTTTATAATAAACAACTTCAGCCTGGTTACTTTTTTTCTTTTTGTCTGGTTGGATAGCAACCTCACCAGCGATACGCAACTGTGTGGGTGTCAATTCCAGGGCGCATACTTTAGCAGACTGATCGCCATCGGCCCCCGCGTGGACAACGCCGCGCAGCCGTCCCCAAATAATCACACTACCCCCGGCGACGATCTCCGCCCCGGGATTCACATCGCCAACCACGACCACATTTCCGGGAAACTCAATCCGTGTCCCTGAACGCAAGGTCCGATTGATCCACATTGCGGATTCATCGTCGACCTCAACCGCTGGCTTTGCGGAAACCGGTTGGGGCTTGGATAGCCGCGTCGCCATTCCCAATAACTGGGTAGTTTTTTCTGTGGTAGGCGATTCGCTTAAAACCGCCCACAAATTAATACCACGTTCCGAAAGGTGGTCGCGCAGCGAAACCAGATCGTTGACATGCAATACCTGCGCGCCGACATCCAGAACCAAGCGTGCCCCCTGAAAAAAGGCCTGGCGATCCTCGATTTGCTCAACCAATGCAGAGCGAACATCGTCCCAAGAACCATCGTCCAAGGTAACCATCAGGCTGTCACGTAAGCCCTTGATTTGAATTCCAGGGGTTTTATTGCTCATTAATGCTTCCAGGTACGCTTTTTGGCGGACGACTGCTGAATTATAGCATGAAGTCCCTGAAGCCAATTACACCCAGGCCGTGCTATTGACCGCCTTCAATTCCCTGGGCAATATCAATCGACTTAATCTCGAAGTATGCCTGCATGATCTTGGCAACAATTGGAGCCGCAACACTGGCACCTTCACCAGCGTTGTAGGCAAAAGCCATGATCACAATTTCAGGATCATCATAAGGTGCAAAAGCGATCGTCCAGGAATGGGTTGGCCACTGTCCAAATGCGCAGCGATTGGCTTTGAGCGCTACATCGTCACAGTATTCCGCCGTACCTGTCTTGCCTGCCACAGCAATTGGAAAGCCGTCAAAAACCTTGTGCAAAGTCCCAAAAGTTCCATCGGTGACTGCCAAACGCATCCCCTCCCGCACCTTCTGAACCACAAATGGGTCAATGGTTTTTGTCTTTCCAGTTACCTCAGTACAATACCCTCCGGAACAGGTGTAATCCTGAATGATGGGATCGGTGGTTACGTCCCATTTCATATTCGGCACAAAGGGGGAAATTTGGTAAGCCTTAGGCGCATCAGCAGGTTTCTGGTCCGTGATGGTGAAATCGTCCGGATTGAACCATTTCTCCACCACCTTACCTTCACTGTCGGTCACATCGCGGACAATAGTCGGCTGCATTAACTTGCCATTGTTGGCCATGGTCGCGCCGGACATCAGCACCTGCAGTGGCGTAGCCAGCACGTATCCCTGGCCCACCGTGGCGATGTAGGTGTCACCGGTTGACCAGTTCTCGCCCTTGTTGATACGTTTCCACTGCGGGGTTGGCAATAAACCAGATTGTTCGCCAAGCAATTCGATACCTGACGGCTTACCATAACCGAGTGCCTGGGCATATTGAACCAGCCGCTCGATATCCAATCCTTCGGGAATCTCAGTCTTGTAACCGCCGCCCAGCTTGTAAAAACAAACATTACTGGAATAAGCGATGCAGTGTAGAAAATCGATTTTCCCAAACCCGGCGGGATTTTGATCAAAAATCCAGTCAACGAACGGGCGCTGGCGACCAGGATCATTAGGCGAGAATTTCTCTGTCAGGATCAACTCGCCGGGGGCATCGATGATCTGATTGAGTGTCACAACGCCTTCATTGAGAGCGCCGTTTGCCGCTGATAGTTTAAAAGTTGAGCCAGGCGGATATTCAGCCTGGATGGCATTATTTAAAAGTGGGTGGCGTGGGTCTTGTTCCAACTGTTGGTAATAATAAGCCGGAATAAAACGCGCCATACGATTGTTCTCGTAAGTCGGATAAGAGACCATCGCCAGGATCTCACCCGTCTTGGGGTTCATAGCAACTGCCACACCACTGGAAATGCGATTATAGCCCCAATACTTATTCCATGAATCGATCTCGCCCACCAGGGCTCCTTCAGCGGCTGCCTGGAAGCGTGTGTCAATTGTCAGGGTTAGGTTGCTTCCCGGAATGGGGGCGATCGGCGGCTCAAGGTTGCGCAACTCCTTCCCAGCCACGTCCACCTCGACGACACGTTTTCCGTTCTTGCCGGTCAAGATATCCTGTAGCGAGGCCTCGACGCCGGCATAGCCGATCTTGTCGCGGTTGGGAACGAAACCTTGATCGCGGAATTCCTGTTCGAGGGCTGCCGGAATCGGGCCGAGAAATCCAATCACGTCGGCTGTCAGCGATCCGGTTGGATAATCCCGAATTGGGTCGATCTGGACGCTGACGCCAGGCCAGTCCACTTCCTTTTCATTCACAATTCGTGCCAAATCCTCACTGACATTGCACTGGATCGGAACCGGGCTATATGGCGCCAACGAATCACCCAATTCAACCAGCTGCGTAATGCCTGGGCCCGGAATACAGGGGGAAACGTTCTTGGCGTCTTCAACCGTCCCCTGGTTGACTGGAACACCGGTGATTTGAGACAACTCACGATATATTCGCTGGATATCGGCATCAGCATCCGGCAGGTCAGCCGGGGTAATGACGATATTGTAAGAGGCAACATTCCGCGCCAGCACATAACCGTTACGGTCATAAATAATCCCGCGCGCAGCTTGCAGGCTGACCGATCTGGTGTAATTATTGACCGCATCGGCCAACCATACTTGCCCCTGAAATATTTGCAATCCAAGAAGACGGTACAACAACATACCGAAAGCGATCACGATCACAACATAAACGACTATTAGTCGCCAAATTTCGAAACGTGCATGATGTACAGATGTTGAACTCACGCCTCTTCCTCCATTGGGTAGATCCAGCGGGCCAGATCACGAATCAGCAGATAGACCGGTACTGCCAGCAACAGGTTCAAAAACAAGCTGGGCAATATGATCAAGCTGAACGAATCCGCGATCGGCAAAGGATCTCCCAGTAAACGCAAAGTCATTAAAGATAGCAGATTTACCAACAGGGTTCCCAGTAGCGTGATGGCAAACATTGCCAGGATCGGTGCTTGCCAGACTCGACGTTGAAGCAGTCGGGCGATTGCTACCATGAGAAGATAGCCGATTAAAGGAACGCCCCAGGGGATGCCGGATACAAAGCCTACCAACAAACCTCCAAGGATCGCCCAATGCCAGGCTGTGGCCACATTCTTTTGCAAAGCCCAGGCAGCTAGCGTGACCAGCATAATATCCCCATAGCCAGAAAGCAGTGTAATGTGACCGACCACCGCCGTCTGCAGGATCAGCACCAGTGCTAAGACGGGGAACGCAATTAGATCTTTCATTTTTCAGGGAGCTTGGGTTGGCAGCAGGGGTGAAATATCAACCGGCCGGAAATTAGTAATTACCAATACGATCTGCAATTGCGTAAAGTCAACCACCGGCTGGACGCTGGCCTGTTGAAATAATTCGTAATCTCGTTTACGGACATTGAGCACCTGGCCGACCAACAAGTCGGGCGGATAACCACCGCCCAAACCCGAAGTCAAGACAACATCTCCGGACTCAATCGTAACATCCTGCGACACCATGTCAAGGGATAAATTACCCGTCACAGACCCGGACAGCATGGCCTCGATCTTGGAATTCTGCAAGCGGACATTCACCTGCGAGGCGGGGTCGGTTATCAACATCACGCGTGCGCCATTGGATATCACGGCATCGACGCGACCGATCAAGCCCTGGTTGGTTACGACCGGCATCCCACGGCGAATACCATCATTTGAGCCTCGATTGATAATGATGTAATGTAAAAATGGACTTGGGTCTCTTCCAATGACTGCCGCAGCCTTGTAAGTGTTCTCGGGATTGGCACGTGAAAAATCTACCAGGGCCGACAAAATTTGCGTTTCAGTGACCTGCTGCTGTAACTCAATCACCTGCGTCTGCAGGCGAGCTAGCTCGGATTCAAGTTCGGCATTACGGTTGCGTAAAGTTGCAACGTCCTGAGGAGCTGTCAGAAAACTCTGAATAGCCTGATAACGAGTGGCCACCCAGCTCTGAACCGAGACAACCGAGCCGCCAAACCAGTCTGAAGCTGAACTGAAATACCCGCCTAAAGCCAGTGCTAAAATCCCACCCACCACTAAAAATATGATGGTTGTCTGTAGTGAGCGGGAGAAGAAATCTTTCATGTTAGCGTTCTACCAGCAAAACAAGCCGCCCGAAGCGGCCAGATAGGTTTTTAATTTCAAGAGACGTGGTGCCGAGTGCTGCCACGCTCCAGACCAACCAAATAGCGACTGTAATTATCAAAATCTTCAAATATCATACCAGCGCCGCGAGCTACGCATGTTAGCGGATCTTCGGCAACCCAGACACGCAAGTTCAATTCATCCGTCAATCTCTCCGGCAAGCCTTGCAACAAAGCGCCGCCGCCTGCCAGGCAAATACCGATGTCCATCAAGTCAGAGATGATTTCAGGAGGAATCTCATCCAGAGTATCACGAACGGTATCCACAATTACTTGCACCGAGCCAGCCAGCGCTTCGCGAATTTCGACCGAAGAAATTTCAATTGTCTCAGGCAAACCGGTCACCAGGTTGCGGCCGCGCACTTCGGTAGTTTTTTCAGTCGGCAATGGAAATGCAGAACCAATATTAATTTTAATGTTTTCAGCGATGCTTTCGCCGACCAATAAATTGTACTTATTGCGCAGATACTGGACGATATCCTGGTCCATTTCATCGCCGGCAACGCGCAGGGAACGGGAAGCGACGATGCCGCTCATGGACATGACCGCCACCTCAGTCGTACCACCGCCGATATCGACCACCATGCTACCACGAACCTCACCAATCGGTAAGCCCGCGCCCATGGCAGCTGCAATCGGCTCTTCGATTAAGAATGCCTGTCGAGCTCCGGCAGCCATAGCCGCGTCGTATACGGCCCGCTTTTCCACTTCCGTCACGCCAGCTGGAATGCCAATCACAACGCGTGGCTTGGGAAGCGGAACAACACTCTGTTCATGCACACGGCCGATAAAGTATTGCAACATGATTTGCGTGACGTCGAATTCGGAAATTACGCCGTCACGCAAGGGTCGAACTACAATGACGTTGCCGGGGGTCCGGCCCACCATTTCTTTTGCCGCCAGGCCAATTGCCAAAGGCTCGCGGGATCGTTTGTCAATCGTCACCCAGGAGGGTTCGTTGATTACGATCCCTTTTCCACGAACATTGACCAGCGTATTAGCCGTCCCCAGGTCAATGCCAATGTCGAGCGAGAAAAGGCCTAGAAGCCAGTTGATGGGATTTAAAGCCAATTGGGGCTCCTCGACGAAGATATGCTCGGCAAAGCTAACTTACCCGCAAAATTATACCACGGGCGTAATTTTTACAATGCGCAACTTGCATGAAAGCAAAGGGTTGTAGTTGAATACGGATTATTTTTTTCAAATCCCGGGAGGACACATGCCGAAAGTCGCACTTGTTACGGATAGCACTGCTTATATTCCTGGAGACCTGGTCAAACAGCTTAAGATCACGGTCGCACCGCAGATATTGATCTGGGGGGAGGAGATATTTCAAGACGGTGTCGATATCCAGCCACAGGAATTCTACACCCGCCTTAAGACAGCCAAGGTCATGCCATCTACTTCACAGGTTGCAATTGTCACCATGCAAAATATCTTCACTGATTTACTCGATCAGGGGCATGAAATATTAGGCGTATTCCTCTCGGCTAAACTTTCCGGAACAATCCAATCCGCACTTCAAGCATTGGAAGCCATCGCTAAAGGCAAGGACAGGATCTCGATTGTTGACTCTGACACAACTGCCATGGCCATGGGATTTCAAGTTCTCAGCGCCGCCCGCGCAGCAGCAGACGGTGCCAGCCGGGCAGACTGCAAAGCCCTGGTGGAGGCGGCCCGCGATCATACCGGCGTTTATTTTGCCGTAGATACGCTGGAATTCCTTCACCGCGGCGGCCGGATTGGTGGCGCCCAACGCTTTCTCGGTTCAGCCTTGAATCTTAAGCCAATCCTGGCGGTGCAGGCAGGACGGGTCGAGGCAATTGATCGGGTCCGTACCAAAAGCAAGGCACTTGATCGCGTTCTTGAACTCGTGATTGAACAAACGCAAGGTAGGACGCCGGTCCGATTGGCAACTTTGCATGCCAATGCGTCCCAGGAAGCAAGGGAGCTTCTCGAAAAAGCCAGCCAGCAACTACAACCTGTTGAAACCATCTTCTCAGAGGTCAGCCCAGTCATCGGCACGCATGCCGGGCCGGGAACAGTAGGCCTGGCGTATATGGCCGGGATGTAGCAGCCAAATTAATTGTTTGAATCAAAGCGGGGCGGAGTCTGATCCGCCCCGCTTTGATTCCTGGGGAAGGTATCCAAGGGTATAATTCATACATGGTATTTGAGACTCCCTTGGTTATTGGTATTGCGGGTGGTTCCGGTTCCGGAAAAACGACTGTTGCTCAAGAAATCCTCAACCGCGTCGGTCCAGCACGAATTTCCTTTCTCCAACACGATTCGTATTACAAAGACCTGAGTGGCCTGCCACCTACACAACGCATTGAGGTCAATTTTGATCATCCCAATTCACTCGAAACAGAATTATTGATCCAGCATATTACGCAATTAAAAAACGAGCAGGCGGTCGAGGTCCCGATTTACGATTTTTCCACTCACAGCCGTACTGACAAAACCTTTACGGTCAAACCGCATCGCGTGATCCTGGTCGAGGGAATCCTGATATTTGCGGAGGCAATCCTGCGCGATCTGTTCGATATCAAGATATTTGTCGACACAGATGCAGACATTCGCTTCATACGACGCCTGGAGCGGGACCTTGCCGAACGCGGACGCACGACCGCATCGGTCATCCACCAGTACATAAAAACAGTTCGGCCGATGCACCTTGAATTCGTTGAACCCTCCAAGCGCTATGCAGATATCATCATCCCTGAAGGCGGTTTTAATACGGCCGCCCTGGATATGGTTGTGGCGCGCGTGGAAACACTCCTGCACAAAAACCTCACTTAACTCGAAAGGAATTCCTATGGCAAACCCAAAGCAATGGTCGAAAGCACCTGCAATGGTGATCGATCCTAAAAAGAAATATTCAGCAACCATCCACACCGACAAAGGCGATATGGCGATCGAACTCTTCGCGGACCGCGTTCCAAAGACTGTGAACAATTTTGTGTTTTTAGCTCGCGAAGGTTTCTATGATGACACAATCTTTCATCGCGTCATTGCTGATTTTATGACCCAGGGCGGTGACCCAACCGGCACCGGCCGGGGAGGTCCGGGTTATCGATTCGATGACGAGTTCGACCCATCCCTGAAACACGACCGGCCGGGCATGCTCTCGATGGCAAATGCCGGACCAGGCACGAATGGATCGCAGTTTTTCATCACGCACCTGCCCACACCCTGGCTGGATGGCAAGCACAGCGTCTTCGGCAGGCTGACAGCAGGGATGGATGTGCTGTTGTCCATCCCTCCACGCGACCCGTCTCGCCCAGAATACCCGGGCGTGAAGATCACCAGCATCGAGATTGTTGAAGAGTAAATCCGACAACCGAGCACGGGCATGAAGAAACACCGTCTGACCTTGCTGCGCATCTTGAGTTTAATTGTCGTCATAGCGATCAGCATATTTGTCTACAGCATCCGCGACCGGGCCAAGGATTTGGCGGTTTACGGTTATCCAGGCATCTTCATGATTGCCCTGCTCTCCAACGCGACCGTGCTGCTGCCGGCCCCTGGGGTCGCCGTCGTCTTTGCCATGGGCAGTATCTTTCCTCCAGCTGGCATCGCTTTAGCCGCCGGGACGGGTGGGGCGATCGGCGAATTATCCGGCTATTTAGCCGGATTCAGCGGACAAGCAGTGGTAGAGCGTTCGGACATCTACAACCGCATCCTGCCCTGGGTCCAAAAATACGGTCCTTTTGCCATTGCAGCCCTGGCTGCAATTCCAAACCCATTCTTCGACCTGGCTGGCATCGCTGCCGGTATGACCAAAATGTCGTTCCCGCGTTTTTTCGTTGCCTGCTGGATTGGACAAACAATTAAAATGCTGGCTTTTGCTCTGGCTGGGGCATACTCGCTTAAATGGTTAATGTAGTTTTAGAGGAGAAAAGCATGCCTGACTTCAAGAAAATTGATTCCTACCTCGAAACCAATCTGGATCAGAGTATTGAGGAACTCTCCAAACTGGTTTCCCAACCCAGCGTTGCCGCTCAAAACTGGGGTTTGCAGGAATGTGCTGCGCTGGTCGCGGAAATGCTGCAAAAACGGGGATTCAAAGCCACAATCATGCCCACTGGCGGCGCACCTGTTATCTACGCCGAACGGAAAGGCAAGAGCAATAAAACACTCTTGATCTACAATCACTACGATGTGCAACCACCAGAACCGCTTGAGCTTTGGGAAACCCCGGCTTTCGAACCCAGCCTGCGTGACGGGAAATTATTCGGGCGCGGTGTCAGCGACGACAAGGGACACATCACCTCGCGCCTATTTGCGATCGATGCACTGTTGAACGCGGAAGGCGATCTGCCCTGCAATATTAAATTCATCATCGAAGGCGAGGAGGAAACCAGCAGCCTACATCTGCACGATTTCATCCGCCAGAACAAAGAACTGCTCGCAGCAGATGCCTGTCTATGGGAATTCGGCGGTGTAGATCACCGGGATGTTCCCATGCAGTACCTTGGACTGCGTGGGATTTGCTATGTAGAACTTTCCGTGGAGACCGCCTCAACCGATCTACATTCGGGATTGGGTGGTTCGATCATGCCGAACGCTGCCTGGCGCCTGGTCTGGGCTTTGAACTCGCTCAAAGGTCCGGATGAACGGATCCGCATCCCGGGTTTTTACGAGGAGGTCAAGCCTCCGTCCGAACGTGATCGCAAATTGATGGCAGCCCTGCCTGAGGTCTCCGAAGAATATAAAACGCGTTATGGTGTCAAGGAATTCATCAAGGGACTTCAAGGGGGCCCGGACCTTCGCATGGCTGAAGTATTCGAACCGACCTGCACAATTTGTGGCCTGACCAGCGGTTATCAAGGTGCGGGGGCAAAGACTGTCCAACCCGCCAAGGCCTCGGCAAAAGTGGATTTCCGTCTGGTACCCGATCAACACCCAGAAGACATTCTCAGAAAATTGCGCCTGCACCTGGATTCCGAAGGCTTCCAGGACATCCAAATAAATTATCTCGGCGGTGAGCCAGCCGCCCGCACCGATCCAGACGATCCTTTTGTAAAATTGATGGTCGAAACTGCCAGGGATGTCTATGGTGTTCCAATGCAAATCATGCCGCTAACCGGAGGCTCCGGCCCGAATTATCCTTTCGTCCACGACCTGGGACTGCCTGTCGTCACCGGAGGGATCGGTCATCCGGATACACGGGCACATGCTCCCAACGAAAATGTCCGCCTGGATCTGTATCTGAAACACGCCAAACACGTGGCTCGTTTGATCAACGCGTTTGGAGAATAAACTCACCAGAATCACCCTCCTGGCTGCGAAATAGCAGGCAGGGTATAAATAATCCGATGAACCGACTGCTTTCCATTCGCCGCGACCTTGGCCTGCAATTGCTCAGCCTGTACCTGCTGCTGATCGTTCCGTTCATTATTGCATTGCTCGTGTTCGATCAGTTCGTCGGCGAACGAATCCGCCTGGATGTCCAGGCCAATGATCTTTCCCTGGCGCGGGCAATTGCCCAAGAAACAGACTTGTCCATCCAGAATTCGTTGCAGGCAGTACAAGAATTAGCAGTCTATCCAAGTGTGATCGCTTCAAATCCGGACGGCATGCGGGAGTTGTTCAGCGTTATTCTGAATACGCGTCCCGATGTTAATCTGGTCTACCGACTGGATGCCAACGGCATCATGCTGTATCACTATCCCGAAGGTCCGGGTACCACGGTTGGGATAGATTTTTCATTCCGCGATTATTATCAACGCGCCCGTCAGACAAAAGAACCGCTTGTCTCGGAAGGGCGTATCTCCCCCACTACAAACCAGCCGGTTGCAACAGCTGTCATGCCGCTTTGGTCACAGGACAATCGATTTATTGGACTGGTCGCCACGAATATAAAGCTTGAAAGCCTCAGCCAGACTTTGAGCGAAATCATCGCCAGCCATCGCAGCGAAGAAGGCTTTCAAGTCGTGATCATGGATTCCAGCTCACATGTCATCGCCTATCCCGACTCATCATTATTACTACACGAAAGCAAGGAGATCTTACCCGATTTTTCCTTATCCACGCTCGCGGGAACTGCCAGTTCAAAAATCGCCAACGATCCGACCAGCGAACAAAGGCTCTTTACATACGCCCCAATCCCAAGTGCGGGCTGGACAGTGATTGTCAGCCGTCCCACAAGCGCAGCCTTTGCAACCCAGATTACTATCCACAGGGTCACCCTGGTAACTTCCATAATATTTTTATTGATTGGCTTGGTATTCTGGATTGCCTTATCGCGCCGGGTTATTGCTCCAATTGAACAGCTTGCACCAATCAGCCAGGCGATCGGTCTCAATCAAGAAATCAGTCTGGATGAACGGAAACAACTGACAGGGATGTCCAACCGACCCGACCAAATCGGACGACTGATCCGTAGCATTCTGCGCATGGAGCAATCCATCGCTGCGCGGATGGAAGAGCAAGCCATACTACTGGAAACCAGCACTGCGGTTGTTTCCACCCTCGACCCGCAAACGGTTCTGGACCGGATCCTTGAACAAGTGGAAAAACTGCTGGACGTAAAAATGTGCGTCATCATCGCCCTGGATGAGCAACATGGGTATTTTCGGGCCAGAGCCAGTCGAGGCTTGTCAAAACGTTACACCGAACAACTTGCCATCCAACCAAGCGAGCCCCTATCTGTCACGATGCGCGCCTTGCGAACCAAGGAACCGATTCAAATCAGCGATACCGAAATGGACGCTTCTTTTTCGGCTATGCGCCCCCGCGCTCGTTCCGAAGGTTATCGCTCAGTTCTGGCAGTTCCACTGAATACACAACACGCTCCGCCTTCAGCCTTGCTGGTATATCGACCAGAACCACATGTGTTTACGGATACAGAAATTCAATTAGTTGTCAGCTTTGCCAATCACGCCACCATGGCGATTGAAAATGCGGCTT
This sequence comes from uncultured Anaerolineaceae bacterium, assembly GCA_964407265.1. Lineage (GTDB taxonomy): Bacteria > Chloroflexota > Anaerolineae > Anaerolineales > Villigracilaceae > CAYOUV01. The sequence continues at coordinate 26,964 of CAYOUV010000025.1, read as the reverse complement.
TATTTGCCCGCAGTGACATGCGCCTGCAGGCGCAGACACGCCGCCTTGAAGCCCTGGTTCAATCGCTGCACGATGGGCTGATCCTGGGAGATCTTAATGGGGATATCGTTTATGCCAATCGCCGGATCAGTGATCTGGCCGGCTTACCCGCGGAAGATATCACTGGGACACCCATAGACCGCGTACTCTCACGCATTATCATTAGAACAAATGAACCGGAGGTTGTTCGTAAAGAGGTAAACGACGCGCTCAAGGGGAAATTTCCTCGAATAGCAGAAATCCCGATTAATATTTCGGGGCGGATGACCTTCTTACGAATGCAGGTCTTTGACGTAACCGATTCGCAAGGAGTCTCAATCGGCCACGGATTAATTTTGCGTGATGTTACAACAGACCGCGAGATCGACCGCATGAAATCCAGCCTGGTGGCGACAGTATCGCACGAACTGCGCACGCCCCTGGCTTCCATCAAGGGGTATGCAACCACCCTGCTGGCCGAGGATGTCGAATGGGACCGGGACTCGCAGCACGAATTCCTCGGCATCATTTCAGAAGAGTCGGATCGCCTGACAAACCTGGTCAATAACCTGTTGGACCTGTCTCGCATCGAGGCTGGCAGCTTGCGATTATCACGGGTGGAATGTCCGATTGAAGAAACCATCGACCGGGTGGCCAAACGCACTCCCTTGAGTTCAGAAAATCGGCTCGAGATCGAAATTGCCCCCGAGCTTCCTCCACTTTTCGCAGATCCTCCACGTCTGGAAACCATCCTTCGCAATTTGATTGAGAACGCAGTGAAATACGCGGGGGAAGATGCCCGAATCCGTATACAGGTTGATCGGAATAGGGATGCGATCATTTTTCACATTATCGATAATGGTCCGGGAATTCCGATTGAGGAGAGCGGGCATGTCTTTGAGAGTTTTTACCGCCTGGACGACAGCCTATCACGCATAACAAGTGGTGCGGGATTGGGACTGGCAATTTGTCAGGGTTTGGTACGGGCACACGGTGGCGATATCTGGGTCGAACCATGGGAAAACGGGGCATGTATCGCATTTTCCATCCCAATTATCGAAAATCCTCTAGCTGAATTTGAGAAAGAAGTAGAGTCATGAAAAACCCAACCGTCTTGGTTGTTGACGACGAGAAACCTCTGCGCGATTTTGTTCGCCGCAATCTGGAGGTCCGTGGTTTCAGTGTAACAACCGCGAGTAACGGTTTGGAGGCTATGGCAATCTTCCAGACCGAGGCGATTGACCTGGTCATCCTGGATATCATGATGCCCCACCTGGATGGATTGGAAACCACCCGCAGGATCAGGCAGAGTTCCCTGGTGCCGATTATCATTCTGACTGCCCTGGGAGAGGAATCGGACAAGGTGAAGGCGTTCGATCTCGGGGCGGACGATTACCTGACCAAACCTTTTGGCATAGGTGAGCTGCTCGGACGGATCAAAGCCGTCCTGCGACGTGCACGCTGGTCCGAGTCGAATGTCACCGACGAACGCATCGTCCGCGGTGAAATCTGCGCTGACCTAAGCCGCCACCAAATTACCGTCGGTGAGCAAGATATCGATTTAACACCCACTGAGTTCAATTTACTGGTATACCTGATGCGCAATACCGGAAAGGTTTTACCTCACCGCTCCATATTACAAAACGTTTGGGGGCCAGAATATGGTGAAGAAGCTGAATATTTGCGGGTTTATATTGGCCGTTTACGGCAAAAACTCGAAAAGGATCCGCTGCACCCCAAATACCTTTTAACGGAACGTGGTGTTGGGTATCGCTTTGAAGGTTAAACGGTTTTTATACGATATTTACAGCCGACCTCCCCGTTTTTAGTCAATTTTTGCAATAAAACCCTAAAATTCAATTAGACGCAGAATCGAATTCCGGTTCTTGCTATTTATTTTGCGTTCGAGGAGGCGCTAAATAAGATCAAACCAAATAAGCACAAATCTGGAACTATTACCTATTCAAAATTCAAATCCTTAAGGAGGAGACTTTTATGAAACGCTCAATGTTCGTCCTTTTCTCCCTGCTGGTCCTTGCTAGCCTGATGCTCGTAGCCTGTGGACCGCAAGCCACCCCTACGCCTGCTCCGGTTCAAACGCAGGCGCCGACCTCCGAAGAACCCGTAGCGACCCAACCCCCGGCACCTGTTGAAAAAACCGCCGTGATCGGATTCACAGCTTCGCTGACCGGTAAATACAACGTTGAATCCAGCCGGCAAACCAATGGCTTAAAATTGTGGATGGATCAAGTCAACGCAGCAGGTGGCATCACGCTGACTGACGGCACAGTCGTTAAATTCGACTCGAAGTTTTATGACGATGAGTCAAACAAAGACCGCGTACAGGAGCTGTATACCAAGCTGGCTACCGAGGATAACGCTGACTTCCTGATCAGCCCGTATTCATCCGGTCTGACTGCTGCAGCTGCCGTGATTGCTCAGCAATATAACAAGATCATGATCACTACGGGTGCCGCCTCGGACAGTACCTACCAGCAAGGCTACACCCTGGTTTATCAGGCCTACACCCCGGCCAGCCATTACCTGACCGGTGCGCTCGATCTACTGGCCAAAACGGACCCTGAAGCAAAAACCATCGCCATCGCCTACTCCAATGACAGTTTTTCGACCAGCGTGGTCGAAGCGCTAAAGTCCTATGCAGAGGGCAAGGGCTACACTGTGGCCGTGTACGAGGGCTATGACCCTGCCACGACCGACTTCTCGGCGCTTATTAACAAAATCCAGGCATCTGCGCCCGATGCAATCATGGGCGGCGGTCACTTCCAGGATGGCAGCACCTTCGCCAAACAGGTCTACGAAAAGAACGTTACTGCAAAGATGATTGCACTGCTGGTCGCTCCGCCTGAGCCATCTTTTGCTGAACTGGGCGATGCCGCCTTAGGTGTTGTCGGACCCAGTCAATGGGAACCAGAAGCTGCCTTCCAACCCGACTTCGGCCCCACCGGGGAAGATTTCGTGAACTCCTATAAAGCCGCTTATGGTGAAGATCCATCCTACCACTCAGCAGGTGGTTATGTGGCTGGACTGATTCTACAAAAAGCGATTGAGACCGCTGGATCGCTGGATCCCGATGCGATCAAACAAGCCCTGGACGGTATGGATATGACAACCTTCTATGGCGGAATCAAATTTGACACCAGCGCTGATAATCACGGCCTGCAAATCGGCCATGATATGGTCTACGTCCAGTGGCAAAAAGATGCTAACGGCAACCTGGTGAAACAGATTGTATGGCCAGAATCGGGAGCAACTGCGCCTGTCCTCTACCCAATCCGGTAATTTCTACCCATCACAAGTCCCTGCGGGCGCTTACTGCCCCGCAGGGACTTGTCTACAATTCCTGGTTTTCACATAGAGGAGAAACCGCATGGGGAACATATTTCTTGCATCCCTGATTGACGGCCTGCTAATCGGTTTTGTATATGGCATCGCTGCCATGGGTCTGAGCCTGATTTGGGGTGTCATGGACGTCATCAACCTGGCGCACGGACCAATCATTGCACTGGGTATGTTTGGTGTCTTTTTATTATTCAATTCCATCGGCCTTAACCCATACATATCTCTAATCATCATCGCTCTGGTCGGACTGCTCGGCGGAATGCTAATCTATTACATCGCCATTCATCGCGTGCTGACTGCCCCACCACTTTCTACTCTTTTGGCTACCTATGCTGTCAATATGATTATCATCGGTCTGGGAACAGCCGCCTTCAGCACCACTCCACGCAATGTCAACTTCTCTCTTGGTAGCCTTGGCAGCGGAATGATTACCGTCCAGGGAACACGCCTGGTAGCAGCCGCGCTCTCAACGATTATTACCGGTGGGCTATACTTTTTTCTATATCGCACCCGCCCAGGCAAAAATATACGGGCTGTAGCAAATAACCGGGCAGCGGCTGAACTGATGGGCATCCCTTCTGATCGAGTATTAGCGCTCAGCTTTGGACTCGGGACTTTGCTCGCAGCCGTAGCTGGAGGATTGATTTCAACTTTTTTCCCCTTCACAATCCTGGCTGGTGGTGCCTACGAACTTAAGAGTTTCGTCATCGTCGTGATGGGTGGTTTGGGAAATCCCATTGGAGCGCTTCTGGGCGGCTTGATCCTGGGCGTGATGGAGGGATTGATTCCACTCGTCTTACCCAACACCTGGGTCCCGGTATTGGAATTTCTGCTATTTGTCGTCATTTTGCTCGTCCGTCCTTATGGTTTGTTCGGAGCGAAGAAATGAAAAACTTCAAAAATATCGGGCTGTGGGTCGGTATTCTAGCGGTTATCCTGATAGGGATTTGGCCAATTATGAGTCGGAACCCTTCATCGCGCGAATCGACCTCTGTGATCCTGCAATCAATCGTCCTGGCCGCCAGTTTAAACGTCCTGCTTGGGTTTACCGGTTACGTAAGCTTCGGACACGTGGTTTTCTTTGGCCTTGGCGGCTACGTTGGAACTTATCTCCTGAGCGCGCAGGGCTGGCCACTCTGGATCGCTGCTCCAGCCGGTGGCCTGGCTTCCGGGATACTGGCCTTCTTGCTCGGCAAGGCAATCCTGCGACTACGTGGGGCTTATTTCGCCCTGGCAACCATTGGCATCAATGAGGCCATGCGAGCCTTCGTCAATAACTTTGGACCATTCGGCGGTCCAATTGGGATGACCCTAAAATTTAAAATTTATAACAACTATGGGGGCGCCAATCAGGCGCTTTGGATTGCATATTACGGAGTATTCACCCTGGCAATTTTGGCAATCCTGCTCAATTTCTTCGTCAAGAACAGCAAATTCGGCCTGGGGCTTATGGCCATCCGGGAAGACGAGGACGCAGCCGAGGTCATGGGTGTAGCCACACCAAATGCAAAAACCTGGGCTTATGTTCTCTCAGCGATCCTGCCCGGCATTGTCGGCGCATTGTTCTTCTTTAAAAATGGAAATATCGAACCGGGTGATGCGTTTCGCCTGAACTACTCAATCGAGATGCTAGTGATGGTCATGCTGGGTGGGCAGGGAAGTGTGCTTGGCCCGGTGTTGGGTGCAGCCGGCTATCAAGGTTTGCGCGGCACCCTGTTGACCAGCCCCATTTTTAAGAATATCCAACTCTCCGTGGCTGGTATTCTACTGCTGTTGATCGTACTCTTCATCCCAGCCGGGGCTGTTGGCTGGCTCCGACGTCGCTTCCCGCGCCTGAGGAGGTTCCTGCCATGACAACGATCCTGCAAGTTGAGGGAATCACTAAAAGTTTTGGTGGCCTGCAGGCCTTGACAAAGGTCACATTTGATCTCCCCGAGGGTCAAATCCTGGGGCTGATCGGTCCGAATGGTGCTGGAAAAACGACCCTATTTAATATCATTAACGGTGTCTATGCTCCTGATGAAGGACGCATCCGCCTTTATGGCAAGGATGTGACCGGTAAAAAGCCCTACACACTCGCAAAATTGGGCCTGGCCCGTACGCACCAAATCGTACGCCCGCTCAACGAATTAACCGTGCTCGAGAATGTGATGGTTGGAGCGTGCTTTGGGCGCGAAAATCAGGGATTGGGAAAAGCTGCCAAAATCGCAGGTGAGGTGCTGGAATTCGTCGGGCTGAGCGCGCATACCGATCAGCTGGCTTCCAGCCTGAATGTCGCGCAAAAGAAGCGTCTCGAAATGGCGCGGGCGCTGGCGTCCCGCCCGTATTTACTCTTACTGGATGAAGTACTGGCTGGCCTCAATCCATCTGAAATTGACGGTATGGTGCAAACCGTACTCAAGATCCGAGACCAGGGGATAACGATCGTTATGATCGAGCACGTTATGAAAGCAGTCATGGGTGTTTCGGATCGGATTATTGTGCTGGATTACGGGCAGCAAATTGCCGAAGGTACCCCACAGGAGATTGCGAACGACGAGCGCGTGATCGAAGCTTACCTTGGCGACCCAAAACTTGCTGAGAGATTGATGAAGGAGGATTAAGATGGCAGTGCTTGAAGTTCGCGATGTTGCCTCCGGATATGGTGAAGTGCAAATCCTTTGGGGTGCTTCCCTGGCACTACAAGAAAATAAATTAACCAGCCTGGTCGGGGGGAATGGGGTCGGCAAAACTACGCTACTGCGGACAGTGATGGGGCTCAACCACCCCTGGGCAGGCTCGATTCTCTTTCAGGGAAAAGATGTCAGCAACGTTTCGGCTCATGCAAAAGCCGACAGGGGCCTGGTACTCGTTCCAGAAGGGCGCCAGCTTTTTACGGATATGACTGTTTACGAAAATCTGGAAATGGGCGCCTCCAACCGCCGGGCGCGGAACAAAGTCAAAGCGAATCTCGAACGCGTTTTCGAAATGTTCCCGCGCTTAAAGGAACGCACCAATCAAAAATCGGGTACACTGAGCGGTGGCGAACAGCAGATGCTGGCGGTAGCGCGCGGTATCATGGCCGATCCAATCGTGTTGATGATCGACGAGTTATCCTTAGGCCTGGCGCCGGTGTTGGTTTTGCAACTTTTTGGAAGTCTGAAACAATTGCGCGAATTGGGCATCACCATTTTACTGGTCGAGCAGAATGTGCAAATGGCCTTAGCTGTCAGCGACTATGGCTATGTACTCTCCCAAGGTCGCACAGAAATGGAAGGGCCGGCACGTGAGTTGATTCACAACGAACACGTCCGCTCTGCTTATTTAGGCTTATAATTAAATTGTCCAAATAATCACAAGCGGCGTAATTTGTCGCAGGTTACACTTCCAAGGAGGTCAACATGCTTGTTGGTGAACGAATGTCACACCCGGTAATCTCGATTTCAGCGGATATGCCCGTTCATGACGCTGTAAATTTATTTAAACGCGAACACATTCGCCGAGCTCCTATTGTCAAAAACGGGAAATTAATTGGGATTGTCTCAGAAACCGATTTGCTCAACGCATCCCCTTCCCCGGTGTCAAGTCTGAGCGTCTGGGAGATGAATTACCTGCTAAGCAAAATCTCAGTGTCAGATGTAATGACGAAAAAAGTTATGACCGTTACAGAAGATACTCCCATTGAAGAAGCTGCCCGAATCATGGCGGACAACAAAATCGGAGGCTTGCCTGTCATGCGTGACAGTCACGTCGTCGGTATTATCACCGAAACCGATTTGTTCAAAATATTCCTGGAATTCATGGGCGCACGCGAAATGGGGGTACGCGTGACGGCTCTGATAGAAGATGAACCCGGAACACTGGCAAAAATAACCGAAGCCATTACCAAGGTCGGAGGAAATTTCATTGCCTTTGGTCAATTCAGCGGTGAGGATCCATCCACCAAGCTTCTGACCTTTAAAGTTGGGAACGTTAAGGCAGATGTAATCAAGGATTCGATCTATAATATCGCCAAGGAAATCTGGGATATTCGGGAGATCTAAATGTCGCTCAAAAGCCGACCCAGTCTTTGGGTCGGTTTTTTTATTTTAAAATTCCCTTTTAAATTCAACCGTTCGCCAATAGAGTAAAACCACCAAACACTCCAGCGCAAAGTCGGAATGTTCGGTTGTTGATGAATCCGAATGAAGTATAATTTCAATAGTGTAATTTTAGACACAAAACCTGACAGGCAGAAATATGTCAAAAAACATACTGATCGTTGATGATGATGCTCTTTTACGCCGCAGCCTTGCCTTTCACTTGGAACAGGCGGATTATCACGCCAGTACCGCTGCAAATGCTGAGGATGCGCTCGAGTTTGCCAGGCAAAATCCGGTAGACCTGGTTCTTCTGGATATCGGATTACCCGGCATGGATGGTCTTGACGCCCTGCGCCAGTTCCATGCCCAGTTCAGCGTGCCGGTTATTTTCCTGACCGCACGCCGCCGGGAACTGGATGAAGTTGTCGGAATGGAAATGGGCGCGGACGACTATATCACCAAACCCTTCGATCCGGATGTTTTGCTGGCGCATGTAAAGGCGGTACTACGCCGCACCACCACACCGCAATCAGCCCCTTCGAAACCGATCTCGCTTAATGTCGGGGACATTGAGATAGACCCGGCTGCGCATACCGTTGTGATTGGCGAAAAAAGCGTCGAGCTCACTCCACGCGAATTTGATCTGCTTTACGCCCTGGCACTCAACGCCGGACAGGTTTTGTCTGTAGATGACTTGCTGGCCAGAATCTGGGGGGCAGAATTCGTCGGGCAGCCACAAGTCGTCTATGTTCATATTCGTTGGCTGCGGGAGAAGATCGAAGCAGATCCCAATCATCCTGAGCGGATTGTCACGGTGCGCGGCGTAGGCTATAAACTCGAATCACATGACGAGTGATGTTCAAATCACTTCGTAACCGGCTGATATTAAGCCACACCTTACCGTTTTTAATCATCATATCCCTGATGGGGATTGCAATCGTCTATTTTGGGGAAACCCGATTTCTGTTGCCGGAATTAACCAAACAACTGGTCAGTGATGCTCGCTTTGTCTCAACCGTAGCGCGCGACGAACCCCAAATTTGGGTCAATCCAGCTGATGCGGAACTTTTTGTCACACAGGTAAATCCAAATTCCCTGGCGCGGGCCATGCTGCTCACCCCAGACGGGACGCTGCTGGCTTCGACTCAACCTTCCGATTTACCTTTCGTTGGCAAACTCTACAATTTACCCAATCAAAATGACCTGCAAAGCGGCGATTCGGTTTCAATTGCCAACTACAGTCCAAGACTGGGGCTTGAAGTCATCGACGTCTATTTCCCTGTCACCGACGTCAACTCAAACCTGGTCGGTATTGTGCGCATGACCTACCTGCGCGAAAATGTGTACCAGGAATTTGCTCAGCTGCGATCTTTCATGAGCTGGGTCTTGGGGATCAGCCTCCTGGCCGGCATCCTGCTCGGTTCAATTTTGGCACTGACCATCAATCGCCCGATCAAGACCGCCACCCAGGCTGTCTTTGACCTGGCTCACGGTGATATCAGCCTGCAGATCAATGAAAAAGGGCCGGAGGAAGTTCGCATGCTCCTGCAGGCAGTCAATTATTTGGCAACCCGATTGCATGAATTGGAAAACTCACGCAAACAACTGCTCTCCAATCTGGTACACGAACTTGGACGCCCACTGGGGGCTTTACGAGCTGCAATCAGTGCGCTCCAAAAAGGTGCTGCAAAAGACAAATCGACCATGGAAGAGTATCTACTCGGCATGGATGGGGAAGCAGCCCGCCTGCAACACTTGCTGAACGATCTGGCCCATGTACAGGGACAGATATTGGGCACCCTCGAACTGAACCGGCAACCGATCAATCTTCACAAATGGCTGCCAACAGTCTTAAGTCCCTGGCAAGCTGCAGCTGAAGAAAAGAATATTTACTGGGATGTCTTCCTGCCTGCTGACTTACCCGCTTTAATCGCCGACCCTGATCGGTTGGCACAGGCTATCGGCAACCTGACCAGTAATGCGATCAAATTCACTCCGCCTGGCAGGAAAGTAACAGTCTCAGCAGGTATGTTCGGCGGCGAAGTATGGCTCCGCGTCAGCGATGACGGACCAGGCATTTCCCAGGATGAAATTGATAAGATATTCGTTCCTTTTTACCGCGGTAAACATGGGGGGCGCATCCCTCAGGGCATGGGGTTGGGGCTCGGCATTGCCCGGGAATTAATCCACGCGCACCGAGGCAGGTTGGAAGTCAAGTCCGAACCGGGGGAAGGGAGCCAATTCACGATCTGGCTTCCACTTTCCACATCTTATCCTCAGCGCTGAGTTTCTCCGCTTAAGGTCCGCTTAACACCGGCTTGATATTTTTATAAAGACTACAAATGGCAAGAGGGGTATAGTAATGTCACGCCATCTAATGGTTCCATTCTCCTCCTTGAGTTGGCGATGGTGAAACGGACTCGGAAACGAGTCGACTGCGGACGGCAGTTGGGGCTGACTGCCGTCCGCAGCATTTTAATTTTAACCTTAAGGTTCTCTTATATTGAACTCTAAGTCATTATAAAGACAAAACAAGGGCTGCGGTAGTAAGCTCTTGATGAATTTGTTGCTAAGGAGCATTTTATGGTTGTCACAAAACACCACCAAACTGAAGAAAAAACCAAGAACCTGATCAACGACCTGGGCCATCGAAACACCGTCATTCGCAAAAGGGCTTATGAGGCAATCGTCAGCCAAGGAGAAAACGCTGTTCCGGACTTAATCGGGGCCTTACAAAACGCTTCTGAATACACGCGCTGGGAAGTTGCGCGCGCTTTCGGTGAAATTGGCGATCCGACCGGGGCCAATGCACTGGTCGGCTTGTTGGAAGACGAAAGCCTGGGGGTACGCTGGGCAGCCTCCGAAAGCCTGGTCCAGCTTGGGCGCGCCTCGATTCGCCCACTACTGGAGGCATTGACAAAAAAGTTTGATTCGGTCTGGTTACGCAATGGCGCGCATCACGTCTTTCACGTCTTAAATCAGCGCAGACAGCTGAACGAAGATGAGAAAAAAGTCTTCGATGCGTTGGAAAGTATCGTACCGGAAGTCAAGGTACCCTGGGCCGCGGAAGTCGCCTTAGAGGCGATGCTCTTCCCCGGGGCAAATAATACCAGTCACAAAGGAGGAACAAAATGAACGAGATGGAAATCCCGATTGGAGCAGAAGTACATTCCGTTGAAGGTTTTTACGGACACTCGACTTTCATCATCCTGGACCCGTTAAAAAACAAGGTTACGCATCTGGCCGTTAAGGAGGCAGAATATCCGGGAACCCAACGCCTTGTACCGGTTCATTTGGTTCAAACCACTACAGCACAACAGATTAACTTGCGCTGTACAAACCAAGAACTTTCGCAAATGGATAACTTCATCGAAAATGAGTTCATCCCAACCGGTTATGAAGCAGGTGCAGTGATGATGTGGCCCTTTGTGGTACCTGAGGCGGCCTTTGTGACCATGCAAAAAGAAAAAATGCCGCCGGGCGAATTGGCTGTTCGTCGTGGGACACGCGTTCACGCCACAGATGGCGACGTGGGGCGAGTGGATGAAATTATGGTCGATTCACAAGACGGCAAGATCACGCATCTCGTCCTGCGCGAGGGTCATCTCTTCGGACACCGGGATGTGGCGATCCCCGTCAGCCAAATCGATCATCTGGCAGAAGAGGCCATCCATCTTAAATTAGATAAACAGGGTGTGGAAGACCTGCCCGAGATAAAAATCGACCGCAGGCATCTGTCAGGAAAGCAAATCAAACCCTAAACAATCAAAGCTATTCCTGGGAGGGACGGCATGTCAAACTGTGATATAAAAAAAATCGACAGCCCGAATCAGTCTGCAGTTTCGGTGACTGATCTGATGCAACAATTGGGGTCATCGCCTGATGGTTTGAATTCCACCGAGGCCCAAGAACGCCTGGAAGAGTTCGGGGATAACCAAATCAACGAAGAGCAAACCAATCCACTGCTAAAATTTCTATCATACTTTTGGGGACCCATTCCATGGATGATTGAAGTTGCCGCCATCCTTTCTTTGACGGTCCACCATTGGGAGGATTTTGGCATCATCCTGGCGTTGCTGTTCTTTAATGCCGCGGTCGGGTTCTGGGAAGAATTCCAAGCCGGGAACGCTATCGCAGCGCTTAAATCCAAACTTGCTCTACAAGCCAGAGTTAAACGAGACGGGGAATGGAAGACGCTTCCAACCCGCGAATTGGTACCGGGGGACCTGATCCGTCTGCGCCTGGGAGATATCGTCCCTGCCGATTCACGCTTGCTCGAGGGTGGCCCAGTCGAGGTGGATCAGTCCGCTTTGACGGGGGAATCGCTGCCCGTCACACGCAATCGCGAAGAAACGCTCTACTCAGGTGCGATTATCAAACAGGGCGAGGCAAATGCGCTGGTTTTTGCCACCGGTGCCAAAACTTTCTTTGGCAAAACTGCCGAGCTCGTAGAAGAAGCGCACACCACCAGTCACTTCCAACGCGCTGTCCTAAAAATCGGTGACTACTTGATCGTACTCGCCTTGGTCCTGGTCGTCCTGATTCTGGGTGTGGCCCTCTTTCGCGGAGATCCGGTCTTGGACACAGTGCAATTTGCCCTGGTTCTGACGGTGGCCGCCATCCCGGTTGCAATGCCAACCGTCCTGTCCGTTACCATGGCGGTCGGTGCACGCCTGCTTTCCAGGAAGCAAGCCATCGTTAGTCGCCTGGCATCGATCGAGGAATTGGCAGGGACGGATGTGCTCTGCTCAGACAAGACCGGTACCTTAACTCAGAATACCCTGACCCTTGGTGATCCGTGGGTCACATCCGGAGAAAGTCCCCAGCAAGTGATTCGATCTGCGGCGCTGGCATCACGTCTGGAAGATCAAGATCCGATAGACCTGGCTATCTTTAATAACCTAGAAGATGAACAGGCGCTCAAGCAATACAGCCCGGTTCGGTTCGATCCCTTTGACCCGGTCCGAAAACACTCGGAAGCGACAGTTAAAAGCCCCGAGGGGAAATTATTGCGATTTGCCAAAGGTGCGCCGCAGGTGATCCTGGAAATGTGTCAGCCACCCGAAGAGATCCGCCGGCAGGCTGAGGCGGCAATCGAATCGTTCGCCGCAAAGGGCTACCGCGCATTGGGTGTAGCTCGTAGCGATGAAGGTCCGGAAGCGGGGATGCGGCTTCTGGGCATTTTGCCGCTTTACGATCCGCCTCGAGAAGATTCACAAGCAACCATCCAGCAAGCTGAGAAGATGGGCATCGCAGTCAAAATGGTCACAGGGGACCAACTTGCCATCGCAAAGGAAATATCCGGGCAACTTGGTTTGGGAAAGAACATCATCGATGCCTCAGTCCTCGAGACGACAAAAGCGCACCAGGCCGGCTTGCTGGCCGAGACCATCGAGCAGGCCGACGGTTTTGCTCAGGTTTTTCCCGAACATAAATATCACATCGTGGAGAGTCTGCAGAAACACGATCATATTGTGGCCATGACCGGAGATGGCGTCAATGATTCACCCGCTCTAAAGAAAGCGGATGTTGGTATTGCGGTTTCAGGAGCCACCGACGCTGCGCGTGCAGCAGCCGATATTGTTCTGTTGATGCCCGGATTATCGGTCATTATCGATGCAATCAAAGAGAGCCGCAAGATATTTCAGCGGATGAACAGCTACGCCATCTACCGCATCACCGAAACCATCCGGGTCCTGCTGTTCATGACTCTCTCGATCCTGGTTTTCAATTTTTACCCGGTGACAGCGATCATGATCGTTTTATTGGCCCTGCTTAACGACGGCGCGATCCTCTCTATCGCTTACGATCGGGTGAGAATTTCAGACCAACCCGAAACCTGGGAGATGCCATTGGTCCTTGGAATCTCGACTGTCCTGGGAATCGCAGGCGTGGTTGCCTCCTTTGGCTTGTTTTACATGGCAGAGCGGGTATTCAATTTAAACCAGGCCGTGATCCAATCTCTAATGTATTTAAAGCTGTCGGTGGCTGGGCACCTGACGATCTTTATCACGCGCACGCGTAAATCGTTCTGGTCATCGCGCCCTGCCTGGCTTTTACTCGGGGCTGTCTTCGGGACACAGACTGTCGCCACCTTGATCGCTGTCTACGGTTTGTTTATGACCCCAATCGGCTGGGGATGGGCATTGCTGGTCTGGGGATATGCACTAACCTGGTTTGTGATTAATGACTTCATCAAACGCGCTGCCTACCAGATTTTCGACCGGCAAAGTCCTGGTTTGCTGACCAAACATCTAAGTCATTCCTTAAGGATGCCTTAGGGTTGAGGTTATGTTTTCGTAAAGACAACCATTAATCAAAATGATAAGCTATTGATACTAATCAGACCAAGTCAAAAGAGAATGAAATCATGAATGAATCCAAACCGCCCAAAACACCAGAAGCACCTCACATCTCGTTATTTTGGTGGATCGTCCTGATCGGGTTGCTCATCTGGAATTTCTGGTCATTGTGGCCTAAAAGCCAACCCCAGGTTGACCTGCCTTACAGTGCCTTCATCGAACAGATCACAAAGGACAATGTAAAAAGTGTAAAAATCCAGGGTGGTGATATTACCGGTGTATTTATCAAACCGATCACCTGGACCACAGCTACCCCGGCAAGTGGAATCGTCCCCCAACCAACACCAAATCCCAATACCAAATACGCGGACTTTCATACCACCTATCCCGAAACAGTTGGTGACACGACCCTGTTGCCGCTGTTGGATAGCCATAACGTGGAAATCAATGTCACGCCGCCTCCCAGCCCGTGGTTCGCCATCCTGCTCACAAACGGGCTCCCATTGCTGCTGCTCGTCGGTGTGATGATCTGGATGGGACGAGGTGCTGCTAAAAACCAGGCTGGCGTATTCAATTTTTCTCGCAGCAAGGCGCGCCAGTACGATGCCCTGACCCCCTCGGTGACTTTCAAGGATGTGGCCGGAGAGGACGAGGCCAAACAGGAATTAGAGGAGGTCGTGGATTTTTTAAGTCATCCCGAAAAATACCACTCGATTGGCGCACGCGTGCCACGAGGTGTTCTGCTGGTCGGGCCTCCGGGTACCGGCAAGACCTTACTGGCCCGCGCAGTAGCCGGTGAGGCCGGCGTTCCTTTCTACCATATCAGTGCCTCCGAATTCGTAGAAATGTTCGTCGGGGTTGGTGCCAGCCGCGTACGAGATTTATTCGAAAAAGCCAAAGCCTCAGCTCCTGCGATCGTATTCATCGATGAGTTGGATGCCGTTGGTCGGCGCCGTGGAGCCGGCCTGGGCGCAGTCAACGACGAGCGTGAACAGACATTAAATCAGTTATTGGTCGAACTGGACGGATTCGACGACCGTCACGAAGTAATCCTGGTGGCTGCCACCAATCGACCGGATGTGCTTGACCCGGCGCTTCTGCGGCCCGGCCGTTTCGACCGGCAAATCACGGTTGGCTTGCCTGACCGGCGTGGCCGCGAAGGAGTTTTGCGGATCCACACCCGGAATCTACAGCTCGAAGAGACTGTCAACCTGTCCCTTCTGGCAGCTTCCACGACCGGTTTTAGCGGTGCAGACCTGGCCAACCTGTGCAACGAAGCAGCACTGATTGCCGCGCGCAATAACCACCAAAGCGTAGAAATGACCGATTTTGAAGAAGCGCTCGATCGCATTCTGCTGGGTGCAGCTCGCACGGTATTGCTCAACGATCATGACCGGAAAGTGGTAGCCTATCACGAGGCCGGTCACGCACTGGTCGCCTGGCTGAACCCGGCTGCTGATCCGGTCCACAAGATTACCATCATGCCGCGCGGACAGGCGCTGGGTGTCACCGAACAAGTCCCCGGAGAAGATCGCTATAACTACAGTCGTGAGTACCTGCTGGCACGCCTGTCCGTCATGCTGGGTGGGCGAGCGGCCGAGGAGACGGCGATTGGCGATATCACCACGGGAGCGGAAAACGATCTGGTCGAGGCCACCCGCCTGACGCGCCGCATGATCACGCGCTGGGGGATGGGGAGCCTGGGACCCGTCGCCCTCAGTGCTGACGATTCACAACCATTCCTTGGGTATGAACTGTCCCAGGGACGTGACTATAGCGAGCAAACAGCTGCTCAAATCGACCAGGACGTCCAGCACATCCTGGAAGACCGCTACGAGGGAGTTAAAGATTTGCTCACCCGAAACCGCGGCCAACTGGACAAATTGGCGCAGGCTTTGTTACGCGACGAAACCATCGGCCAGGAAGATCTGATCAAGATCCTTGGCGAACGCAAACTCGAGGCGGTACCTGTGGTACAGCCTCAGACCACCTGATCAATCGCCTTACAAGTAAACAACATATAGGAGTATTCTCATGAAAAACCGATTTCTCTCACTCACCACGCTAGCGATTGTGGCCATGCTGACTCTTTCAGCTTGTAGTGGGCTCACCTCAATCCCTGCGGCCGCGCAAGCCTCTCCGCAGATTACACCGGCTCCGGCGGTCAATACACCCGCCCCGGCAGCCCCGGTTGTCCAGACCCAGGGTTCAGCCTCTTCCGGGGCTGGTTCCCTGGCTGCGTATAATGGCACGCTCGAAAATATATACGCGAGCATCAACCCTGAAGTAGTGAATATTCAGGTAGTCCAGAAACAGGCAGCCACGCAATCCAACAGTGTCCCATCCCTGCCTTTCTTCAACCTGCCTGGGGCACCACAAAGCCCCAATACCCCCAACCAGACCCCACAATTTAGCGCTGCATTAGGTTCGGGCTTTGTCTGGAGCACGGACGGCTACATTGTCACGAATAACCACGTGGTGGACGGGGCTGACTCAATCGAGGTGACGTTCGCGGATGGCACCACCGTCCCGGCCAAGCTGGTTGGGCAGGATGCGGCAGCAGACCTGGCTGTCATTAAAGTGGACGTGCCGGGCAGCAGCCTGCACCCGGTGACAATTGCCAATTCAGATCAGATCAAGGTTGGCGAAATGGTGATCGCGATTGGTAACCCGTTTGGCCTGCAAGGCACAATGACCACGGGCATCGTCAGCGCAATGGGCCGCATGATCTCAGCTGATCAGCAGACACAAAATGGTGCAACTTACTCCATCCCGGACGTGATCCAAACTGACGCCGCGATTAACCCCGGCAATTCCGGTGGGGTACTGCTCAATGACCAGGGTCAGGTAATCGGCGTCACCTCAGCGATCCAATCGCCAGTGCGCGCCAATGCCGGGATTGGTTTTGCAATCCCGTCCAACATTGTCCAGATGGTTGTGCCCGCTTTGATAAAAAATGGTCACTACGAACATCCTTACCTGGGGATCAGCGGGACCACACTCAATCCGGATTTGAACAAGGCCATGAACCTGCCTGAAAATCAACGCGGTGCACTGGTGATTGATGTAACTCCCAACAGCCCGGCGGACAAAGCTGGCCTGCAAGGCAGCAGTCTCAAAGCCACCATCTTCGGGCAAGACACCCGCGTAGGCGGAGATGTGATCACCGCCGTGGATGGCAATTCCATCCACACGATGGATGAACTGATTGCCTATCTGTTCGACCACGTTACGGTCGGTCAGAAGGTCACATTGACAGTTTTACGCAGCGGCAAAGAACAAAGCATAGATGTGACGCTGGAAGCACGCCCGAACTCGCAGCAACAACCACAAACCCAAACGGCCAGCAGCGGACAAGCTTACCTGGGTCTTTCCGGAACTACCCTGGACCCGTCCTTAAATCAGGCACTCGGGTTGCCGCAGAACACGCAGGGTGTGCTGATCGAAAACATCCAATCCGGAAGTCCGGCACAAAAATCCGGCTTGCAGGGCAGCTTCAAACCCGCCCTGGTCAACGGACAAGTGCTCTCACTCGGTGGTGACATCATAGAGGCGATCGATGGACAACCTGTCGCCACTATTGCCGACATCGGAAGCATTTTAAGCCAGTACAATCCTGGAGACCAGGTTACACTGCAGATCCTGCGCAATGGTCAACCAAAGCAAGTCAAGGTTGTTCTCGGGGAACGCCCGACTGGATAATTAGCAAATAAAAACGGGGTGCGCTACGAAATGAAGCGCACCCCGTTTTTATTTTCGTGGTCCCGGACGACGACCGGCCGGCTTAGCCCGGCCGCGGCGGGGATTTTTCCGGGATTCTTTCTTCCCCTCTCCAGTCTGCAGTGCTCTTACCTCTTCATTGGTCAAATAACGCCATTCTTTGGGTTTTAATTTACCTAAGAACAAACTTGCGATTCGGATGCGAATGATACGCACAACCGGTACCCCGGTTAGAGCTCCCATTTCACGGATTTGTCGTTTTCGCCCCTCCCGCAGGATAACGCGCAACCAGGTCCCTTTTCCAGACAGGGATTCAATCCGCACATCCGCTGGAGCCGTCTTGTAACCATCTCCCAACACCACGCCGCGCCGCCAGATGTTTAATTGTTCCTCGCTGGGACGAACGGCCACTAAAACCCGGTACTCCTTTTCATGCTTATAGCGTGGATGGGTCAATTTGTTGGTCAGTTCGCCATCATTGGTCATCAAGATCAGGCCTTCACTGTCGATATCCAGGCGCCCCACCGGATAAATCCGCCCCTCGACGGGAACCAGGTCACGCACCGTCTTACGATTATCGCCTTTTTCAGCCTCGACAGCTGAAAGCACATTGCGCGGTTTGTTAACCGCAATATAGATCATGGATTCCGGCAACTCAACCGGCTTGCCGTCCACGGACAAATGATCCTTTTCGGGGTCAGCTTTTTGCCCGATGGTTGCCACCTGACCGTTCACCCTGACCCGTCCAGCCAGAATAATTTCTTCACAGGCGCGTCGCGATCCCAATCCCGCGTGGGACAATATCTTTTGAATCCTATCTTCTGCCATTTTATCCCTTCAGTACGTTTACATCTCTGGATTCGTCGCCATCTTCCTCCAACTCGAGAGGAGGCAATTCGCTGATCGAATTCAAACCAAAGTGCTGCAAGAATGCCGGTGTGGTACTGTACAGGATTGGCCGGCCGGGTCCTTCCGCTCGCCCGATTTCCTGGATCAATCCTTTGCTCAGTAGACTTTTCATCACACCGTCACTATTAACCCCACGCACCGCATCCACCTGCGGGCGGGTAACGGGCTGTTGGTAGGTAATGATTGCCAGGGCTTCCAGGGCAGCCCGGCTCAGGCGGCTGGTGGCCTCCAGGCCTAAAAATCGCTCAACCAGCTCTCCCATCCCTTGAGCAGTGGTCAGTTGGACTCGTCCCGCATGACGCTGCAGACGCAGCCCGCGACTGGCAAGAGATCCTTCCAGTTCATTCAGGCCTCGTTCCACCTGGGTTGTCGTGACCTCTAATGCATTGGCCAACTGGGAGGACAACACCGGTTCCGAAGCAACAAAAAGCAATCCTTCCAATCGTGCAATCAGTGACAGATCATCCGGAATTTCGGATTCGCTCATGCTATAATAGCTCCCGCTTGAGTAGACTTGAATTTCAAGAGTATCAAATGAAAAAAGAAAACAGGATTCCCGTTTATCTGGTTTTAGTCGTCATGATTCTGGCAGCTCTCGCCTGTACGATCAACGTCGGAGGCCCGGACATCCCTATCAATTCGATCCCGGTTTCAACCGACGCTGTGGCAACCATGCAAGCACAAATACAGGAGTCTTTACTGGCCGGTGCACAAAGCGGCACGGTCACCTTGAGCATTGATCAGACGCAGATCACATCTTTTCTGGCAGCCAAACTTCAGGCGCAGTCCGATCCGTTGTTCACTGATCCACAAGTCTACCTGCAAAACGGGCAAATGAAAATCTATGGGATCGCTCACCAGGGCTATTTCGAGGCCAATATTGGCATCGTGGTTGCCGTTAATGTGGACGAGCAGGGCCAGCCAGTAATTGAGATCGTCTCCGCTGATTTCGGTCCCTTCCCAGTTCCGGGCGGACTAAAAGAAGCGATTTCAGCAGTCATTCAGGAAGCCTATACCGGATCCCTTGGGCCGGTTGCAACTGGTTTCCGTATCGAAAACATTACAATTGCTGAGGGCAAGATGACCGTTACAGGTCGGGTCAAATAACGATTGGATTATACCAGCATCGCCTACCTGGCAAAACCCTGGCTATGCAGGATCCCTGATGAAAATTTTTCGCATGCATTTCATTTTTCTTTTATCGATTGGTTTGCTGCTGGTAAGTTGTCAATCGCCACAGGTTTCTCAGGGAAACATAACCGTCAGCATCAAGGCCGATGGACAAACACAACCACTGGATCTTCCGGCCGGAAGTACTGTAGGCGATGCGCTCGCGGCAGCCGACATTACCACCGGCAATCTGGATAAAATCACCCCGCCAGTGTATGCCATTCTGAGTGATGGAGACGCGATCCAGATCGTACGCGTTCGTGAAGAGTTCGAAACTGAAGATGTCGTCATTCCTTTCGAGCATCAGGTAGTGCGGAACGAATCTTTACCCGAAGGCGAGATCCGCCTGATCCAACCCGGATCGAATGGAAAGCAGGAAATCACATACCGGCGCGTGTACGAGGATGGCGTCGAGACCACCAAAAGCGTGGTAAAAACTGTTATCCTGCAAGATGCCGTACCAGAGATCATGATGGTCGGTGTGCAGGCGGCTTTTGCCCCCTTACAAATCCCCGGCAAATTGGCCTACCTGGCCGGCGGGAATGCCTGGCTCATGGAGGGTTCCACCTCCAATCGTAGGCCTCTGGTGACAACCGGCGACCTGGATGGACGTATTTTTGCGCTATCGCCGGACGGTAGTCTTCTGCTCTTCACACGTAAATCCAAGAAACCTGCCGATCAGGAAATCAATACACTGTGGGTGGTGTCGACAGACGGTAAAACAGCACCGATCAGCCTGGGCGCAGCCAACATCGTGCATTTTGCCGCCTGGGTGCCGAGCGCGCATTTTTCAGTTGCGTATTCGACCGTCGAGCCGCGTGCCCAGGCGCCTGGCTGGCAGGCGAACAACAATTTGTTTATCATGCGCGTGGGCCTGGGCGGTACACCCTTCAAGCCCAGAGAATTGATCGAGACAAATTTCGGTGGCGCATATGGCTGGTGGGGAACAACCTTTGCATATTCACCGGGAGGCAGTTTGCTGGCCTACATTCGGCCTGACGGGATCGGATTGGTCAACCTGGAAGACGGTTCGCTGCACCCCCTGCTGGATATCACGCCGCTACAAACCCGCAGCGATTGGGCCTGGCTACCTGGTCTTTCGTGGGGCGCCGATGGTCGGACACTCTACTTTGTCACACACGCTCCGCCACCGAGCCTGGTAAATCCCGAAGACTCACCCTATTTTGACCTGAGCGCTGCCTCCCTGGCCAGCGCGGCCACCGTCGACCTGGCGCAGCAGACCGGAATGTTTGCCTATCCATCCGCCTCGCGAGAGCAGGAGATTGAGGCAGAAAAATCCTATCGGGTTGCTTTCCTGCAGGCTATTTTCCCGGCCCAGAGCGAAACCAGCCGTTATCGTGTGGTCGTGATGGACCGGGATGGGTCCAACCGTCAAGTCGTTTTTCCCCCGAAAGATTCGCCGGGGCTGGATCCACAGACTCCCGTCTGGGCTCCCCAGGCCGTGCAGGGACAAATGGGCGATTTTCTAGCCCTGGTATATCAGGGTAACTTATGGTTGGTCGATACGGGTAATGCGCAGTCCTGGCAAGTAACCGGGGATGGTCTCATTAGCCGGATAGTGTGGAAATAAGCGACCGGTGTCAACCGGATCGCAAAATCTTAATCCAAAGAGGTACTTATTCATGCGAATTCTTATCACCGGAGCAGCTGGATTCCTGGGCTCACATTTATGTGACCGCCTGTTGGCAGAAGATCACCAAGTCGTCGGGATGGACAATTTCATCACCGGAAAACCAGAGAATCTGGCACACCTGATGGGCAATGAAGATTTTGAATTTTACAAACACGATGTCTCCGAATATATCTTTTTGCCCGAAAAGGTTGGTGCCATTTTGCATTTTGCCTCACCAGCCAGCCCTAACCCGCTGTCACCAGTCGGCTATTTCAACCTTCCCATTCAGACCATGAAAGCCGGGGCGCTTGGCACGCATCACACGCTGGGTGTAGCCAAGACTTACAATGCCAAATATCTATTGGCCTCCACCAGTGAAATTTATGGTGACCCGCTCGTTCATCCGCAAAAGGAAGATTATCCAGGTAACGTGGACCCAATTGGTACCCGCGCGGTCTATGACGAAGCCAAGCGCTTTGCGGAATCGCTCACCATGGCCTACCATCGCGCCCACGACGTGGATACGCGCATTGTGCGCATTTTTAACACCTACGGTCCGCGCATGGACCTGGAAGATGGGCGCGCGCTGCCCAACTTCTTAAAACAGGCCTTGCTCAAGCAACCCCTGACGGTCTATGGTGACGGCAGCCAGACACGCTCGTTCTGCTATGTGGACGACCTGATTGACGGCATCGTCAAGTTACTTTATTCGGACGAGCATCTACCGGTCAATATCGGCAACCCGATCGAGATGACCATCCTGCAATTTGCCGAAGCCATCAACCGCATCACTGGCAATCCGGCCGGGATCAAGTTCGTTCCCGATGCACGCAGTGAACGCGATCCCCAGCGCCGCCAACCCGATATCACCCGAGCCCGCACCATCCTGGGCTGGGAACCAAAAGTCAACCTGGACGAAGGCATCCAGCGCACGATCCCATATTTCAAGGAGCAATTAGGCATAGAATGACCATGATCTTGAACAATCCACGCGAACGCACCCGCTTCATGAAGTTTGCCGTGGTCGGTACAATTGGCGCTGTGGTTGATTTCGGTGTATTTAATCTCTTGAGTACCTTCCTTGGAGTCAATCCCATTCTCGCCAGTATGATTTCATTCATAACGGCGGTCTCCAGTAATTTCACCTGGAATCGTTTTTGGACATATCCCGACTCGCGTTCTAAACACCTCAAGCATCAAATCGGCCAGTTTGCGATCGTCAGCACGATTGGATTGACGATTCGCACGCCAATCTTTGCCTGGCTGGAAGGTCTTCTTGGCCACTTACTTGAAACAGCCAAATTATCACTCCCCATGTCTGCCTCGGTTCTGGGTCACAATTTAGCCCTGGCCGCCTCGATCGGGATCGTCATGATCTGGAACTTTTTCCTAAATCGATATTGGACGTATAATGATGTAGAGTAATGTCAAACGGATCAATTATGGAAAAACAACCTGCGCTCATTCCAATTTACAATACCAAAGGAGACGCCGATGCCTTCCTTTCCTATCCCTATCTTTTCAATCGCCTGGGAGAATGGATCGGCTGGGTCACTCCTCAAAAAGACGTCTATTCCGTTCTGGGGATGTATGTCGGCTACCTGACCAGCGAACCGCGCATCCTGCGCAAGCGCCTGACCAGCCGACTTAAACCCCAACGCGATCCACCTCCACGCCCGCCCAAGACCTATCCGCCAGCGACGGTTCCGCTGGCACCGATGATGCGCGAGTTATATTTCGGCGTAGTCGATGTCTTACTGGACGAACCGGAACGTCTGCACCCGTTCGACTCCGGCGAATTACGCGAAGATTTAGACTGATGGCTGGCACAAACCCGAAACCAAAAACAGTGCGCGCTTCGCATATCTCGATCGCCCAACTAATGCAACCCGAGCATGCTAACAACCTAGGCAATGTCCACGGCGGCTGGATCATGAAGCTGGTAGATGAAGCCGGCGCGCTGGCCTGTATGCGGCACGCCCAGCACCGCGTCGTAACCGTTGCCATCGACTCAATGGTCTTTCGCCAACCCATCCGCATTGGTGACCTGGTCATCTTGAACGCTGAAGTGACTTACACCGGCTCGACCTCAATGGAAGCCGAGGTACAGGTCACGGCGGAAAATCCGATTACCGGCGAGCGCACCCATACCAACACCGCTTACGTGGTTTACGTCGCGCTGGATAACGAGGGCAATCCAGTCCAGGTTCCACAGCTCAAAGCTGAGACCGACGAGCAAAAACGCCGCATGCAGTCTGCCAAGGAACGCCAAAATTACCGTCTGACACAGCGGAAGCAAGCATAGCATGGCCGAACCCCAAATCCCCGAAGAACCGCAAGAACCAAAGGAACGGGTCGCGCACACATTTCGCTCTTTACAAGAGCTAATCGATCACGTTTCGGGAAAATCGCTTCCACAGCTTCCACCGGAAGATGCCGGAATGGCAGAGGCGGTGCCTTTCCCGTTCCTGGGAATTGTGGGCCAGCAGGAAATGAAGCTGGCCTTGCTATTGGGGTTGATCAATCCGAACGTTGGTGGGATTCTATTGATAGGACCGCGAGGCACGGCCAAGACGACGGCTGTTCGCAGCCTGCTGGACCTGCTTCCAATGGTCGAACGCTCCAACTGCTACTATGGTTGCTTGCCGGAAGACATCGAAACCGGTGGCATCGACGCCGTTTGCCCGGACTGTGCCAAGAAATACGCTGAAAATATTCCCTTGACCGCTCCCGATCGGGTACGACTGATCGAGCTGCCCTTAAACGCCCGCCTGGAAGATGTGGTCGGCGGGATTGACGAGCGGGCCGTCACCCACGAACGCATGCGCATTCGCCGCGGTATCCTGGCACTTTCCGATCGAAATTTACTTTACATCGACGAAGTCAACCTGCTGAGCGATGAGATCGTTGACGCCATTCTGGATGCTGCCGCCCAGGGCAGCTATACCGTGCGGCGCGGACCCGTCTCCGCGACATATCGGGCCAGGTTTGTTTTGATCGGCTCGATGAACCCCGAGGAGGGACGCCTGCGTCCACAAATCCTGGACCGTTTTGGGCTGCGTGTGATTGTGCGCGGTCTGGACGATTCCGCTGAACGGCTGGAAGCCTACCGTCGCGTGCAGTCCTACCAATCCAACCCGCGCAGAATGATCGCGCAATTCAACCAGGAAATGTCATTGATCCGAGACGAAATCCAGTCCGCCCGGGCGCGCTTGAGCGAGGTCAAGATCGACGATAAGATTGCCAAACCAGCCATTGAAACGATCCACAAAATGGGCGTCGATTCATTACGCGCTGAGATCTCCTGGTTCGAAGCCGCCCGCGCCTACACAGCCGCCGATGGCCGGGAGAGTGTCACCTCGGCTGACTTGCAAGCTGTCGCACCTATGGCACTGCGTTTGCGACGATCAAAATTCATGACCGATTATTTCAACGACCAGCAAGCGGAGGAGCAGGAACTTCAAACGCTCATCCAGGGTTGGAAAACAAAGCGAACGCGTAAAAAGGCTAGCAAATAGCATGACCAGCGGTCTCCCCAAACCCCCTACGATAACCAGCATCATCCTAGGGATTCTTACCTGCGTGGTATCAATCCTGGCAATCGGGCAAATCGATGCGATCACCAAATGGACAGGCGCTGCCCTGACATTCATCCCCGCCCAATTGCGCATTCTAAAAATGGTCACACCATCCCAGGTGATCTCCGTGGACTTCTCCACTTCCCCAACAATCGTGGACTTTCCTAAAACGGGTGCATACAATTTGTACACCGACAACTACGATCTGCTCACGATTACCGATGCCTTGATGGTCAAACAAAGTCCGGCCTGGTTGAATATTCACGCCATGGGACAGGAAGAAATATTGCCGGTTCTATTTGTCACCCGCGGTCTTGTCCCGTACGACACGCCCTTCGCGGCCGGCAGACCGATTTATTATTTTGTCATCCCGGCTCCGGGACAATATGTGATCGAGCATCCCAGACGACCCACCGATGTTTATTTTGTGCCCGATTACACCACCTTTCATGAAGCCAGGTTCATAATCACCTTCGCGGTTGAAATCATCCTACTGCTTGCCCTGATCCTTTGGCTGTGGTATCGACGTCAGAGACGTCACCTAAGCGCGTCAGCGAAGATGCGCAAAGAGCGACGGGCGGAAGTTGAAAAATTCTGGCAGGAACGCAGGCAGCGCCTCGGGCAGGACAGCCATTCAGAAGAATGACAGCTGATATTAAACGCCTTGCAGGACACCCTAACGCCCCACTCCTTCTACTTCTGATTATTAACCTGCTGGCCGGATTGTGGACCTTCCGGGATTATGGGTTCAGTTGGGATGAGCCTTTATTCTACAGTTACGCCGATTCGATCGGCTATGCTTATTCGATCAAAGCCCGCCTGAGTGGGGATTTCGATATCCGCCAGGCCTATGGCGCCAGCCCTGACGACCACAAAACGCGCGGACCGGCGTATATTTTGTTAGCCGATCCGGCTGCCAAACTGCTCTACAAAACCGGCCTTGACCAGGCTTCGGCCTGGCATCTGCTTAATTTCCTGACCGTTCAAATTGGACTCGTGTTCTTCTACCTGCTGGCACGCCGCTTTGCTGATCCCTGGCCGGCCGGCGCGGCAACGGCACTTTACGCCTGGCAGCCGCTTTTGTGGGGGCACGCCTTCATCAATCCCAAAGACCCGTCTTTCACGATTTTCATGCTGGCAAGTATATATTTGGGCCTGCGCATGGTCGACCGCATTACTGCGGATATCCGCCTTAATCCGTGGCAAATCTTGCGGGCAAGCTTGTTGCCAGGAATCCTGCTCGGCCTGACCACCTCGATCCGTATCATCGGACCTTTAGCGGGCGGACTGGTATTGCTTTACTTCTTACTCAAAGGGAAATATCGTCACTGGGTGATCTTCCTACCCTATAGCCTGATGGCAATCCTGGCAGCACTCGCCAGTTGGCCCTACTTGTGGTCGGCGCCTGTCGCAAACTTCCTGTCCGTATTTCGCTTTATGGCAGATAACCCGACTGAACTGGCCGTCCTATTCCTCGGCCAGACTTTCCACGCTGATCATCTGCCGCACCGCTATTTCCCGATGATGCTGGTCCTGACCCTGACCGAGGTGGTCTGGCCGCTTTTTGCGATTGGCCTGGTTGTCGCCGCACGTCGTTTGAAACGCATCGACTGGCGCGCGCTGCTGGTCGTTCTGGTCTGGTTCGGGATTCCCTTCGTGTACGTGCTCGTCCAAAGCCCACCCATGTACGATGGCTTTCGACATTTTTTCTTCTCGGCCCCACCCATCTTCCTTGTCGCGGGACTCGCTTTCCAGGCCGTCTTCGATAGCTTCCGCCCAATCTGGCTACGTGCTGCGCTGATGATCCTGGTCCTGCTGCCCGGTGTGGTCGGGATCGTTCGCCTGCACCCCTACGAATACACTTACTACAACAGTCTGGTCGGCGGGACCGGCGGCGCCTTCCGCCAGTACGAGACCGATTACTGGCTGACCTGCTACAAGGAAGCCATGGCCTGGGTCGACCAGAACGCGCCGGACGGCACCGTATTGCTTGTGCCGCGCGAACCCTACATTGCGGCCTATTACGCCAGTTCAACCGTCCAGGTCAGCCAGGACGCGCCTGCCATTGGCGATTGGATGCTGTTCTCGACCCGCTCCAATCTGGACCAACGCTCGATCTATCGCAAGCAGCCGGTGCTGCACGCTGTCAGCCGGGAAGGGGCGGATTTCTGCCTGGTCAAACAATTCACCACCCAGCCATAGGTCTCGTTTGG
>CAYOUV010000024.1:0-43749 GCA_964407265.1 uncultured Anaerolineaceae bacterium | reverse complement strand
CGTGCGGTTTGTATTGTATCCGAAACGTCAGTTTTGTCAACCTTAAAAATCGGGGAACAAAGAAATGCTTGCCAGCGTCTCAATAATATTGCAGGTACCTTACATCTTGGTAAATTATGTAACTTTTTGCATAATTAATCGTTATGTATAGTAAGAAAGGAGGCTCCTATGTGGATTATCGCAGCCATAGTTGCAATACTGCTCACCATTCTGGCCAGTGTGGATCTGTTCCTCGCGCAATACAATCCGGATGAGTTAAGCAGCATGGGGATTGATCACAAATGATCGATACGCATGGTTCCTGAGCCCGACGCAAAATCACATGCGTCGGGCATTTTTATTTAATTATTCACCCTACCGACCGGTCGGTTGTTTGGTATAATAGAATATAATGAGAGAAATTTCCCTTTCCCGGAGTCGAATATATGGATTTCGCCCTATCTGAAGAGCATTTGATGGTGCAAAAAATGGTACGCGACTTCGCCCAAAAAGAGGTTGCCCCAGTGATAAAGGAATTCGACCGCAAGCAGGAGCAAATCCCCTGGGTGCTTGATCGCATGGGCGAACTGGGTATTCTGGGTATTTGTTTTCCCGTCAAGTACGGCGGTCAGGGAATGGACTTTATCTCCTTAGGGTTAACCTGCGAGGAACTCGAAGCAGTCGATACCCACTTACGAGTGGCAATGTCGGTCCATACCGGACTTTGTGGCTTGACTCTGTTGCAGTGGGGCACCGAGGCGCAGAAACAAAAATTCCTCGTACCGCTGGCCAAAGGTGAAAAGATTGGTTGCGGGGCTTTCACCGAACCCGGAATGGGCTCAGACGTAGCTGCCATGCGCACCAACGCCAAAAAGGAGGACGATCACTACATCCTAAATGGCGAAAAAATGTGGATTTCTCTGGCGACCAAAGCTGACTACGCCATGGTCACTGTAGTGACCGATCCTAATTCCAAGAAACGTACCTCGGGGTTGTCCACTTTTCTGGTAGATCTGCATTCGCCCGGCATCAAGACCGGCGATATCCACGGCAAGCTGGGAGTAAGAGCCGGTTCAACCGGATGGATATCTTTCACTGATGTCAATGTTCCGGTGGAGAATCGCATCGGGGAAGAGGGCGAGGGCTTCAAGGTCACCATGTCCGCATTCGACCATGGGCGCTATACCGTCGGCTCGGGTGCGACCGGAATCATCCGCGCAGCGCTGGAGGCCAGTACCAAATACGCCGAGGGACGTGAAGCCTTCGGACAACCAATCTCACAATATCAACTGATCCAGGAAAAGATTGCACGCATGTTACAAGATTATGAGATTGCTCGCTTGCTATACCTCAAAGCCGGTTGGCTCAAGAACCGGGGCGAACGCAACACCCTGGAGACATCCATGGTCAAGAAATTCGCCACAGAAGCCTCCTTCCGCGCTGCGGACGGAGCCATTCAAATCCACGGCGCCTATGGCTTCAGCGACGAATATGACGTGGAACGCTATCTGCGCAACAGCCGCGGGGCGATCATTTACGAAGGCAGCAGCGAGGTCCAGACTCTGATCCAGGCAGGTTACGCTCTCGGTGAACGTACAGACAAACCTCTGCGTTGCGAGATGCCTGCTTATGATCCCGATGAGTGGCAATCTTAGTCCGCAGGCAAGGTTTGTGCGCAGACCTGCAGTAGGCTCAATCCCCTACAGGAAGGTATAAGACCATGGCCCTCGAACCCTTACACACAAAAATTGAGAAAACCATTCCAACGATCATTGGTATGATCATTCTGGAAAATTATTTCGATTTTCCCAGCGATATTTCTAACCTCTATTGTATAAAAGAAAACGGCGATATGGTCTGGCAAGCCGAAACACCTGAACCAAGAGCACTCTATACGCGGGTCATGTTAAATTCTGACGGCTATAGCCTGTTAGCCTATGCCAACACTGGCCATGCTTGTGAGATCGAACTTTCAACCGGAAAACTGATTCGGCAGTTTGGGATCGTTTAATCCTTTGCACTGTGCCAATCACGCTTGTTTTCATGGAGTTTCAAATTAATTTCTTGAAAACAAAATAAAAAATACCTCAAACCGAACTTCGTGGATGGGCAAAATTAACCTTCATCAAAAAGGAGGAGTACCTTGAAAATTGTAGCCTGTATCAAACAAGTACCCGATTCAGCTGCCAAAGTCGTCGCTGAGGATGGGAAAGTTTCTTGGGGAGAATCGCCGCTGGTGATCAACCCTTGGGACGAATATGCTGTTGAAGCAGCACTTCAGCAAAAGGAAGCGCATGACGGGGAGGTAATCGCCATCAGTATGGGCGGCGAAAGCGCCAAAGAAGCTCTCAAACATGCGTTGGCCATGGGCTGTGATTCGGCGATCCTGATCTCCGACGAAGCCCTGACCGGTGTCGACACAGCCGGAACCGCCCAGGTGCTGGCTTCAGCCATCCAAAAAGTTGGCGAGGTGGATTTGGCTTTCTTTGGCCGCCAGGCTATCGATGGCGATGCTGGCATCACCCCGGCCCAGACCGCGCGCGTGCTCGGTTGGCCAATGCTTGGTTTGTCAGCGATTATCAATGTCGATGGCGGCAGCGCAAAAGTCGAGCGCTCCATCGAGGAAGGCCGACAAACCGTCAGCGCCAGCCTGCCCGCAGTGTTGAGCGTGGTCAAGGATTTCGGCGAGCCGCGTTATCCTTCCTTCATGGGTATCCGCAAGGCTTCGCGCGCCGAAATTCCGATCTGGTCACTGGCCGACCTGGGTATAGGAGCTCCGACTGCGGTCGTCTCATGGCCCGAGATCATGAACCCAGCCAGCCGAGAAGTTACCTGCGAAATCATTCAGGGCGGCACCCCAGATGAGATCGCCGACAAGCTGGCTGACAAGATTATCGCGGAGAAAGTACTATGAAAACCTGGGTATACATCGACCATTTCAAGGGTGAAGCCCTGCCCGCCTCCTGGGAGGCTATCAGTGCAGCCAAGACACTCGGCGATTCGATCACAGCTGTAATTTTCGGTTCGGGGGTCGAGCAGCTGGCCAAGACTGCATTCGAATTCGGCGCAGACGAGGTGCTGCTGGCCGAGGATCCTGCTCTGGAAAATTACCGGGCTGAACCCTTTGCAGCGACGCTTTCCAAGCTCGCTACGGAACACAGCCCGGACGTGATCCTGCTGCCCACCTCAACGCGCGGACGGGAATTGGCCGGCATGGCTGCCATCGACCTTAATAGCGGCGTTCTGGTGGACGTGATTGGGCTGGAAGTCGATGGAGACAAAGTCATCGCCACACGCCCGATTTACGCCGGCAAGCTGCTCGAAAAGACTGTCTGTTCAGCCAAACCGCAGATTGTTACCCTGCGCGGGCGCGCATTCCCACGCCCTGAACAGCAGTCCGGTAAATCCGGCACGCTGACCAAGGTCAGCGCAGAGACCGAAGCGAAGACTACGGTGGAAGGGTATACAACTGCCGAGGGGGGCGTCAGCCTGACCGATGCAGGCGTGGTCGTTTCCGGCGGACGCGGTACCTCCAATAATCCTAACCTGACACCACCCGACGGTTTGGACGAGAAAGAAGCCGAAATCTGGCGCGCGCAGCAAGGCTTCAAGCTGGTCGGTGAACTGGCATCCGTTCTGGGAGCTGCGGTCGGTGCTTCACGCGCAGCCGTGGACGCCGGTTATATCCCCTACGCACACCAGGTAGGCCAGACCGGCAAGGTAGTTACGCCTGATCTATACATTGCTTGCGGAATCTCCGGTGCGATCCAACACCTGGCCGGGATGCGCACCAGCAAAGTCATCGTAGCCATCAACAAAGACGCGGACGCGCCCATCTTCAAAGTGGCACGCTTCGGCGTGGTCGGTGACCTGTTCCAAATTGTCCCGGCGCTAACCGAGGCTTTCAGAAAAAAACTGGGTAAATAGCACCCACCGCGAACCATAAGGCTGAATGCTTCTTGCATTCAGCCTTTTTATTTATCAACGCCTCATTCAATATTATTGATATTGTAATAAATATTATTGAATATAATATTGACAATATTTAAATATTTAGATAGAATATTGCGAAATAACATAATTATTGGAAACATCGGAGGAACTGGTCATATGGATTCCGAAACCCAATCTTACTTACCCGATGGTTGGGCACCTCGCTTCTTCACTGTCTGGGGCGGACAGGTTTTCTCGCTCTTTGGCAGCGCACTGGTGCAGTTCGCGCTGGTCTGGTATTTAACGCAACAAACCGGCTCAGCCACTGTTCTGGCAGCCGCCACGCTGGCAGCTTTGCTGCCGCAAATTGTGCTGGGACCCTTTGTCGGCGCCCTGGTTGATCGCTGGAACCGTCGGATTGTGATGATCCTTGCCGATGGTTTTATCGCACTGGTCACGCTTGGCCTGGTGATCCTATTCGCTATCGGTAAAATTCAAATTTGGCACATTTATGTGGTCGTGGCACTGCGCTCGTTGGGTGGTGCCTTCCAGTCCCCCGCCATGCAAGCCTCAACTTCACTGATGGTGCCCGACAAACACCTGTCACGCGTGGCCGGCATGAACCAGACCCTGCAAGGCGCAATCAACATTATCGCACCGCCAACCGGTGCCTTATTAATGACAACGCTGCCCATGCAGGGCATCTTGTTTATCGATATCACAACGGCCATCCTGGCCATCTCACCCTTATTCTTTATCCCCATCCCTCAACCGGTTCGTATGAACGGCGACAAGCCGATGGCAGAGGCTGAGAAGTCTAATTTCCTTCAAGATGTGCGCGCTGGACTGGCTTATGTTGGCGCCTGGCCCGGCTTGATGGCCATTCTGATCATGGCAACCATGATCAACTTCCTGCTGACTCCAGCAGGCTCACTGATGCCCTTGCTGGTTACCAAACACTTTGGGCTGGGTGCGCTACAATTCGGGGTGATGGATTCAGTCTGGGGATTCGGAGTAATCGCCGGTGGATTGATATTGAGCATATGGGGTGGATTCAAAAGTAAAATTGTCACGTCGCTGTGCGGGATCATCGGTATCGGCCTGGGGATCCTGCTGGTCGGTATGGCACCGTCGAATTTGTTTGCGCTGGCACTTGTCGGATATTTGATCAGCGGCTTCACAAATCCAATCGCCAACGGACCACTTTTTGCCCTGATCCAGTCCACGGTGCGACCAGATATGCAGGGACGCGTCATGTCGCTGATCATGAGTGCCGCCATGGCCATGTCACCGCTTAGCCTGCTGGTAGCTGGTCCCATTTCGGACTGGCTGGGCATCCGCATTTGGTTTTGGATCGGCGGTAGCCTGACACTGCTGATGGGAGCAGGAGCTTTTTTTGTGCCAGCGATCCTCAATGTCGAGAAAAATCGCAATTCCGAAGGCCCGGAAATGGCCGAAGCACAATCCGGGACGTTAGCAAGGGGTACCGTACTGAAATAAGCTGGCAAAATTACGATCATAAATCCCCGTCTATAAGCACAATCTACACAGGGAGCTATTTAAAGAAACGGGCCTCCAGGAGGCCCGTTTCCCAACCCAAAACCGAGGAGAATGCTATGGCAAACAGCAGATCAGCTGGGCGCCGACCGTAACCCGGCTGGCACTCCAGACGGCATTATCATAGGTCCCATACACACTGACCGGTTGTCCAATTACCAAGGCATCAAAAGAAATAGGCACAGCGTAGGTGCCCTGTTGCACCAGATAGCGCGTATAACCTGTAACTGACACTGTTAGCTGTTGACCCCGATAGGGGTGAACGGGATAGTTACCGCCCACCACCCGGATGGTAACGGTATCGAAGCCAAGGCTGGTGATCGTTCCCGAGAGCACAAAAGTCGATCTCGGCCCTCCTGGTACCTCATCTGGCGCTGCCAGGACCGGCGAAACGCTCAACAAGGCAACCACCAAGATCAGTCCAAGCCAGAATACTTTTTTCATCGATGCTCCTTTCGAGGATTGGTTTCATCTTATTTGACGCCAATTTTTATCGGTGGATACGGGTTTTGTCATCGATTTATTACAAACGCGATCAAAACCACAACTAAACTTCACAAACTCATGCTATGATAAATTCGCCTATTTAAGCCGTACCCCCAATAGAATAAAACCGTCATACCTAATGGATAATAAAGGTCCTTTGGAGATCGAATTACTGGAACGCGCCCGTAGCTTTGACCACCAGGCCCTAGCGGCTATATACGATCTTTACAGCCCCGGATTGTATCGATACGCCATGCGCCTGCTCGGTGATCAACATCTGGCTGAGGATTGTGTCTCTGAGACTTTCAGCCGCTTTCTTCAAGCCTTGCAGAAAAATAAAGGTCCTCGCAATTACCTGCAGGCCTACCTATACCGCGTGGCCCACAACCATATTGTCGACCTGTATCGACGACAGCCACCACCGGAAGACGACCTCGGGCCAGAACTTACCAGTACAGAAGCCTCTCCGGAAGAGCACACCATCCACCGCTTTCGGCAAACCCGCCTGCGGTATGCCCTGCAAAAACTCACACCCGACCAGCAAAAAGTGATCGTACTCAAATACCTGGAAGGTTGGGACACTGCTGAGATCGCGCAGTTGCTAAGAAAACCTGTCGGAGCAGTCAAAGCCTTACAACATCGCGCCCTCGCCAGCTTACGACGGATCTTACAGGTAGACGAAACCAAGAATGAGTGATAAATGAACAATAAAAATTTGGACCCCGAATTGAAAGAATGGCTGGACGAACTCCTGCCAATAGAGCCTCGTGATCCGCAGGCTGCTGCCCGTGGGCGAGCCCGTTTCTTGTCCCAGGCCGTATCCTTCGACCCGAATACGCGTCAGACTGGATGGAAACTAAAACTATTCAGAAGAGAGGTATCTATGAATGCAATCCTGTCAGTTGCCCTGGCGCTGGCCTTACTGTTCGGTGGCTCCGGAGCCACAGTCTACGCCGCCCAGGACGCACTTCCCAACCAGCCGCTGTATGCGGTCAAAACCTGGACGGAGGACGCGCGCCTGAGCCTGGCATCCAACCCGGAGGCCGAGATCAACCAGCTGATGCAGATGACCCAACAACGGACTCAGGAAATGGCTGCCCTGGTCGACCAAGGCCAGGTCCCGCCTGAAAGCCTCGAATTAAGGTTGCAACAGCACATCCGGCAAGCGCTACAGACTGCTTCCAAACTCAATGACACAGACATGCAGGTCGTGCTACAGCACATCCAGACACGCTTACAAACCCAGGAACAGGCAATGGCCTTGCTCCAGACCCGCGCCGCTGCCAATGCAACCCCCATCCTGGAGCGTACACGAGCCATGCTTCAGGAACGTCTGCGCTTGTGTGACGAAGGCCAGGCTGATCCGCAAGGCTTTCGGAATGCCATACAATCAAATTATCGCATTGGGCAAACCCAAATTCCGCCTAGTGGTGCCAGCGGGCCAAATGGACAGCCATCAGCGGAGCCGCCCGTACAGAACGGAAATGGAGAGGGCAATGGCTACGGACCCGGACCGACAAATCAAGCCGGACCAGGAGGGCCATTCATAACGCCTGAACCCGGAACGGGAAGCCCATCCGGTCAGGGCGGTTCAGGAAAGAACAAGCCGTAAACACTTTGGTCAAAAGACCCCTGCAGACAATTGCGGGGGTCTTATATAAGGTTATTCGATCAACTCATCGCGCACATAATAACGTCTGCATTGATCAGCGCAACATTGTCATGGCTTGGATTGGAAATTCAAATTTTCGAGAGCTTCTTACGCAGGGTCGCATAACGCGATACAAGGTGAAACCACGGAGGAGACCAGCGCGTTTCAGCCCGTCCATCACGGATAATTGCCCGCAGCTCATCCGCTTCCCGAAAATGTGGTAGCAACAGGACAGCCCGCCCCAACTCAAAGGCGGCATGCGCATCGGATCCAACGGTCGAGGCGAGTCGGTGTTCGCGGGCAAAATCCTGTGCCTGGCGGTTGAATCCTGGCCAGTAACAACGCGCATTGAACGTTTCGATCGCATCCACCAGTGGTGCGATTTCGAGTAAATCCGCAAATTCCCAGTGTCCGCTCCGGAAAACATCAAATGGATGGGAAAGACTGATGAAAGCTCCTTGTTCGCGAAGGCGGCGGATGGTCTCCAAAGGCGTGAGTCCAGAGGGGATTTCCTCCAACAGAAAGGCTGCCAGGATTTCGCCCTTGGTGGTCATAATTTCTTCGCCGACAATAACCCGCTCCGGGTCCAGGCCTTGAGCCGTTCGCGCTCCCGAAATAGTGTTATGGTCGGTGACAACGACTCTGTCGATACCTTTACGGCGGCAGGTCGCCACCAGCGTTTCTGGGGAGGTCAGCGAGTCCTTGGAGTAGATCGTGTGGCAGTGAAATTCGATACGTAACATAACACGGATTTTAACAGATTGTTCCACTTGGTTGCCGTTTTCGAGATTTTTGTTATACAATCATAGCGATATGGATGAGGAGAGACGTTTTTATCAAAACCCCTGGTTGGGCATGGTTTTTTGGACCCTTGTGGCGTTAGGGGTATATATTTATTTCACTTATAAGATTCAAGGGTGGTCCACATTCCAGACGAGATTTATTTGGGATGTAATCCTGTTTGCAGGCGGGCTGCTCATCTGGTTGGCATTTTTTGCACAATTCATCTTGCCTGTAAAGACATTCTCCGACCGCCAGAAAATTTTCGACCGTCTGCTCACCTATCTGTCCGGAGCACATGGACCGGCGCTTTTCATTGAAAATGGCACGATCCGTGAAAGAGAAGGGGAGGAAAAAAAGCGCGGCCCCGGCGTGATCTGGCTGAATACGGCCAGCGGCGCAGTCCTACGCACTGCCGTCAAATTCACACGCGTCGTCGGTCCCGGGGTGGTCTTCACAAATGGCAATGAATTTGTAGCAGGGACAGTGGACCTGCACAAGCAGATGCAGCGTCTCGGACCACGTGGAGATGAAAACCCTTTTCTAAAAAGATCCGAGAAGCAATCCGCTGCTGAATACGCTCAAATTCAATCACGCCGGCTCCAAACCAGTGCATTGACTCGTGACGGTATTGAAATTGTCCCGAATATTACCGTAATTTTCAAGATAGACGCCAAACCGGTTGAGAAGGAGGGCAAACCCGGCTCGCGTTTCGGTTATCGAGAAACAAAATATATGGAGGAAAACCCGGTTTACAAGGCTGTAGCCGGACAGGGCATCAATCCTGATCAGCAACCAGACACGCCAAAGTACACAGTCGCCTGGAATGAGCTCCCCGCTTTACTGGTAGCTGACCTATGGCGCGAATATCTGAGCAAATTCACTTTTGATGATCTCTTCAAAGTCAGCAAGATCTCGCTCGATGCAACTATCGTGAAGAACGAGGACTCCGCCCGTCTGGATGCCACAACTCTCTCCAGCTTGCCTGAAATTCCGGAAGGTGGATTGGCTGAGATGCTGCACAGTCTTAACGATTGGTTGGAGCATCTGCTCGTACGCTGCGAAGGCCAACCGAAACCACAATCTCAGGTGGTAGCAGACCAACCAGCCAAGACTGATCGTGAAGCACAAAAAAATGATGAGCCGGAAACCGGCCTGCAAACCATCGTTCGCTTGGTCAAAACACGCCTACAAAACGAAAAATACAATCAACTCAGTGAATACGGTCAGCCGTTGGTCGATCCTGAACCATTAGATAGCCGTGAGAATAAAATTTTACGCGACCGCGGTCTGCGATTAATTGCTGTTAGCATCAACAGTTTGCGGTTCGAACAATCGATCGACGAACAATTGGTCAATCGTTGGCCTTCCACCTGGCTGGATACCGCCAAATCCGAACAAGAACACATACACCGGCTGCAACTTGCTAAGATCATCGAAGGGAAAGACCAAACCCTGCAAACCCATCTGGAAGCGGTTTGCAAGGACCTCTACCAGGCGATCAAGAAGTCTCGAAGTACCGGAGACAAATTACCGACGAAAGGTGAAACCGTCCGCTCGCTTGTCCGAAGTACCCGCACAGAAATCACCCGCAACAACAAGTTACATCAACGCTTAAGTGCAGAGATAGACGAACTAACCGAATTAATCCAATGGGTAGAAAACGGTCAACTGCAATGAACAGAGCTCCTGCATCAAAGCGCTCCAGGACAACTTCACGCCAGGAAGCACAACGCCTTTTTCAAACATTGGGCGATCTGATCGATTGCCTGTTGAACAAGGTATTTGCCCTCACCCAGAAAGCCGCAAACCAACGGGCTACATTGTTGACCATCCTGCTTCTGGCTGCTGGCTTCTTCTTTAGCTTGAGTGCCTTTCCACTCAATCAATGGCTCGACCTCCTGCGCTCATTTTTTATTGCTATCTTCAACCCTGGCTCTCGTCCAGCAAATACTTCAGATCCAGTGATTGCATTATTTACACTTGCCTTCAAAGCACTAATCTCCCCCAATACGCTACGCTATCTCCCTTTAATCCTGCTGCCATATTACCTTGCACTGCAGTTGGCCTCGATCTACCTCGACGATATCTTTGAACTCAATCATGTTGAGACTGCCCGAGATTTTATCTTGCGTGCCGCGCTGGGCAGCAGTTACGCAACGCTTCGCATCAAACAAGGAGACATTGCCAAAGAACACGAGGATTCCCCGATTTATAAGATCGGAGGACCTGGAAATGTAATGGTTGAGCTCGACAGTGTTGCCCTTTTTGAACACCCAGATGGACGGCCCCACATCGTCGGTCCCACAGGGGACAAGCCTCACGGCGTCGAAACCCTGGAAGGTTTTGAGCGATTCCGCCAGGCGCTCTATTTACCAGATCATTTCCCAGAACCAATTGAGGTAACGGAACGCAGTTCGGATGGGCTCCTGATCGAAGCTCAAGATGTTAGGCTGGTATTCAGCATCTGGCGTGGAGATAACGAAAAAAATCGTAAACCCAGGTCTGCCCGTCCTTACCCATTCGAAACCCAAGCGGTGAAAAATATTGTCTACGGCGAAACGCGCGAAGTATCAAAAGAGAAGATCAAGCAAACCGGATCAGAAAAAGAAAGAGCCTGGTCAAATTCAGTAAAAGCGTTAATCCGCTCCGAATTGCGAAATTTTATGAGCAGGTACCAATTAGGCGAATATCTGGCGAGCATCAATGAACCCGAAGTCCAAAGTATTAACGAATTACAGGAAAAATTAAAAATAAACCAAAATCAGGTCCCGCTGAAAAAACCAGCTTTTCATCCGCGCCCCGAAATTACTAATTTATTTAACACCTTCGCTGATGACTTTACAAAAAAAGCAAAAAACCGGGGCCTGGAATTGCACTGGATCGGCGTTGGGACCTGGCACACCCCGGAGCAAATCATCCCTAAACGCCACCTCGAAGCCTGGCGCATCAGTCGGGATAACCTGGTCGCAAAAAGTGAGGGTGCTATCAAGGAAATCCGGGACCAGGCCAGCTTGCAGGCTATCCTGGATTCAATCAACGAAGTCCCGCTGGAGATTTATCGCACGGCTCAACAAAAAAGGCTCAACGATGCCATGACATTGCGAAATCTTTTACTGGCTTACCGTGGTCAATTGAGTGACTCTCGTGATAAGATCAGGGAAAATGGCGAAAAAGTCCCCGATTGGATGAATACCATAATCGATCATATCGATGATATCGCAATGTACAATATTCATCCCCCAGACGATCCCCTTAGTAATGCGGCAGGATGATGGTTTCAACTGACCTCAACGTTTCCCCGGATACGCGTGTGCTCGTGATTGGTGCAGCCGGTCTTGATGTGATCGCTCGCATCGAAGACGAATTACATACTGCATCGTCCAACCCGGCCCGCATCCGTCGATCATATGGCG
The DNA here is from genome assembly GCA_964407265.1 of uncultured Anaerolineaceae bacterium. Classification (GTDB taxonomy): domain Bacteria; phylum Chloroflexota; class Anaerolineae; order Anaerolineales; family Villigracilaceae; genus CAYOUV01. The sequence goes on along the minus strand of CAYOUV010000024.1, from coordinate 31,947 downwards.
GTGTGGCGCGCAATGTTGCTGAGAATTTGGCGCGTCTCGGACAGCCGGTCAGCCTGATAACGGTGGTTGGCACCGACCCCGGGGGCGAGGAGATGCTCGAACACACAGCCGAGTCTGGTGTGGATATCTCAGCCGTGCTGCGAACAAGCGAGTATCCAACCGGTTTTTACATGGCCATCCTCTCAAATCGTGGCCGCTTGCAATTAGCCGTCGACGATATGCGTCTGCTCTCCACGCTGACCCCTGATTACCTGAAAGAGCACGAGGACAAATTTAAGTCGGCCGGACTGGTTTTCGTGGACGCCAATTTGCCTGAGAAAACCCTCCGGACTGCAATGAGTCTGGCCAAGAAAGCCAAAATCCCCATTTGCGCTGATCCTACCTCGTCAAAATTAACGGAAAAACTGAAACCGCATCTCTCCAAACTCTATTTGATTACCCCAAACAGCCATGAAGCCAGCATCCTGACTGGGATCAGCTTCGATTCATCCGAGCGTAAAAATGCCCTGGCAGCAGCGCGAGCACTTGTCAACCAGGGCGTGAAATTTGCCCTGGTCACGCTGGCTGAATTGGGTGTAGTGTACGCAACTTCCGAAACGAACGGACACATCCCAGCCATCCGTACCAAAATCGTCGACCCGACCGGCGCTGGTGACGCCATGTCGGCCGCTGTGATCTTTGCCTTACTCAACGACATTGACCTGGACGATGCCATCCGCCTGGGAGTTTCATCGGCTTCCCTGACTTTGCGACATCCCGGAACGGTTTACCCCAATCTTTCTTTGGAAGCACTCTATGACCAATTACTGGTCTAAATATGCCTGATTCCCTAATTAAATCATCCGAAATCGGACGCGCCTTACGCATGCAAATGCCGATCGTTGCGCTGGAGTCGGCTGTCATCACACATGGCTTACCCGAACCGCAAAACCTGCAATTGGCACGCGACATGGAGGAGCAAATCCGCAGACAGGGTGCTGTCCCGGCCACTGTCGCCGTGCTGGACGGAAATATTCATGTCGGGCTGACTGATGCAGAGCTTGAGATGCTTGCGCAGGCCTCAGCCCCTCTCAAGATCAGCCGCAGGGATTTTGCCACAGCAATTACAAAAAAAGCCAATGGGGGCACAACCGTCGCCGGGACCATGTTCGCCGCCGAGCGTGCTGGGATCAAAGTTTTTGCTACGGGCGGAATCGGCGGGGTACACCGCGAAGCGCGTTTTGATGTCTCAACCGATTTGCAAGCCCTGGCCGACACGCAGATGATCGTGGTCTGCGCAGGAGCCAAATCCATCCTGGATTTACCAGCAACCCTGGAATATCTTGAAACTGTGGCAGTGCCCGTCGTCGGTTACCAGACTGAAGAATTTCCCGCCTTCTTTTCACGGGAAAGCGGCTTGAAGACCAGCCTCAGATTGGATTCAGCACAAGAAATCGCTGAGTTCGCCCGGACGCACTGGGGATTGGGAATGAAAAGTGCCATTTTAATAACCCAACCCGTACCAAAAGATGATGAAATCCCAAAATCCGAGATGGACCCGTGGCTGCGTCAAGCCTCGGCTACAGCACTGGAGAAAAAAATTCACGGGCAGGCGCTGACGCCCTTCTTGTTGGAAACCATCAAGGATTTGAGCGGCGGGAAATCGCTGCGCGCCAACCTGGCGCTTTTACTCAACAATGCCAGGCTGGCAGCCCAGATTGCCAAGATACTGACAGCCGGCCAGAGACAAAAGCTAATCTAAAAGGATGGCGCTTGGCCATCCCTGGGTTCATTTTGCGAGAAACTTCTCCGGCATTTGCACAGCGAGCACTTCCCCGCGTACCGTAATTTCCCCGTTTGCCACAATCCACTCTTCGACAACCACCCGGCGACCCCGGATCTCCTTCACGCGTCCACGGATCTCGAGACTGATCCCCAGCGGGGTAGGTTTGAGATAATCGACATGCAGTGAACCAGTTACAAAGCGGAAGACCGGTTCGCTGTCCATCGGGCGGCCTTCAGCGCGATGCATCGCAGCCGCAGCTGTCCCTGTACCGTGGCAGTCGATCAAGGAAGCCAGCAAACCTCCGTAGACGTACCCCGGAATGGCAATGTGATAGGGCTCAGGAGTAAAATGGGCGACGGTCTCTTCCCCGTCCCAGAAACTTTTGATCTGGTGGCCGTGCTCGTTCAAGCGGCCACATCCGTAGCACAGGGCAATGTTATCGGGGTAATAATCCTGGAATGCTTTTTCGGGCATTAACTTCTCCAAACTTTTTTTCGGCGCAACACAGTTAAGCGATCCGTGTAATTTACCGGATGATCGCAACTCAGCTTAGGGCGCCTTGGTTGGCCATTTGGTATCGGTCGGACGGGGTGTGTTCGTTATCGTCGGGGTGCGGGACGGGGTCGCTGTCCGCGAGGGGGTTGGCGGCATTGTCGGGGTGCGTGTCTGGGCTGGCGTGCGAGTCGCTGGAGCTGTCGCAGTCGGAACGGCAGTCGGGGGCTCCCCCTCCAGCACGAACTGACCGACAACTTTCCAGTCCATGCCAACAAAAATTTCCACTGCATAGGTACCGGGAAGCCATTCGGATAGGTCGGGATTCCAGTCGGTATAACCATAACCACCGGTCGTCCCATCCCAGGGCTTGGTTTCGTAATGGACCAAATCGCCGTCGTGAAACCATAAGGCCGTCCACTGCACACCGGGGAGCATCTGGTCATAGGTAAACACGCCATACATATGCTTGATTGGATTTTGGAAGAAAGACTGTGGGTTAACTGCATTCACACCATCATATTCGGTTGAGAATTGGATCGGACTGAAGACCGCGTCCGGATTGGGCGTGACTGACGACTCGAACAAGGCCTCGATCGCCAGCGGCAGAAATGGCGTGCCGGTCGAAGTTGGGGTATCCGTGATCAACGGGGTATCGGTGATCGTCGGTGTCAGGGAAATGGTCGGGGTCAGCGTGATCGACGGGGTAATGGTTATAGTCTGCGTCAGCGTTGCCGTTGGAGAAGGTGGAAAATAGGAATATGCCACCGGTTCGCCGAAACGGGATAAGGCAACGCCCAAGATGGCCAGGATGACGGCCAAGCCGATCAGCCGCCAGCCGCGCATGGTTTGCTGCTGCCTGAGACGAAAGAAAGTGATCTTACGGCTGGATCGGATGGATCGGTACCCAATCAGGGCGCTGAAGAATGCGCCCACCACGGCAATCGCTATCGCGGCTTGTATACCGGAACGGATGTCCATCGGGCTGATTATAGCACCAAGAAAACTCCGAATTGTGGTAAAACAAAGTCAATGAGCGAGCTGATCTTTCTCAAACTTGGCGGGTCGTTGATCACCGATAAAACCCGACCTTATACCCCGCGACAGGATAAATTGACCGACCTGGCGCACCAGATCGCTGCCGCGCTTCAGACTCAACCGGACATGCACCTGGTTCTCGGGCATGGTTCTGGCTCCTTTGGACACACTGCCGCTAAAGAGCACAATACCCGGGCAGGCGTCCACGACGAATCCGGTTGGCGTGGATTCGCCGAGGTTTGGTATCAGGCCTCGAAGCTCAATCGCTTCGTTATGGATGCCCTGCACACAGCCGGCATTCCTGCGCTCGCCTTTCCGCCTTCAGCCAATGTGACAGCCCGTGACGGACAGGTAGCAGCCTGGGAGCTGAATCCCCTGCGAACTGCACTCCAGGTCGGGATAGTGCCGGTGATTTACGGCGATGTGATCTTCGACGATATTCGCGGCGGGACAATCCTGTCCACAGAGGATCTGATGCTGTATCTGGCACGCGAACTGCGCCCCAATCGCATTTTACTGGCCGGGCTGGAAGCGGGGGTCTGGGAAGACTTTCCAGAACGGACAAAACTGGTTGAGAGGATTACACCGATGAGCTTCGAATCGATCCGCTCAAGCGTGGGCGGTTCGCAAGGCGCGGATGTCACAGGGGGAATGTCCAGCAAAGTCGCGCAAATGTTAACCCTTGTCCAGACCATCCCGGGACTGCAAATTCGCATATTTTCAGGCGAGGAATCCGGAAATCTCAAGCACAGTTTGGACGGTCAGGTATTGGGAACGCTGCTCTCGGCCTGAAATTATCAAGTTTGTGACAAAAATTTCAAAAACGGGGGACGTCTGTCCATTGTCTCTTTTTTTAAAATAGTCGACAATATAAGGTACATCTAATCCGTCAAACATGGGAGAAGACAGATGACTCGAAAATTCACAGCAACTCCACTTAAGATTCGCACCCCTGTACCATCGGATATTGATATTGCCCAAGAGGCAACTCTCAAACCGATCATGCAAATCGCCGAGGAACTCGGCATTTTGCCGGAGGAATTGGAACTCTACGGCAACTACAAAGCCAAAGTCAAATTGGAAATCCTGGAACGCCTGAAGGGGAAACCGGATGGCAAATACATCGACGTAACTGCCATTACGCCCACCCCGCTTGGGGAGGGCAAGACCACCACAACGGTCGGTTTAAGCCAGGCTCTGGGCGCGCACCTGGGCAAGAACGTCGTCACCTGCATCCGCCAACCCAGCCAGGGTCCTACCTTCGGCATCAAGGGCGGTGCTGCCGGCGGTGGTTACAGCCAGATCATCCCGATGGAGGATTTCAACCTGCACCTGACCGGCGATATCCACGCCATCACCGCCGCCAACAACCTGCTGGCAGCGGCGATCGACGTGCGCATCATGCACGAGTCCAAGCAAGATGACGAAAAGCTATTCAACCGCCTTTGCCCGCCAGAAAAGGATGGCTCGCGCCGCTTTTCCCCCTCCATGCTGCGACGCATAAAAAAACTGGGTATTAATAAGACCGACCCCAACGAACTGACCCCCGAAGAGCGCAGCCGCTTTGCCCGCCTGGACATCGACCCCGATAGCATCACCTGGCGACGCGTGATCGATACCAACGACCGCTTCCTGCGCACCATCACCATCGGCGAGGGCCCGGATGAAAAGGGCTTCGAACGCGAGACTGGTTTCGACATCACTGTTGCCAGCGAGATCATGGCCATCCTGGCCCTGACCACCGACCTGGCCGACATGCGCGAGCGCTTTGGCAAGATCGTGATCGGTACCAACAAGAAAGGCGAAGCCATCACCGCTGAAGACCTGGGTGTGGCAGGCGCGCTGACCGTGCTGATGAAAGACGCCATCAAGCCTAACCTGATGCAGACTCTGGAAGGCACACCTGCTTTCGTCCACGCGGGCCCCTTCGCCAATATTGCTCATGGTAACAGCTCCATTATCGCTGATAAGATCGCTTTGAAGCTGGCGGATTACGTCATCACTGAGTCTGGTTTCGGGGCCGATATCGGAATGGAAAAATTCTTCGGCATCAAGTGCCGCTATTCCGGATTGATCCCGCAGGTTGTGGTGCTGGTTGCCACTGTCCGCGCCCTGAAGATGCACGGCGGTGGCCCCAAGGTGGTGGCTGGCAAACCTTTGGCGCCCGAATACACCGAAGAGAACCTGGATCTGCTCAAAGCTGGGTTACCCAACATGGCCAAGCACATCCAGAACGCCTTGAAATACGGTGTAAACGTGGTCGTGGCAGTCAACTCTTTCAAAGATGACACCAAAGCCGAAGTTGAAATGGTCCGCAAGGCCGCAATCGAAGCCGGCGCAATGGACGCAGTCGTGTCCCGCCATTGGATGGAAGGCGGCGCAGGCGCAAAAGCCCTGGCCGAAGCTGTCGTCGCAGCTTGCGAGAAACCCAGCAACTTTAAGCAGCTCTACGACGTCAACTTGTCGATTAAAGAGAAGATCGAGATCATCTGCAAGGAAATCTACGGCGCTGACGGCGTCGATTATTCGCCCGAAGCTGAAGCCCAGATCGAACTTTACAACAAGCTCGGATTCGACAAGCTGCCGATGTGCATGGCCAAGACCCACCTGTCCCTCAGCCATGACGGCAATCTAAAAGGCGTCCCGACCGGCTTCCGTGTGCCGATCCGTGATATCCGCGCTTCGGTCGGTTCCGGCTTCCTGTACCCGCTGCTGGGCACCATGCGCACCATGCCTGGTCTGCCCACCCGCCCGGTCTTCTACGATGTGGACCTGGACTTGAAGACCGGCAAAGTCGTCGGATTGTTCTAAACACAATCCCCTGAAAGTCAAAGTCCCCGCCAATTGGCGGGGACTTTTATTATCTTGCTTGCCTGATTGCCGCCACAGCTTCGGGGTTGACTAATGACGAAGTATCCCCTAACTCCTGACCCAGATATGCTGCCCGGATCATGCGTCGCATGACCTTGGCATTGCGCGTCTTCGGTAAATCCTTGACGAAATAAACCTGCTTGGGTCTCAGCGGCTTTCCCATTGCTTCAGCAACCAGTTCTTTTAACTCGGTCTTCATGGCTTCCGTGGGTAAGCTGTCACCGGTCAATACAACGAAAACGACGACTGCACTACCCTTGACTTCGTCAGGTATGCCGATGGCAGCCGCCTCGACCACGTCCGGATGCGAGACCAGGATCGATTCGACTTCGGCCGGACCGAGTCGCTTACCCGCCACCTTGATCGTATCATCCGAGCGGCCCAGGATATACCACATGCCATCCGCGTCGATCGCGGCAAAGTCGCCATGCACCCAGACGTTCTCCCAGCGTGACCAGTAGGTATCGATATAGCGCTGTGGATCTTTCCAAAATCCACGCGTCATCCCAATCCAGGGATTCTTGATCACCAATTCTCCAACCTGGTTGCGCACCGGCTGACCACTCTCGTCGAACACGTCAGCCGCGATGCCGGGCGTCGGTGCAGCGAAGGCACACGGTTTGAGCGGCAGGATCGGATTGCCCATCACGATGCCGCCGGAGATTTCCGTCCCGCCGGAATAATTGATGATCGGGCGCTTGCTTCCGCCAACTTTCTCGAACAACCACAACCAGGGATCCGGGTTCCAGGGTTCACCGGTCGAGGCAAAGAAGCGCAATGAAGAAAGGTCATGTTGTTCGAAAGGGGCTTCGCCATGTGGGATCAGGGCACGGATTAGCGTGGGTGAGACACCCAATTGCGTAATTTTGTGCCGCTCGACCAGGCTCCACAAGCGATCCGGACCAGGGTAATCAGGCCCGCCATCGTACATGAGAAAAGTCGCGCCCAATAACAGTGCCCCAAAAACCAGCCAGGGGCCCATCATCCAGCCCATATCGGTCATCCAGTAGATCACATCGCTGGGGTGGACATCCGTACCAAAGGCCATGTCCTGGGCAGCCTTGACCGGGAAGCCGCAATGTGTGTGCACCGCACCCTTCGGGCGGCCGGTTGTCCCTGAAGTGTAGATGACCATCATCACATCCTCGGCACCGGTCACCTCGGTCACAGCCTGATCTGATTGGGAGGGGATCAGTTCGTGCCACCAGCGATCGCGTCCCGCCTGCATCTCGACCGGAATATCTGCCCGCTTAAGCACGATCATGTGCTTGAGCGTGGGGACTTGCGCAGCAGCCTCGTCCGCAATAGGTTTCATCGCCAGCGGCTTGCCGCGTCGGAAGAAGCCATCCGCCGTGAACAAGGCTTTGGCATCCGCATCCGCCAGGCGAGTCACGACTGCGCTGACACCATAGCCGGAAAACAGAGGCAGGATGATGCCCCCAATTTTGACGATCGCCAGCATGGCAATCACGATCTCGGGGGTCATGGGCATGAAAAGGCCAACTGCGTCACCCTTGCCCAATCCCAGCTCGCGCAGTGCATTGGCACAACGATTGACTTCCTGAAATAATTCCTTGTACGACAGCTTACGCGAGTCGCCTTGCTCGCCTTCCCAGATCAGAGCCTTTTGATTTTCAGCCGGCTTACCGATATATTTATCAAGACAGTTGTGGACGATATTCAGCTTGCCATCCAGACACCACTGCGGCCACTGAATCCCATTGGAGAGGTCTACAACTTTGCTATACGGTTTATAAAATTGAATATCGAAAAATTGCAGCACGGCTTCGGTAAACCAGGCCACATCCTGGATCGAACGCTGCGTCAGTTCATCGAAATCTTTAATTCCTTGCTGGCGCATGAAGCGCGTCAGGTTGGCGTTTTCAATATAGTCCGGTGTCGGGCGCCAAACGATCTCGCCTCCAAAATCGAACTGGTCTGTCATAATCGGACCTCCTTTGGCAGAATTATGATGTTATTATACGAGCATTGGTCTATAATGGTCAAAAAGGAGGCTTGCATGAAATGGGTTACCCGCTCGCATGTCCATGTAGATCGTGTCGCCTGCCCCTGGCTGATCACCCGCTTCATTGATAGTGAAGCGGAGTTTTTATTTGTCCCTAAGAGTCAAATAGAAAAAATCGTAAAAGACACTGGCGCGATCCCCTTTGATGCCCCTGGTGTGGAATTAGGTCACCATGAGGGGCGCTGTTCGTTCGAAGCGATCATCTCGAAATACGAACTGAAAGATGCCGGTCTCCTGCGTCTGGCGCAGATCATTCATGCCGCGGACGTTTCCGATGACCTGGATACAGATGCAATTGCCCGCGGGCTGGAAGCAATCGCAACTGGTTTCAGTATTCGCTACCCGGATGACCAGGAAAATCTTTCCATTCAGTTTGAAGTGTACGATGCGCTCTACGCCTGGTGCCGGCTGGACATGGCGACCCACTGATCTCTTGATGGAAAACCAAGTAGCTCGGCAACGCGACCTGATCGTTCTCTTCACTACCAGGATTGCCCGCCTGTTCGCTTATGGCTTCCTGTCTGTAGTTCTGGCGCTCTATCTGGTGGAGATTGGCCTGGATGAAAAGGAAATCGGCCTGCTATTTACCCTCACACTGGCAGGTGATGCAGGCATTTCGCTTTGGCTGACCACAACTGCTGACCAACTTGGCCGCCGCCGGGCGCTAATAATTGGCGCGCTGCTGATGGTATTGGCGGGTACAGCCTTTCTATTTACACGCAACATAGCGTTATTGATTTTGGCGGCGATTATCGGCGTAATCAGCCCAAGCGGCAATGAAATCGGTCCATTTTTATCGATCGAGCAAGCCGCTCTATCCCAGCTTGCAGCCGACAATCGTCGGACACAACTTTTCGCCTGGTACAACCTGGTCGGATCGTTTGCCACGGCAACCGGTGCGCTTGCGGGTGGCTGGCTGGCCAAGGGGCTGCAAAATATGGGGTGGAGCGCGCTGGAATCCTACCGGGCAGTCTTGACAGGCTATGCTGTGGTAGGAATTATCATGCTGGTGCTGTTCTTGATCTTATCCTCAGCAGTGGAAATTGGTTCCACCCGCCAACCTGTACGCCGTACCCTCGGCCTGCACAAGTCCCGCAAAGTGGTCTTTCGTCTCTCTGGTTTATTTGCGGTTGATGCCTTCGCCGGTGGCTTGATCATACAAAGTATGATCGCTTACTGGTTTTATCTGCGCTTTGGCACCGACCCGGGTACAATCGGGAGTATTTTCTTTGGAGCCAACATACTGGCCGGAATTTCAGCACTTCTAGCAGTACGGATTGCAGCAAAAATTGGCCTGATAAACACGATGGTTTTCACACATATCCCATCGAATATCCTGCTGATACTCGTGCCGCTGATGCCCACCCTGCCCCTAGCAATTGGGGTGCTGCTCCTGCGATTCAGCATCTCGCAGATGGACGTTCCGACTCGCCAATCCTATACAATGGCAGTCGTCGCCTCCGACGAACGTTCAGCGGCAGCTGGCATTACCGGTATTGCGCGTTCCGTCGGCGCAGCGTTATCCCCTTCGCTCACGGGGATCTTCTTGGCCGCGCCGGCATTGCTTAGTTTACCGTTCCTGCTTTCTGGTGGACTGAAAATCATCTATGATCTGTCGCTGTTCGCCAGCTTTCGCGCTCTCAAACCACCTGAAGAGATAGAAACATCCTGAATCCTAAAACAAATCCAGAAAAATTTTGGTATTAAGGAAAGGATTCTTCTAATCAAGGATTAACTTGCTGCGCTGAAACAGGCGCATACCAATCGCGATCAGCACAACATCCAAGATTAGCAGACCACCCGTGACCCAAATAGCAGCCAGCGCGGGGTCGGTTCGTTTTAGAGTCTCGCCCAGGGACTGCAGCAAGTTGGCTGGGATGAACTGGATCAGCATAAACGGAATGAAGAGCACAAACATGCCAATGCTCATCATCTGCTGCGCCTGTCTCACGCTGCCCGCCCGCAAGGAAACCAAGACCCCGATACTGGCAGCCAGACCGGAGATCAGGATGCTGAAAGATAGTGCTGCCAGGGATAATGGCAGGGGGAAGATCAACAATTCTCCTTGACCAAAGGCAACATTGACCGTCACCAAGCTGACCAGCAGGATGGCCCAGGTCAGGACAAAGCCATACAGCAGCGCAGCCAACAGCTTGCCAAACAGGATCGCCCGATCAGAGAGGCGGGTTGCCAGCAGTGCCTCAAGCGTATGGCGCTCGCGCTCTCCGGCAAATGAATCGGCCACGATTCCCGAAACCCACAGGAAGGGCATCCAGCCCCAGACGATGATACTGAGCGGTGAGTCGACCCAGGCGCGCCCGTTCTGCAGGGGGATCAGCACACCAAAAACAGCCACTACAATCAATAGACTCAGTTTGCTGCGCCCGCGCGGATCGCCCTGAATCAGCATCTCGCGCAGTTCCTTCCAGGCAACGGTAAAAATGTCGGCCATCATGCTACACCTCGATTTTCATCTTCCACCAGATTCAAGAACACGTCTTCCAGGTCGGCTTTCTCTTTGCGGACTTCGTCAATTTGAGCCCCAACCCCCACCAGCTGGGCAACGATCTCATATGAGCGAGTCAGATCGGTCAGATCCAGCACCAGGCGACCACTGTGGTGCTCCATTTTCGCAACCAGCGGATTGGTTTTGAGTTGATCGATTGTTTGCGGCGCGAACTTACCGGTGACGTACAGGCGCGGTGCGGAGGTGCGCGAACGCAATTCCTCCGGACTGCCAACCGCCAGCAGTTTTCCGTGATTGATGACGCCCACCTGTGTACACAATTTCTCAGCCTCGGCCAGGTTGTGCGTAGTCAGGAAGATAGTCACGCCTTCCTGCTCGGCCAGTGTTTCCAGGTCATCACGCAGGGTGGCCGAAGCGACCGGGTCCAGGCCGGAGGTCGGCTCATCCAGGAAGATCAATTCGGGGTGATGCATCAGGGTGCGGGCGACAGCCAGTTTCTGCTTCATCCCGCGACTCCAGCGGCCAATCGGCTCGTTTCGCCGGTCATACAATTCAAGCGGTGAAAGCAGTTCGCGGATGCGGTTCTCCCGCTCGGGCTTCGACATATGCCAGATGCGCCCGTAATAATCCAGGTTGTCAGCCGCGGACAAGCGTTCATACAGACCGTGATGTTCAAGTAAGGCCCCACAGCGGGTACGTACTTCGTCTGGTTGCTGGCGTGTGTCGAAACCGAGCACCTCAGCCTGGCCTTCGTCTGCGTCCAATAAGCCAAGCAGCAGGCGGATGGTGGTGGTCTTTCCTGAACCGTTCGGACCTAAAAATCCGAAGACGATCCCGCGCGGCACTTCCAGGGACAGGCGATCGACAGCCTTCAGGTTGCCGAAATTCCGGCTGAATTGCGTTGTTTTGATGGCGTACATACTTTCCTCATTAAGTGTTTTCGATAAAACTCTGCATTTGCTGGCGATAATTTTGATATGCCAGTTGACCAGACTCGGTTAATCTACAGATGGTCATCGGCAGTTTGCCTTTGAAGGTCTTTTGGATTTCAATATAACCGGCTTCTTCCAACTTGGACAGGTGCGAAGAAAGATTTCCCTTGGTCAGTCCCGTCTCATTTTGCAGGAATAGAAAATCAGCGCTATCGACTGCGGACAAGATCGTCATGATCAGCAAGCGTGCCGGTTCGTGAATCACACGATCCAGATCGGTCAGGCTGCGCAGGCGATCACTCACTTCCCGCCTCCGGCTGTAGAGGGTGCTCATGCAGGTAACGACGCAGGGTCAACCCGCCAGAGACGATAAAAGTGATGCCAGATAATCCGTAGAACAGCGTCAAATTATACGCCTGCATCAATCCGCTCATCGAAAGGACGGCACCCAGCAGCACGGAGAGCACCCCCAGCACATAAAAGCGTTTCAAGCCTGCTGACTTGCCGCGCAAAACGATCAGAATCAGTCCAACCAGCAAACCGGTAACTAAAACCATCGAATCAAACGCACGGATATAATCTGCTAAGACGACCGAGGCAACCGCGATCAGCATTGCTGATCCAGCAATGGTATAGCGCCTGTGTTTCGTATCCTGTTCATTGACTCGATACTGCACGTAGCCGGTTCGCGGATAGGTTAAACGCGTTTTCAGCAGGTTGACCAGCCAGCGCACACCAAATGCGCCGGCAATCATCAAAAGCGCCAGGCTGACCTGCAAGATCACGCTTACCAGGGATTTCTCCCCAAAGATCCCCTGGATGGCAAAGTACAACCCCAGCAGGATAAACATGCCTCCACCCGCCAGTTCGGCAATTCCGTCTTCGTACCAGTAGCGTTTGACACGCTGTTCAATTTGGGAAAGATCTTGCGTTTGCATAATTTTCTCCTTGTGCAAACAGGTTTGTAATACAAACCAGTCTGTATCATATTACCCCGAACTCGCCTGGCTGTCAAGGTTTCCTCAAAAAAAGGCCCGAACCAAATGGTCCGGGCCTTAGAGGATACGATCAGACTAATCCTCCTGCTGCAACTTCAAGATATAAGCCTTGATCCCAGGCATAATCATCAAACGCTGGTAAAAGAAATCATTGACCACCTGCATCACTTCTTCCTGCGCTGCCTTGACCTGTTCGTCGCGTTCCGCAAGGTTATCCGGGTGTGAGAGCAGGCTCCGCAGATTCAAAAGCCGCTTCACGATCTCGGTCTCTTTCTCCCCCTCCAGGGCCTGGATGGTGGATAGGATCAACTCATCCAGCTGACCGACGATCATCTCCTGGCTGATTTCGGAGCCGGGTAGAGCAGCTTCATCCACCGTGCGGATTAATGCTGAGATTTGATAAAGCAGTGTCGCCGGTTCGTCGAACAGTTCACGCAGATAGGCCGCCTCATTGTAGCGTCCATTCAAGCGGAAGACGTTGTACATGCGCTTGGCAGCTTTACCATAGTTGAGATGCTCAGTAGTGTACTTCTTGACTTCGTGTTCCAACTGCCCAACGTAGTTGTCCAGTGCGTCGGCTGCCACGTGTTTGGCTAATTTGGTAAAGATCGGAATCGATTCGGCATCCAGGTAAACTTCCTGGAAATATGGATCGAGCTGCCCGTCCAGCGGCACAATCTCTCCCTCAGGCGATTCCCAGGTTACGTCCAGGTTGTTGCTGGCATTGGCCAACGCGCGGCGCGGTGGATGGGCTACCACCCAATCCAGCTTGGTCCATCCGGGATCGTTGGCAACTGCGTACCAGTCCAGCTTGACCGCCTGCGCCTGCTCGTTCTCGACCCAGACATACCCTTTCTCCACTTCATCCAGGTTCCAGGATATCGGGGCACCTGCCTTGATCGGTTGGCCGTCGCGTGTCCCATTAATAGGATAGGAGCCAAATTTAACTTCCATAAAGCGGAAAGTCGGGCCTGTGCGTGTTGACAGCACCTTGTCGCGGATCACATCCGCCAGGACCCGGCAGACTTCCTCGTGCGTGGCAGCCTTGATGTTGACCCGCTCGAAAAAATCGCAATCGCCGGGATGGGTCTGGATCTTGGACTGAGCCGCCGAGCCTGAAAGCGCCAGGGCGGTCTCGACCTGGCCTTGGCGATCCGGGATTTCGACAATTTTGCCGATCTCGCGGAAATAAGCCAGGTCTTCGGGGTTGAAATCCAACAGGGTGATACGCTGGCCGTAGACGCCGTGTACGGTGTCCACCGAGACCTCGTCCGGCTGGCTGACAGCCATGGCTGCCAGCCACTGCAGGGCTTCTTCCTCGTCAATCTCCACGCCCAAGCGGTTGGCTGATTCTATAATGCGATCAAGGTCTTCTTTGGGGGAAGTCGAACCACTCATCTTAGATCCTCCTCGGTCTTTTGGCGCGACTGTTCCAATATTTGACGGAAAAGTTGCGCCTGTAGGCGCGCATCGGCCAGGGCATTATGGGGTAATTGCTCCCCAGCCAGATAGCGCGGTGACAGCGACGCCATGGAAGTCTCACTCCAGGCGCTGCCGGTCATGCCCATATAGAAGGCTTTGACGTCCAGGGCAGCATGTCCAAACGGGTTGTAATCCAAATAAGTCCAGAAGTAGTAATTGACGAAAGACCAGTCGAAGGGGGCATTGAATCCGACCATGACAGGCAGGCCGCTCCCGGCTGAGACCGACCCGATCCAGTCTGCGAACTGACGCATGGCTTCGGCCGGGTCGACCCCCGTCCGAGCCAGTTCATCCAGGGAAAGTCCACTAACCGCAAAAGCCGATTCCGTCATTTCGTCGCTGATGGGTTTGAATTCCACATAAAAGCTTTGGGCGGGATCGTCCAAACGACAGGCGCCGATCGAAAGCAGGGAATACCGTCCAGGGTAAGGGCCGGCAGTCTCCACGTCAACCGAGATGAAAATTTCAGGGGAAGATAGCATATCAGACCGTTTCGGTCATTTTATAACGAAAAGTCCACTGCAGGCAAGCTTTTATTTTTGCAGGCAGGCCAGCAGGTCGCGCACAGCGCCCTGCGGTTCGGTCGGGGTGATAGCCAGGACCGGGACCCGCAAGGCCGCGCTGATATCTTCCGGCAGGCGAATTGCGCGGACGTTACCAGCCAGGTAATGCTTTGAAACAATTCCGACGGCGCCGGGATCAGCCGCGACGGCATCCCGCAACTGACCCGGTTCTACGGCCAGGTGCGCACCAGGCGTCACACGCAAGCCCTCCAGCACAGTCTGGCCAAAGATCGCTTGAATGTCCTCGCCCGCGTCCAGGACCCACAACTGCACGGGCTGGTCGTTACCGCCCAACTCGCTCCAATTTGTAATTTGACCGATGAAAAGTCCCAACAATTGTCCGCGTGTCAGGCTGGAGACGGGATTCTGGGGCTGGACGATGACCACGATTTGGTCTTCGCCCACCTGGAAGGATGGCAGGGACAGTCCCTGCGGCGCGCCCAGGCGCAGCATAATATCTGTCGAACCGCCATCCAGCGTCGAAGCGACGCGCTGCTCGGCGCTGATGGCCACCCCGAAGGTGCTGGCTCCTGTCGGGGCTTCACCATCCAGCTTAGCGGCGCAAGTGGTCAGATCAACCAGCCAGGGCTGGGCTGCGGCGGTGTACTGCACCCGCACCACCTGCGGCGTGACAACCGGCGGCGTGCCGGTCCCGCTGCAGCCACTCAGCAGGAGCAGAATGAAACTCAGGAAAAGTGGCCCAGGCTTCATGCCAGAAAAGATGAGGCAACCAGTGCCAGGGTTCCCGCAATCGCACAATAAACCGCAAAGATGTATAGCGAGTGATGGTTAAGGTAATTCAGCAGCCATTTGACCGAAAACCAGCCCACGATGGCAGCCATGATGAAACCCACCGCAATAACCGGCAGGAACGCACCCAGGTCGGGCAGTTTCATGACGTCCAGGGCCTGGTATCCGCCAGCGCCGAGCATGATCGGGATCGAGATCAGGAAAGCAAAGCGTGCCGCTGCCGGCCGGTCCAGACCGCGCAGCATACCGCCCGAAATGGTCGCGCCGCTGCGCGAGGCGCCGGGGAAGACCGCCAGGATCTGGAACAGACCGATGATCAAGGCATCCAGCCAGGTGATCGCCTCGATACCCCGGGCACGTTTACCCAGCCACTCAGCCAGGGCCAGCAGGATGGCAGCCGCGAACAGCCGGACAGCGGCCTCAAACAGCGGACGCGCAAACAGCGCCTCGACCGCATGGCGCAGCAAAAAACCGATCAGGGCTGCCGGCACGGTCGCGATCAGGATGTACCACGCCAGGCGATTCTCAGGCGTGGAAAAAGGCCGGGCGAAAAACGCGCGGATCAGCAGCCACAGATCCTTCCAGAAATAGACGATCAGGGCCAGCAGGGCTCCAAGCTGCACCAGCACCAGATAAGCAAAGGTGGTATCGCCGGCCGGGATCTGGAGCGCGGTCTGGCCGATTAACAGGTGGGCCGTGCTGGAAACCGGGATGAACTCGGTCAGGCCTTCGATGATGCCAAGCATGATGGATTGAATGATGGTCATGGTTTGTCCTTTCACATCGACAGTGCTGTCACCTGTCGATGTCACTACTGCGAGGGCACATTAACTCGCGGGTGTCGTCAGGTTATTTGGCGCGTGAGGCGTTATTATCCCACCGTTTGAGCAAGCCCGGAATGTTGGCTTCGAACGTCCCGGCGACGATCATCTCGCGGATATCCTTGACCAACTGTACCAGGGCATGCAGGTTGTGGATCGAGAGCAGCGTGCCTGCCAGCAGTTCCCTGGCGGCGATCAGATGCCGCAGGTAAGCGCGCGTAAAGGTCCGGCAGGTGTAGCAGGTGCAGCTTGCATCGATCGGGCGCTCGTCCCGGGCGAAGGCCGCGTTCATCAAGTTCAGCCGACCGTCCGGGCTGAAGGCGGCATTGTGACGTGCCAGCCGCGTAGGCAGGACGCAGTCAAAGATATCCACGCCGCGGGCGATGCCGTGGATCAGGTCTTCGGGAGTGCCGACGCCCATCAGGTAGCGCGGTTTGCCCTGCGGCAGCAGCGGGGCTAGCAGGTCGAGTGTGTCCAGCATCTGCGGCTTGGTTTCTCCCACCGACAAACCGCCGATGGCAATCCCCGGTACCGGCAGGGAAGCGATGAACTGCGCCGAGACCGCCCGCAGCTCCGGATCGATCCCGCCCTGGACGATGCCGAACAGGGCCTGGTCGTTGCGCGTCTTGGCACCCAGGCAACGTTCAGCCCAGCGATGGGTGCGTTCCATGGCGATTTTGATGTAGGCCTGGTCGTTGGGATCGGCGCACTCGTCGAAGGCCATGATGATGTCCGCGCCCAGGTTCTCCTGGATGGCGATCGATTTCTCGGGCGTGAAGCGGTGGGTCGAGCCGTCGATGTGACTCTTGAAGGTCACGCCGTCGTCGTCGATCTCGCGCGTCTGGGCCAGCGAGAAGACCTGGAAGCCGCCTGAATCGGTCAGCATGGGACGCGGCCACTGCATGAAGTGGTGCAGCCCGCCCAGGTCGCGCACCAGCTCGTCGCCCGGACGCAGGTACAGGTGGTAGGTGTTGGAGAGCACCAGGGAAGCGCCCAATTCCTCGATCTGGTACGGGGTCAGGGTCTTGACCGTCGCCTGGGTGCCGACCGGCGCAAAGACCGGTGTGAGCAGGTCACCGTGCGGCGTGTGGAAGATACCCGCGCGGGCCTGCCCTTCGCAAGCTTGAATTTCGAATTCGAACATGCTCGCAATTATAAGGGGAGATCAGCGAAAGTAGCAGGATTCCGTGCGTAAATCCTGTAAAATTAAGAAAACTATAAATCAGGAGTGTGTTGACTTAGTCAACGCACTCCTGTGGTTTATCTACATTTATTATTTAATTAAAGCAAATGTGGTAATAACCATTTCCTAGATTTTGAGCCCCCAGGCAGACATCCGAGCCGTCAGTATTGGAATATTGGTACAAAGTCTCAAACAACCGATTTGGATTATAGTAATAGATTTGATCACCGGGTTGTGCGGGAGAATTTTGGCAATATGATCCGATATTCTCCCAGCCAGGGTCACCAAATTTTATATCGAAAACCGAATAGCAATTAGTAGTAACGCCGCGGATCAGCCCGCTGAAATCGTGCCCGGCAATGCTCCCCTGCGCGATCTGCCCTACGAATTGTGACAAACCATGGTTCGCCGTGCAAGCCAGGTTACCCTTGCTGTTGAAATGACAGCTCAGGCTGAACTGCTGCCCGCCTACCTTCACGAAACCGGATAGGTCGCTGAATTCACCAATAACCTTGAATTCAAACACCACGCCCTTGCCATCGACTAAATACGCCCCCAGAAAGGTGATCGATTTCTCCCCGGCCGCCGCTGCCGGCGTGACCGCCATGAAAGCCATGGCCAGGATGGTGACGATGCTCGCCAAAACCAAGAACTTGCTTCTCATTTTCTCCTCCTTGAGAATAAATAGAATATATCTAGACAACCCCATAAGCTTAAATATTATTATACAGAGCTAAGAATAATTTACAATGCTCATCTTGATCAATTTATGGTAATTAACCTATTTTCCTGTAACTAAGTTACGTTCCCGGGCCAGCCCTTGCCCCTGCCCCCATCCGCGTTTATACTCATTTCATGAATGCCAAACGCTGGCAGGTCCAGCCGCCGATCACTCATCAAGCCGAGGCTTCCCTGGAAGCTTTCCCGCCGCTGCTCAGACAGATCCTCTTCAACCGCGGCTATGCCAGCGACGCCGAGGCGCGCGCCTTTCTGAAAGCCCAGCCTGATTTTGAGACCGATCCTTTCGGTATGACCGGCGTCGCCGCCGCGGTCGAACGCATCCAACGCGCGCTCACAGATCATGAACCGATCGCCGTCTACGGCGACTACGACGTGGACGGTGTGACTGCTACCGCCCTGCTAACCCAAACCCTGACGGCGCTCGGCGCGGACGCGCGCGGCTACATCCCCAACCGCTTCGACGAAGGCTACGGCCTGAACAACGAAGCCCTGTCCGCCCTCCACGATGACGGCGTTCGCCTGGTAATCACCGTCGATTGCGGCATCCGCTCGCCGGACGAGGCGACCCACGCCAGTGCCATCGGTCTGGATTTGATCATCTCGGACCACCACCACCCCGCGGCCGAACTGCCGCAGGCTCTAGCGATCATCAACCCCAAACAGCCTGGCGACAGCTATCCCTACAAGGACCTGGCCGGGGTCGGGCTGGCTTACAAGCTGGCCGAAGCCCTGTTGGAAAAGGTCCCGACCCAGGACCTGCACCTGGCAGACCTACTCGACCTGGTGGCGCTGGGCACAGTCGCCGACCTGGCCCCGCTGACCGGGGAAAACCGCACCCTGGTGCGCCAGGGACTGCGCCAGATGCAACATACCACCCGCCAGGGACTGGCCTCGCTGGCTGCCGTCGCCGAGTTGAACCTGCAAAAGATCACCACCACCAACATCGGTTTCGGCCTCGGTCCGCGCCTGAACGCCGCCGGCCGTCTGGACGAAGCCCTGGCCGCCTACGAACTTCTGACCACCAAGGACGTCGCAAAAGCCGGTCAGTTGGCTCAGCAACTGGATATTCAAAACCGCGAGCGCCAGCGTATCACGCGCGAGATGCAAGCCCAGGCCGAAACCCTGGCCCTGGCTGACGATCCCGAGGCTTACCTGCTGTTTGCCGCGCACGAGGACTTCAATCCCGGCGTGGTCGGGCTGGCAGCTTCGCGCCTGACCGAGACCTACTACCGGCCCGCTATCGTCGCCCACCGGGACGTGGAAACCACGCGCGGCTCGTGCCGCTCCATCCCTGAGTTCCACATCACCCAGGCGCTCGACCAGTGCGCCGATCTGCTCGTACGCCACGGCGGGCACGCTGCGGCAGCGGGTTTCACCGTCCGCAACCAGGACCTGCCCGATCTGGTCAAGCGGCTGAAAGCCATCGCTGCCGAACAACTCTCGGGTGTGGACCTGCGCCGGACGATTACCGCTGACGCCGAAGTCCCCCTGTCCGAGATGGGACCCGAATTACACCAGCATCTCAGCCATCTCGAACCGACCGGTTACGGTAATCCAGAGGCTGTCTTCGTTTCGCGCGATGTGCGCATCAAGAAAGCGCGCACGGTTGGCGCAGAAGGCCGGCATCTCAAGCTGATGGTGGAAGACGAGCGCGAGGTGGTACACGATGCAATCGGCTTCCGGCTCGGGCATTTAGGCGCAGACCTGCCCCCGCGCGTGGATTTGATTTACCGCTTCGAGATCAATGAATTCAACGGGCGCACATCTTTCCAATTGAACCTGCTGGATCTAAAACCCAGCGGTACCCCGGATTGAGACTCAAACAGGCGGCTCGCACTACAGCAAGAGCCGCCTGTTTTTTTAAATGGATGCCTCAGGTCGGTCTATAAGCCGCGTTCTGTCCAGCGGAGAGGGTCGGTTTACGCCCGAGGGTTTCATCCCGACCATCACGCCTGGGCGATCATCTATCTGGGCAGCCTACCCGGGACTTATCATCCCCAAAGGGGACAAACGGAGCGGGCCGCTCCTCATCCCTGCTTGGCCTTGCTCCCGGCGGGGGTTACCTGGCCGTCCGCATTGCTGCGAACGCCGGTGGTCTCTTACACCACCTTTTCACCCTTACCACTTGCGTGGCGGTATGTCTCTGTGGCCCTACCGGCAGGTTTCCCCACCCCGGGGTTTCCCCGGCGCCGTGCCCTGTGGAGTACGGACTTTCCTCGACTCAAAGAGCCGCAATCGCCCGACCAGCCTGAGGCAATCTCATCATACCTGCTTGAAGGGTGGGCGTCAACGGCAATTTATCTATGGAACTTTTCACGAACGGTGATCGTCACAGAGAGGACACAAACAGGAGGCAGGCATGTCCAAACGAATATTTTATTTTCTGCTGGTTCTATCGCTTCTGCTGACCGCATGCGGATCGAAAGCAGCCACTCTAACTGAGGCCGATGACGGCACGCGGATCGAACTCAGCCCGGGTCAGACCCTGATCATCACGCTCCCATCCAATCCGACAACCGGTTACAGCTGGCAGGTGGCCCAGATCGATACGAACCTGCTCGAGCAGCAAGGCCAGCCTGAATACCAGCAATCACCTGGCTCGAAAGACATGGTCGGGGCAGGCGGGGCTGAAACCTTCCGCTTCAAGGCGCTGGGCACCGGTCAGACGGACCTGCAACTGGCTTACCAGCGACCCTGGGAGAACGGCGTCCCACCAATCCAGACCTTCAGCGTAACGGTGATCGTCCGCTAAGCGAAATCACTTTGCGTTCTGCGGTTGACAACCCGCATAGGGGACGTTATAATATCGTCCGCTTCTGCCCCGGCAGCAAGAACGCCAGGGGCGGTCGTGTGTAATCCCGGCTTCCCCGCAATTCAGTGCTGGGCGTCCCCCCACGGGATATGCGGCGAAGTGAACGCTTGGAGAAAATAATGAAATATGCAATCGTAGAAAGCGGCGGCAAACAATACAAAGCCGTCGAAGGTGTGGCCATCGAAGTAGATCGCCTGCCGGATGCTGTCGGTACTGAACTCAAGTTCGAGAGCGTGCTGCTGATGGTCGACGACGAGAATGTAACGGTCGGCACACCCTTTGTCTCCGGTTTCCAGGTCAAAGCCACGGTGCTGGAACATTTCAGGGGCAAGAAGGTCATCACCTTCAAATACAGACCTAAAAAACGCATCCGCGTCAAAGGCGGCCATCGCCAACACTACACCCGATTGATGATCGATCAGGTCGGCAAACCAGGTGAGGCCAGGAAAGTCGTCAAGGCGGAAGCGGCACCCAAAGTTGAGTCGAAGCGCCAGAAGCCGTCTGCGGCCGCCAAGAAAGCAACCGCCAAAAAGGCTGAAACTAAGAAGGTCGAGACCAAAAAAGTCGAGAAGAAAACCGAGCCTAAAAAGGCCGTGACCAAGAAAGCTGAAACAAAAAAGGTCGCGCCTAAAAAAGCCGATACGAAAAAAGCTGAGACCAAAAAGGCTGAACCCAAGAAAAGCGAGAAAGCCCCGGCCAAGAAGTCGACCAGCAAAGATACTGGTAGCAAAGCAAAGCCTACCAAGTCGACTTCAACTAAAGCCAAATCGACAGCAACCAAGAAATCCACCGAGAAGAAGAGCAGCAAACCTTCTTCCAAGACGACCAAATAGTCGCGGATTTATAGTGAGGTAACCATGGCACATAAAAAAGGTGGCGGCTCCAGCCGCAACGGTCGTGACAGTAATGCCCAACGCCTGGGCGTCAAGCGCTACGCCGGTGAGCAGGTTTTGTCCGGAAATATCCTGATTCGCCAGCGCGGCACCAAGATCAAGCCCGGCCTGAACGTTGGCAAAGGCAGCGATGACACCTTGTTTGCTACCATAAACGGCATCGTCAAATTCGATGTCGTGCGCGGTCGCAAACGCATAAACGTCGTCCCGGCTGAATAAAAGATCCGGCTGTCGAAAGGAACACTATTTATGAAACCCGATATTCATCCGACATTTTACACGGATGCCACAGTGACTTGCGCTTCGTGCGGCAAGTCCTGGACAACCGGTTCGACTCAAAAAGAGATCCGCGTCGAAATCTGCTCCAACTGCCACCCCTTCTTTAGTGGTGAAGCGCAGCGTATCATCGATATCGAGGGCCAGGTTGATCGCTTCTACAAGAAACTGCAAGCCCGCCAGGATTATCTGGAGGATATCAAAACCCGCGAAGAGTCCAAGGTTTCACCGGATCGCCCCATCGCCGAGTTGGAACTGGGTACACGTCCCGTCGACGCCCTGGCCAAGGCCGGCATCAAGAAAGTCGGTCAGTTCCTGGATAAACTGGAAGATGGCGACGATGCGGTTCTGGCCATCGACGGCTTCGGTCAAAAGTCGCTGGTCGATGTCAAGAAGAAACTGCGCGCGCTGGGTTACGAGCTCCCTGAAAAGGTCAAGTAATTCGTCCGGACTCAGGACTTGATTCCCGGATAAACTCAGGTACACTTAACAGGCAGATGCAGGATGCATCTGCCTGTTTTACATCATTTTGAGGGAGAGCATGAAACATCACGCCGGTTCCATAGAAGTCATTTGCGGTTCCATGTTCAGCGGCAAGACGGACGAACTGATCCGCCGCCTGCGTCGTGCTACGATTGCCAGGCAGAAGGTCCAGGTCTTCAAACCTGCCATTGACGTACGCTATGCGGTCGAGAAGGTTACGTCCCACGCCGGTGCTGACTACGACGCCATCCCGGTTGGAACTTCATCAGAAATCCTGACTCGTTTGGATGAAGATACGACCGTGGTTGGCATTGACGAAGCACAATTCTTCGACGAGGGCATTTTCGAAGTCACCCATAAGCTGGCTACGCACGGCATCCGCATCCTGGTTGCCGGCCTCGACATGGACTTCCGTGGCGAACCTTTTGGCCCCATCCCCGAATTGATGGCCAAAGCCGAGCGCGTGGACAAACTGCAGGCGATTTGCATGGTCTGCGGCGAGCCCGCCTCGCGCACACAGCGTCTGGTCAATGGCCAGCCCGCCCGCTACGACGATCCGGTGGTGATCGTAGGAGCATCGGAGATGTATGAGGCCCGCTGCCGCGCCCATCACGAGGTACCGCGGAAATAGCATCGAGAGAAACATGCAGAACTACAAAAACTTTTTATCCGAAATTTTGATCGACGAAGAAACGCTTCAAGCCCGCATCGTAGAAGTGGCCGCCGAGATCAACCGGGATTATGCCGACGTCCAGGAACCGCTTGTGCTGATCTGTATCTTGCGCGGCGGCATGGTTTTCCTGGTCGACTTGATGCGCCACCTTAACGTCCTGCATCAAATCGACTTCATGGCGATTTCGTCTTACGGCCGCGGTACACGCGAGTCGCATGGCAATATTCGTCTGACACTCGATCTGCAGTCCGACATCCGCGACAAACACATCCTGTTGGTCGAGGACATCATCGACAGCGGCAACACGATCTCTTACGTGCTCGAATTCCTGCAAACCCGCCAACCGAAGAGTCTCAAAGTCTGTGCTCTGCTCGACAAGCAGGAACGGCGTGAGGCTGTCGTACCGATCCATTACCGCGGCTTTGCCATCCCCAACAAATATGTATTCGGCTACGGTCTCGACCTGGATGAATATTATCGCAACCTGCCCTTCATTGGTGTCGTCGACCTGGAGAAATATCAACCCCCTGGATAAATTATGACCAAGCGTCATCCAACGTCCGCTGCCGATCCGGGGAAGCACCAATCCCCTTAGGCCGGAGGTTGGGTCGCCACCGCACGCGGTCAATTCGTCGCGCATGGCGGCACACCCGAACAAGCCCGCCACGCCGCCCAGGCCAGTCGTCACAAAGAAACCCCCGAGAGCCACTTCATGCCCCCTGTTGAGCCCCTCAAACTTTCTCCGCTGCTAGAAACCATCCGCCAGGCGATGCCAGCGGACCAGGAAATCTATCTGGTTGGCGGCGCGGTGCGGGATGCCCTGCTGGGACGCATTTCTCGCGATTTGGATTTTGCCTTGCCTGCCGGCGCGATCCGCCAGGCCCGCCGGATCGCCGATCAACTCAAGGCTGATTTCTATATACTGGACGACGAACGGGATACCGGCCGGGTGATCCTGATCCAACCGGACGGGTTGCGTAATGTAATGGACTTCGCGGCCTATCGCGGAGCGGACCTGGAAGCCGATCTGCGCGCGCGCGATTTCAGCATCAACGCCCTGGCCCTGAATGTACACACACAATCCCTGTTCGATCCCCTGGGCGGGGCCGCCGACCTGCGCGCCAAACGCATCCGCGCCTGTTCACCGGGGGCCTTCAAAGATGACCCGGTGCGCATCTTACGCGCCATTCGCCAGGCGGCCGCTTTCGGCTTCCAGATCGACCCGGCGACGCGTAAACGCATCAAAGCAGCTGTGAGCCTGCTCGAGAAACCGTCCCCGGAGCGCCTGCGCGACGAGCTCTTCAAAATCCTGGAGGGGCGGCAGCCAGCCACGGCCATCCGGGCGCTGGACTTGCTCGGGGCACTGCCGCACCTGCTGCCGGAGCTAGCGGCCTTGAAAGGCGTGCAGCAGCCTGCACCGCACCAGTACGACGTCTGGGAGCACACCCTGAGCGCACTGGGATATCTCGAAGCCACCCTGGCCGACCTGGCGCCCGGCTACGACGCCGAACAGACCAATGACCTGTATACCGGTTTACTGTCCCTGCGCCTGGGACGCTATCGCGAGAAATTCGCCGCACACTTTAAGGCCTCGCTCAACCCCGACCGTTCCGTACGGGCCTTATTGTTCTTCGCCACCCTGTATCACGACGCCGCCAAGCCGCAATCCGGGATTATCGATGACGACGGTCGCATCCGTTTCTGGGGCCACGACGAAGCCGGAGCCGAAACTGCATCCGAACGCGCGCAGGCTTTCAACCTCAGCAACGATGAAGTAGGGCGCATTAAATTGATCGTGCGCCACCACATGCGCATCCACTTTCACGCCAACCGCCTGCTGACGCAAGGCAAGGACCCTTCGCGCAAAGCCATCTACCGCTTCTTCCGCGACAGCGGCGAAGCTGGCGTCGATTTGGTCCTGCTGGGACTGGCCGACACGCGCGCCACCTACGCGACCAATCTGTCGCAGGAAACCTGGGCCGCCTGCCTGGAGGTCGCGCGCATTCTGCTCGAGAACTACTGGGAAAAGCCGGCCGAGACGGTCGCCCCGCCGCGCCTGTTGAACGGCGATGACCTGATGCGGGAACTTGACTTACAGCCCGGCCCGCAGATCGGCCAGCTGCTGGAAAGCCTGCGCGAAGCCCAGGCTACGGGCAAGGTCAGTTCGCGTGAAGAGGCCCTGGCACTGGCGCGAGAACAACTGGCGGGATAGGACTCCCAGGGGGTCGATTTTTTCTTTCTCTTTTCAAGGAAACGGTTTATTCACCATCTTGGCGAAGTCAAGTCTGGTGCAATTTGGGATAGCCGCATTTTCGGATGGGGTAAATAAATGAGCACGATTTCCGTTATACATTTCCATAAAAACACTTGACCTGGAGTCTACTCCAGGTGATACACTATTTTTGAGAGGCGAATTAATGAAGATCTCAGAAGTAAGTGAACAGTCTGGTATTTCATTGGATCCACTTCGCTACTATGAACGGATTGGACCGATTCCACCCGTATCTCGAAATGAAAGTGGCATCCGGGATTGCAACGAAATCGATGTGCGGCGGATTGAATTCATTAAGTGTATGAGGAGCGCGGGGCTTCCCATTGAAGCACTAATTAAGTACTACAGACTGGTCCAGCAGGGTGATCAGACTATTGAAACCAGAAAAGCAATTTTGAGAGAGCAGCGGGAACAGCTTCTAGCCAAAATGAAAGAGCTGCAAAAAACCCTGAACTTATCGGACCACAAACTTGAAGTGTATGAAAGCGCTCTTTTGAAAAAAGAAAAGGAAATCGTTCAAATAGAGGAAAAAGAAATAATCTGACTCAAAAAAAGAGTTTAAAAATGCAAAAACGTAAACTTGGCAAAAGCCATCTGGAAGTCTCAGCCCTGGGGCTCGGTTGCATGAGAATGAGTCACGATGAAAGCCCGCTTCCCGACAGGCAGGAGATGATCTCTTTTCTCCACGCCGCGGTTGAGCGCGGCATCACCTTCTTCGATACGGCTGAAGTCTATGGGCCATTCATCAACGAAGAGCTCCTGGGCGAAGCGCTTTCTCCTTTCCGCGAAAAAGTGGTGATCGCCACCAAATTCGGGTTCAAACACGATCCCAACAAGGGGCCGAATCCCAGTAGTGGCCTGGATAGTCGCCCGGAGCAGATCAAACGGGTTGCCGAGGCATCACTCAAGCGGTTGCAGGTCGAATCCATTGACCTGTTCTACCAGCACCGGGTTGACCCGGACGTCCCCATCGAAGACGTCGCAGGCGCGGTGAAGGACCTGATCCAGGCAGGTAAGGTGAAGCACTTCGGCCTTTCGGAAGCAGGCGCACAAACCATCCGTCGCGCCCACGCGGTTCAGCCGGTCACCGCAGTTCAGAGCGAATATTCGCTGTGGTGGAGAGAGCCTGAAGCGGAAGTGCTGCCTGCATGCGCGCAACTTGGGATCGGCTTTGTGCCATTCAGTCCCCTGGGCCGGGGCTATCTGACAGGAAAGATCGACGAAAACACGACCTTCGCCAGTGTTGATATCCGCAGTCGCATGCCTCGCTTTGCGCCAGAGGCGATCAAAGCAAACCGTAGGGTCGTGGACTTGCTTGAGAGGATTGGGGAACAGAAGGGGGCTACACCTGCTCAGATCGCGCTCGCCTGGCTGCTGGCTCAGAAACCGTGGATCGTTCCCATCCCGGGCAGCCGCAAGCTTGAGCGCCTGGATGAGAACATCGGCGCTCTTGCAGTAGAACTCACGCCTGAAGAACTATTGGAAATTGAAGGCGCAATTTCAAAGATCACGGTACAAGGGGACCGGTATCCCAAAGAATTGAAACAGATGACCAATCGCTGAACAGGGCAAAGTTTGAAAGGTGTTCAATAAAAGGAGACGTATCAATGACCGCATGGACAAGCGATGAGCTCAACAAGATCGGAAATGCGGAAGAGTTGCAGATTGCATCACTTCGCCGCGACAGTACACTTCGAAACCCGGTAATCATCTGGGTCGTCCGCGTTAGTGACGAACTCTATATCCGGTCCGTGAACGGGCGCAATTCCGCCTGGTTCCGTGGCACCCAGGTACGCCATGCAGGCCACATCCGGTCTGGTGGCGTCGACAAAGATGTCACCTTCGTGGAAGAGTCCAACATCGACATCAACGACAAGATCGACGCGGCGTACCTCACCAAGTACGACCGCTACCCACAATACGTTGCCCCCATGGTGGTCGCTGAGGCTCGATCCGCGACAATCAAACTTGTGCCGCGCTTAAACTCTTAGTTCAATAAAAACATATGAACTTCTTGAGCCATAACAAGCTCAGCCTCGATCACGCCTGTGTTCCGCATGCTATCGGCGTGGTTTCACCTCATGATAGCGCAGCGAGAAACTCGAGTACCCTCTGCAACAGGAGCGCGGTTGCCTCTGCATCATACGAAGGAAGCGAACTGTCCGCAAAATAATGTTGGTCTCCGGGGTAAAGAAAGAGCTCCCCCTGCTCGGCTTCTTCGACAAGCGCCCGCGCTGCGTCAATATCGCCCTCACCAACGAAGTATGGATCGGCATCCATACCATGCACTTGAACAGGTACGTTCTTCGGCCAAGTCTGCCCAAACTCCGAGACCGGCACGCAGGAATAGAAGAAAAGCGCCCCGCGCGCTCCGGGCCGGGTTTGGGCTAGCTTCTGGGCCGGGACTACGCCCAGGGAGAATCCCGCATAGACCAGCTCCGCGGGGAGCCCCTCCACTGCTCGCTCTCCACGCGCCATCACCTCGCCAAACCCAAGTTCATTGACGAAGCTCATGCCCTGCTCAATATCGTCGAACGTGCGACCCTCGAAGAGATCGGGCGTATGGACGATGTGTCCGGCCTGGCGGAGCTGATCGGCAAACGCTGCAACACCGGGGGTTAGCCCTTGGGCATGGTGGAACAATAAAACCTCTGCCATTTTCAAATATCCTTTCTGCAACTACAACAAAACTGCGATCCAACGGTGTGCATCAGCAGCGGTAGGTGGGAACGTGGACTCGCCGCCGAACGGCTTGCGATCGCGGAACGCAGTGGAGCACCTTACCGAAGGTCCACGTTAGGGGGTAAGGGTAGGTAGCACAGGCTGGCGCTACGGTGGACGGAGGGGAACCCCGTCCAAGCGAAAAAAAGCTGACGTGTAGCCTGTCCTGCCGCCTTGCACAACGTTAGCCCCCGACTCTCGCTCGTCCGATTCAGCTTGAAACCAGGAACTCTCGATAGGATCTGAATCACCTAAAATTGAGTTGATGTTATGGTAAATTCTCGGGAATCACGATGAAATTCAAAAGATAATCCTCGTTGAGCTGGTATTCCACCGGGTAGAACCAGACGATTTTGACCATAGCTATGTAGGCCTGTGGGTTCTCCTTGTTTACCAACGCCAGCAGATCCAAGGTAGGGCCATTTTTCCCGCCGCAGCGCCAGAAACGCTGTCTCATCCCGCGATAAACGTCATTCTCAAACTCCCACCGCGACTTGTATTCTTCACAGGGTTCAGCGAAAACATCCCTGAACTCATCCATCATCTGAATGTAGCCCTTATCGAGCCGGCGTGAGACGCTGATCGTCACGCCCGATGCCCCCCAATTCAAGTAGGCGTCCAGGTCGGATGAAGCTGTGATCGTGGATCCAATGACCTTGTCTCCTTCCTGCCAGGGGGATGCATGGTACTCGCCCCAAGCATTCGGGATGACAAATACGACGGCATCGAATTCGTCTGTGACGAAGTAGATCTCACCCTGCGTAGTCGCATTTTGCGTCTGAGATGATCCTTCAGTCACCGAAGCCGGACTTGCGGGTTCTTGCGGCGTGACCGTTGGGGGAACAGAAAGCGTCGGCTGTAAAACGGTTGGGGAAGCGCTCACACCCGCGGTTGGCATCGTACCAGTTTTGGGCTGGCAACTCAAACCGGAAATCAGAACCAATAAAATGATCAACCATCTCAGAAGCTTCTTCATTTGGGGTTCCTCCTCCTTTTCCTGTAACAGTAGAATAAAGGTTGGCTATACTAAGCAAAAGGCTGTCTACCGGGATGGCATGCGAACATTAAGGCTGATCCATCAACTCGCTCGCTGGCAGTTCAAAGGTTTGGACGTTCCCTGCGTTAGAATTAATCCCGGCCCAGGTGAAAGTCTGTATCAGGATTGGTGTGAGGCCGTCATACTTATAGAGCTCAACAACTGTCTTCCCTATATGGCCGCGCGCAATCAGGAATACAAGCGGTGTGTTCCATTCCATGTTGAAAAGCTGCACATCCAAGGCGAACTCTACCTCCCGGCCTGCGCTGGCCTGTTGGATGGGTTGATTCAGGGACAACGAGTTGTCATCCAGGCCGGCGGTAGCCCCCTCGCTTTTCGTTAAGGTGGCCGGGCGTATCAAGATGCCTCCCGAATCAAGAGTAACATTCGTCCAGTCCGATGATGTGGTTATCCTGATTTGGATGGGGGTGGTTGTTTGCGACCAATCGATTGCGTCGAAGTCATCAATCAACCCACGGGTTTGGGTCAGGTAGCCGTTTGCAGGAAGGGGGGCATAACTGGCATAGGTATATCCTCTGCCATCATCCTTCCCGCTGGCTGCCGGCTCGATCTGTGAGCCTTCGTGCCATTCATTGAAAGAAGTAATTGTCACCATCTGGGGTTCGACGCCTGTTCCAAGGGCTGCCGCCCACTGCGTCTGGTAAGTTGCGCCTTCCAGACGAGGCACATACGTCTCTTCCGGATAACCAATCCGGTGAGCCGAGTTCCCTGGTGCGACGCTTGGCACATACCAGGCCCCCGTGGGCAAGCTGCGGGCCCAGGTGAAAGAATCGGAGTTTACATCAAGCGTGATGTAGTTGTATACCCCGTCAAAGTGACCCTCCTCGACCATGTTGCCTCCTGTCGTGGCGAGAACGATCGTACCTTCCGGTCGAGCATGGATGCTATCCATGGCTGCCTGCCAATAGCTGGGAGCCACCGGATTGTGGGAATCGCTGGAGGAGGCGGCCCAAAGAAAGAAGACGGCTTTCGGACGATCGTCGGGAACATACAGACTCGGCGCAGTGGTGCGGAAGAAGGCCGGGTGGTCACCGTAGTTGGCATAGATGTAATCGATATCATCTATAAGGCTGTCTGCGGTGCGGCCGTCATAGATTTCGATGTGGAAGGCAACTTTGATTCCATAGTGATCGGCCGCATCGAGCAGCAGCGGTACTGCCTGGTCAGTAAAATCCCCCCGTCCCCACCAGGAAGAGATGATGACGCCGATGCCTGCTTCACGCAGCCAGGCCATGTGTTGAGCCAGGACGGCGGGATCATTAGAGCTGTAGGGGCCCAGGACAGGATAATAATCACTGCTGATGCTGTCTGGCAGGGGCAGGTCACGGTAATCCCAATGGAACCATTCGCCGTCGACTGCCGGGTTCGCATACCAAGGATAGTAAAACGCGCCCACTCGCAAGGATGGATCCGGACCCGTGACAGGGGGCAAGCCAGCCCCTGGGTCTGGCGTTGCTGTAGCTGGTTGGGTAACCGGTTGGGTTGACGTTGGTCCGTTGTCCGGATTTGCAGTGGGCGGCATGCAGGCCACAAGCATGAAAGCCAAGGCGGCTAGGGTCAATACACATTTCTTCATGGTTATCCTCCTTCAGGTACGTACAGTTTGCGTTCGCGGAACGCAGTGAAGCACCCTACCGAAGGTCCCCATCAGGGGGGTAAGGGTATACCCCAACGAGGCACAGGCTGGCGCCGGGGCGAGCGGACGAAACCCCGTCCGAGCAGAAATTAGGCCGAAGTATGGAAAACTGCCTGAGATGCCGCAGAATCTCGCCGTCCGCAGACACGCTTTGTTAGGCGCGACATAATCTGAAGACTTGCTGGCTGAAAAAATCATTATCCAATTAGCCTACAAAATTTTCAACTTTGTTGCACATAATTTGCTGTTGGAAGTGTCAGTATCGTTCAAATATCGTTTCTCTACAGTTTCTTTCCTTCGTTAAATCGAATATATCCATACCATGCAGAAAAGACAATACTCAGTCCCGTAACTATCAATCCGAGTTGATTGTATGTTGATTGTATTTGACCAATAACAGAAAGAATAAAAGAAAGCGCCTATATTATCAGGTTTCCTTGCAATAAACCTTCCAATATTTCAGAGCGTTCAGTCTTTTTTGCTTTCCACATCATCCATGCCACTCCAAGCATAGACGATCCGTAGAAGGCGGACATGGACGCACCTGCAGGATTAAGGTTGGCCCCAAAAAGGTTCAAGGTAATATTGGGAATAACTAGCAATGGGATGCCTAAAATTAACAAAACTACAACGTAAGTATCGATTAATTTTCTGTAGATCATGGCGTCTCCTGTTGAAAACAATAACATGGAGATTTTGTTTAGCACTTAACGGCTTGCGTTAGCCGCAAGTGGGCAGGAACCAGACAAGGCTCGAAAACAGAATCCTGCCGAGGTTGTAAAAACTGCAAAAAAACGCGCAGAATCCCACTTATCGGCTGCACGTTGTATTGTGCGAACTGCCCAATTGTATATTCACTATACCGTCTAACACTTTCTTGCGCACCATTTATTTTACGGGAGTTGGTCCATCAACCGGAGTTGGTCCATCAACCGGGGTCGGTCCATCAACCGGAGTTGGTCCATCAACCGGGGTCGGTCCATCAACCGGGGTTG
>CAYOUV010000023.1:0-44134 GCA_964407265.1 uncultured Anaerolineaceae bacterium | reverse complement strand
CGCCTCCGGTCGGGGCACCGCCGGTTGCAAAAGCCCGGTGCCGGATCGGACCGAAGTCCACGTATTCAGATTTGGCCGAACCCAAATCGTCCACCTGCTTGACACGCGGTGGCAGGAAGTGGTGGTACAGGATTGATTCGATGCTAGAAAAACCTTCCAGTCCCATCACTTCTTCACGGTACAGGCCGCCGTCCGGTTTGCGAAATTGCGTGTGGCGTTTATGGGGAATATCCCCGAGTTTGTGATAAAAGGGCATATGAAGTTCCTTATTTACTGCATTCCACTTACGGTTATGGATTGGATCAGCGCATCCAGGGATGGCAAGCCGGGTGTGAAAGTATTGGGATCGGTGCTGTTTAATTTCTGGATAACTGCATCGAAATATTGCTGAGGCTGGTCCATATTAAAGGGTATGCCGTCTTGTGGAATTGGCGATGCGGGATTTTCATCCGCCGCCAGGAAGGCGGCATTGATCGGCAGAATGGCCGCAACGTAATATTTCCCGTCGCTGGTCAGACCCTGGAAAGTATAGAACAAATACTTGTTGTTGACCGGGTAATAAGCCTGGCCGTATTGGGTCAGGAAGCGTACCCCGGCCCCGTTTTGGAACGAGATGATCTGCGCTTCGGCGCTGAACATCTGCGCCGCATTAAAAAGTGGCAGGAAGGGCAGCTGGCTTGGGAGTGGGTTGCTCGGGTTGGCCAGCAAGGTTTGCAGGTCGCTGATGATCTGGGCGGCACCTTCATTGATTTGGGAAAATTCCTGGACCGGGTAGACATACAGCTGCGGGTCTAGGAACTTACCCTGCAGCGGGTAGCCCTGCAGTGTGAAGTGCACGTAAGCCGGGTTGATTGCGAAATAGGGCAGGTCCTGGCCATTTTGCGGGACCGACTCGGGCACGATCTCGGTCCCCGCACCGTTCCCCAAACCGTCCGGGATGACGAAACTGGTACCGGAAAACGAGACGGGAATGCCATTGACCGCGGTCGGGACGGGTGTATCGGTCGGAGCCGGCATGGCGGGCGTGACCGGAGGCTCGGTCACGGTGACGGGAGATGGTGCTGCGGGTGTGAATAGACTGCAGGCCAGCATGGCAACCAGCAAGGCTGAAAGCAATGTGAACTTTCGAAGTGACTTCATTCGGAACTCCTGTATCTTGGATATGGTTTGCGTGTCATAGATTATGACGATTTTTCTGCAATTTGGTTCCGCAAGGTGCCGAGACCTTCGATCTCAAGCTCGACCACATCCCCTGGCTGGAGCCAGGGTCCTTGGGCTTTGGTCAGTTCGAGCAGGCAGCCGGTTCCGACCGTGCCCGAGCCGATCACATCCCCCGGCAGCAATTCCACCGATTCGGAGGCGCGGGCGATGATCTCTCCAAACGACCAGTAGATGTCCTTGAAGTTGCCGCGGGAACGCTCCCGGCCATTGACCCGCGCCGTCATCAGCAGGTCGTAAACCCCCGGCCGTCCGGTAGCCTGGCCAGCCAATTCGTCAGGAGTGACCAGGTAGGGGCCGAAGGAAGACGCGAAATCCTTTCCTTTGGCGGGTCCAAGCCCAACCTTCATTTCATCGCGCTGCACATCCCGCGCAGACCAATCATTGAAAATCGTATAGCCAAAGATGTGCTCGGGCGCTGCTTCCGGGGAAATATCCTTGCCGGCTTTGCCGATCACGACAGCGATCTCGAGTTCGTAGTCCATCGCCTGCGTGTATGGGGGGTACGGGACGGTTTCGTTCGGCCCGAAAATGGCGTGCGGGTTGGTGAAATAGAAGACCGGGAACTTGTACCAATTCTCGGGTACCTCTCGCCCGCGATTGGCATTGGCAGTCTTGACGTGCTGCTCGAAGGCATAAGCGTCACGTAGTGTCCTCGGATGCAGGGGGGCCTGAAACGTCACCTGTGCGAGATGGATCGGCCTGCTGGAGGCGCTGTGCTCGGCTGCTTCGGTGCCGGCCTGGATCACTTCCAGTATATCCCGGTAGGGCAGTTCGAAGACCCGTCCCTGCCTGACCAGGCCCGGCCGCGGATCAGAATTTTCGGTCGAAAAAGTGACCAGGTGCATGAATTACAGATTCCCACGCTGTTCTTGCTCGAGCTCAATCGATTCGAACAGGGCTTTGAAATTGCCCTTGCCGAAGCCGCGCGCGCCGTGGCGCTGGATTACCTCGATGAACATGGTCGGGCGATCCTGGATTGGCTTGGAGAAGATTTGCAGCAGGTAGCCTTCGTCATCGCGGTCGACCAGGATGCCCAGATCGTGGATGGCTTTCAGGTCTTCCTTGATCTGCCCGACGCGATCGGGCAGCAGCTCGTAATAAGTATCCGGGACGCGTAGAAATTCGATACCACGCGATTTGAGGTCGCTTACCGTTTCGAGTATGTCCCCGGTTGCCAGCGCCAGATGCTGCACGCCCGGGGTCAGGTAGTAATCCAGATATTCCTCGATCTGACTCTTCTTCTTGCCCTCGGCCGGCTCGTTGATCGGGAACTTGACCCGCCCGTTACCGTTCTGCATCACCTTGGACATCAGGGCTGAATATTCGGTCGAGATATCCTTATCGTCAAAATGCAGCAACTGGCGGAAGCCCATCACCTCATGGTAGAAATTAACCCAGTGATTCATCTTGCCCAGCTGCACGTTGCCGACCACGTGGTCGACAGCAGCCAGTCCGGTTGATTTGGCTTCTTTGTCCTTGATTTCACGGTAGGTTGGCGCGAAGGGACCGCTGTAATCCGAGCGGTCGACGAAAACGTGCAGAGTCTCGCCGTAGGTATAAATGGCTGAAGTGCGAAATAAGCCGTACTGATCCTTTTCTTCACGCGGTGCCCAGCCGGACTTCCCCCCCCGCTCGGTGGTGGCCTTCCAGGCCTGTTCGACATCGTCCACTTCCAGGGCAATGACCTTGACTCCGTCGCCGTGCAACATGTGGTGGGAGGCCAACGGGCTGCTGGGTGTGTAAGGCGCTGAAAAGACCAGCCGGATTTGGCCGGACTGCAGCACGTATGAAGCGTAATCGCGATTTCCGGTCTCAAGTCCGGAATAGGCGACGGGTTTGAAGCCGAAGCCTTTCCACCAGTAATACATGGCGTGCTTGGCGTTGCCGACGTAGAAATGCATGTGGTCGATGGATTTGATTTGTAAAAAATCGCCCTCTTCCGTGATCGGGCGCGATTCGGTGACAGCTTTCGGATCTACCATTTGCGCTCCTTCTGATTAGCCTTGGATACTTTTAAATTAAATGAATTTTACGACAAATTCGGTCCAATTGCAAAAAGAAGGACTGACCCAAGCTTCTTATTTGCCTTCCTGGATCAATGCATCGTGGACGAACTGTTTCCAGACGGGATACTGGTTTTCATCCCAGATGTGATGCATCTCCGCCAGGGCTGGTTCGTGTGACCAACCCTGGTGTAATATGCGCCAGAGTGCGACAAAGCACGAAGCGCGGTAGTTGGCCGCACAGTGGACCAGCAGCTTGCGCCCGGCTTGGGTCTGCATGATCTCGAGGAAACGCTCCAGGTCGGTTGGCGTGGGAAGTTCCCATTCGACCGGGATGTGGATGTATTTCATCCCCAGCGAGCGAACCAGGCTTTCCTCGTCTGGCAAAGCATTATCGCTGGTCGGCAGAGCCAGGTTGATGACGGTCTGCACGCCGATACGGGCGATTTCCGCCATTTGCAAGGCGGTCGGCTGGCCGCTGGTAAGCAGATTTGCCGAGAGCGCTCGAAAATTGTAGATTTGGTCCAGACTCATTTGACGCGTACAACCGATCCTTTTGTCAGGCTTTGCAGCATATCCGGTGTCAATTGGAAGACCGCCTTGGGAGTTCCGGCTGCGGCCCAGATGGTTTCGTATTGGAGAAGATCTTCGTCGAGGTAAGTTTCCATTGGCCGGGCATGAGCGACGGGCGGCACTCCGCCAATTGCAAATCCAGTCACGTTTCTCACGAATTCCGGATCTGCGCGTTCGATCTTCTCTCCGGCGTACTGGCTGATGCGTTTTTCGTCTACGCGGTTGGCACCGCTGGTCAGCACCAGGATGGGTTTACCGCTCTCGCGACCTTTGAAGATCAGGGATTTGACGATCTGCTCCAACTTGCTGCCGACCCGTTCAGCGGCTTCCTGAGCGGTGCGTGTACTCTCGGAAAATTCGATCACTTCACAATTGCAGTCTAATGAATTAAGGATATCCTGCACTTTTTGCGCGGATGAACTGAGTTGCATGGTTATAGCCTCCGAGATGGGTTGACAAAGTTTATCACGTTCGAACAAGTGAGGTCAAACCGGCCGCGCCTTGCAAAAGGGATGTATGATTAAGTACTGGAGACGCCATGCAGGTAAACCCCAACCAACTTCTTGTAGAACACGATCCGGAGCAGGGTCGTTTTGAAATCCATATCGAGGCTTATGTGGCTGAGCTCAATTATTCCATGCTCAACGGTGTAATGACCATCACGCACACCGGTGTGCCGCATGTATTGGAAGGGCAGGGAATTGCCAGCCGGTTGACACAAGCGGCCCTGGAGTATGCACGCCAGCAAAATTATCGAGTTTTCCCGCTCTGTTCCTTCGCACAGGTTTATATACGCCGTCACCCGGAGTATCAGGCATTGGTCAGATAGTGCGCATCATCCGTTTACAGCGACCACCACTTCGACCGGCAGTCCCCACATTTTCACTTCGCCGGCTTCCTCGATCAAAAACCCAGCCTGCTCGACAGCCTGCCGGGCGAAAATCGGCCGGCAATCAAGCATCGCCGGCATCTTGGCATGGCCCCATTCGTACACGCGGCAGGCGAGTGTTTCCCGTTTAGCCAGTGAGACCACTCCGAGTCTGCCCCCGGTCCGCAAGACGCGGCGGCATTCGCCCAGCACGACCGGGATTTCGGGAGTATCGAACAATTCGAGCGTGAAGCTGATGAAGATCGCGTCGAAAGTCTCGTCGTTAAACGGCAATTGGGTCGCATCGCCCAGGCGTAAATCGATGCTTTCACCCAGGCCTGCAGCCCTGACCCGTTCCTGGGCCACGTGCAGCATGCCCTCAGACAGGTCCACTCCCGAAACGGATTCAGCCCCGGCCTGTGCGAGTTCGATCAGGGCCTGTCCCGTGCCGAAGCCGATTTCCAGGACGTGTTCTCCGGGTTGGACGTTCAATTTTTGCAAGCCAATCCGGGTGAACTTTTTCTCGCTGCCGGCGAACAGGTCGTACCAGCGCGACATGCGATCATAGCTCTGCTTGGTTTCCTCCCTTGAACGCTCCACACGTTGGATTTGAGTTCCCATCATCCCTCCCGATATTTCGGACTCTGATAAAATAGCCCGATATTCTGAGTATAACAAAGGTTGCAGCCGAGATGCCTGACGAAAAAGAAGTCTACCAGCAGCATGCCGATCGATATGAAGCCCTGGTGTCACGCGAGGATTACCAGGGCAACATCCTGCGGGAGATCCGAAAATTAGCACCGCTCTCCGGTAAGGATGTGATCGACCTGGGTGCTGGAACCGGACGCCTGGCCTGCCTGCTGGCGCCGTTTGTCCGTTCGATATATGCATTTGATTTGTCGGCGAACATGCTGGCTGAGGCTCGTACTAAATTTAAAGCTGATGGGCAATCCAATTGGCAGGTTGCGGTGGCTGACCACCGCTTTGTGCCCCTGCCAGTTGCCAGTGTGGACTTGGTGGTCTCGGGTTGGAGTGTCAGTTACCTGGCTGTCTGGAATCCTGCCAACGAGCGGGAAGAGCTGGATCGCTGGTTGGGGGAAATGAAGCGTATTCTCAAGCCGGATGGTAGAGTGATTTTGTTTGAATCATTGGGGACGGGGGGCGACACGCCGCAGCAGCTGCCGCACCTGGAGGCAACTTATCACTGGCTGGAAGAGAATGGTTTCTCGAATAGCTGGATCCGCACCGATTACCACTTCGAAACCCTCGAACAGGCTGTCGATCTGGCCGGATTTTTCTTTGGTGAGGAGCTAGCCGGCCGGGTGCGGGATGAACGCTTGACCGTGCTGCCGGAATGTACCGGCGTCTGGTGGCGCACGCTGGATTAAACAAAAACAGCCCCTCGCTAGATGCGAGGGGCTGTTGCTAATTATTTTCAACCTATGAACAATCCGATCGCCAGTAAGGCCGGCGTGACCAGGTTGAGGATGACATTCATGCCCATGGAGGGGACCAGCGCCGGTATATTGTCGGCATTACGATGCGCTCCACGATACGCGCGTATGGCCAATACCCCGGTCAGTAAGGCGAGCAGGCTGAAACCGGGCAGCAGATGAAGGATGACACCGATCACGATGGACAGATAAGCTCCCAGCAGGAATACGCCGTAGATCAGGCTGCTGGCTCGGCGTCCCAGGGTGATCGGGTAATGGCGGCGGCCGATGCTCCGATCGGCTTCGGTATCCGGAAACTGGTTGAGTAGCAGCAGGTCGCTGACCAGAAAGGTCGGCACCAGCGAAGCGATGAAAGCGGTCCAGCTATAGCTGCCGGTCAGGGCGAAGTGCGTACCCATGACCATCAATAAGCCAAAGCCAACGCCAGGGGCGATCAGGCACAGAAGCGGCTGGTAAACCCACCAAATTGTGTAAGTGACTAACAAAATTAAACCCAGCAAGCCCAACGGAAGTAATGCCCAGCCGCGCAGCCAGGTGAAAAACACACCGACTGCTCCCGTGATGCCAAAGGTCAGCCAGGAGAGGATCAAGGTTTGGCGCGCCGCTTGCGGTTGAGTCGGAAGCGTTCCGCTGCCGCCGCTGAAGGGAGTACGCTGGGTTTTGGAATCCAGCCCGCTCTTGAAGTCGAAATATTCGTTGAAGGCGTTGACGCTGATATGGGCTGACAGCGCGCCGATCAAAACCAGCAGGACTTGCAGCCAGTCTACCCTGCCGGTCTGCCAGAAAGCCGTCCCCACACCGACTGCTACGCAGGATGGCGTTAGGATCAGAAACGGCACACGCATCGGCCCCAACAGTG
This sequence comes from uncultured Anaerolineaceae bacterium, assembly GCA_964407265.1. Lineage (GTDB taxonomy): Bacteria > Chloroflexota > Anaerolineae > Anaerolineales > Villigracilaceae > CAYOUV01. Next base: position 37,156 of record CAYOUV010000023.1, on the reverse strand, counting down.
CTTTGAAATTCATGCAGTTCCTCCCGAAAAAATTTATCGAACGAAGGCAGACATCTGGCCAGCCAGCGTATCTTTAATGCGCTCTTTGTGTCGGCCCAGCAAGGTCATACCCTCGATTTCGTCATGGGTGAAAAAGTTGGCCTCAGTGGTCTCATCGCTCAGGCCTAATTTCCCCCCGGTGATTTGCGCTTCGAAATGCAGGACGACAACCTGAACGCGATTGCCATCCGGGTAAACCACCAATTGGTCGGGATTACTGTACACGCCGACCAGGCGTATCGGACTCACCTCCAGGCCGGTTTCCTCATTTACCTCACGTTGGCAGCATTCTTCGGCCGATTCGCCCGGCTCCATCGCCCCACCGGGCAGACACCACTGGCCGTTATCGCTGCGCTTGGTGAGCAGGATTTTGTCACGGTTTTGGTTGAAGATGGCGGCCGAACAACCCAACCGCAATTTGCCGGTCTTGCCGATGCGCTCGCCAAACAGAACTTTTGTCATGCCCCCGATTATACGACCATTGGGACGGGGAATACCCGTCCCAATAGATTTATTCCTTGATGAAAGTGCCGTTGCGCAATTCGGTCAATGCTTGCTCGATTTCCTGACGCGTATTCATCACGAACGGGCCGTATGGCACGATTGGCTCTTTGAAGGGCGCGCCGGCCATCAGCATAAAGCGCACTGGATCAGTTGTGCCGGTTTGAACGCGCAAGCTTTCTCCATCGCTCAAAACAGCCATGCGCACTGATTGGACAAACTCGGCTCCTTGCTCGTCGGCTCCACCGAAGGAGGCCTGGCCTTCGAAGACGTACACGACCGCCGTGTGGCCATCCGGGATGGCCTGTGTGAAAGTCGTACCGGGCTCGAGGGTTACGTCCATGTACAGGGGCTGGGCGGCGATTTCGGTTACGGGTCCCTTGATGCCTTCATACTCCCCAGCTACCAGGCGGACCTTGACGCCGTCCTTTTCGTCCGTCGGGATGCTTTGTGCGTTGACTTCCTGGTAGTGCGGGGTGGTCATCTTTAAGGCTGCGGGCAGGTTGACCCACAATTGAAAACCATAGATCGTCCCTTCCGGACCGCGGCGGGGCATTTCTTCGTGCAGAATACCGCGCCCGGAGGTCATCCATTGCACATCGCCGGGACCGATCAGCCCGGCATTGCCCAGGCTGTCGCGGTGCTGGGTGGCGCCTTCCAGCATGTAAGTCACGGTTTCGATCCCGCGATGCGGGTGCATCGGGAAACCGCGGATGGGCCCTTCGACCGGATCGTTGAAGGCGAAATGGTCGAAAAGCAGGAATGGATCGTACTCGTTTGAAGCGCGCGGTGAGATCGAGCGCCGCAGCAGCACGCCAGCGCCTTCGATCACGAATTGCGGCTCGATAATTTGTGAAACACCACGAAATTTAGGCATGCATACCTCTTATCAGGGTTGAATTTATTTTCGATGGTAGTGGATGTGCCAGAGCAGGGTCCAGGTTTGACCATTATCTTCGGATCGTTCCCAATTCCAGTCAAGTTCATCGGGGGCGATGTTGTACCAGCGCATACGTTGTTGGATGGGCTTGCCCTCCATCATGGCCTCGCGCATTAGGATCATATTGTCGTCCCTGAACTCACCGGTGAAATCCAGGTAACTGCCCTGGGAATCGACCCAGGTCTGGCACCATTTGTCCCGCCCCGGGTCGTAAACAGAAACGCTCATCCCTTGCATGGCTAGCGATGGACGGCCGTCGAAATTTTCCTGAATGATCATTCCGTCGAGAATGCGCTCGATACGATTGGTACCGTGTTCATGCTCACCCCAGGTCACCTCCCAGGTTCCGAGCCAGAAGTCAAATTGGTGTTGTTTGTTTTCGGCCATTGCAACTCCTCTTGGTCCAATTATAGACGCAGTTGGCGGTTTGGTTTTTACGTATAATGCAACTGACCAGTTTTCACTGGTCAGTTTTGAATTATATTGAAAATTATTAAAGGTTAAATATTTTCGACTTGCAGGCTGTGAGATTCACGTAATAGCGCTTTGAGCAGCCAGGCCAGACCGCCGAGTACCATCAGGCTACCAGCGATATTGAGCGGCGCACCAAGTACATAGACCCAGTTTTGACCCATGTAGGTGTGCGTTGGCCCAGCCCACATCGGTGTGGACAGGGTCAGCAGCCCGGCAATAAAGGTTGCCACGCCCGCTGCAGCACTATTCCCTGCTCCACCCTGTTTTTCGAAATCAATCCATTTCCGAATCCCGGGGAATCCGCAGATCAGGAAGACAATCAGGGTAAAGGTGTTGAGGTAGAACTTGACATTGGCGGGCGCGGCTGCTCCGCGCAGTGCCAGGGAAGTGAAGTATTGGATGCCTCCCAGCAGGGTGCCGGTTATCAGTACGATCAGCGTATTGCGGTAATATTTTTCCTTGCCACGGATCAAGCCGACTGTGGCCCAGATACCGGCAATGCCGGTTGCAATGGTGGTTACGACCAAAATCTGGTAAAGCCACTTGACGCTGGCCAGTGCGGCTAAGGTTGGGTACTTCTCGGTGAAGAAGGCGGCGCAGGTCGTACCGGCGCCCCCAAGCAGGTTGAAGGCGGCTGTCAGGATCAATAGGATGATTGCAACAGCGCGCAGGATCTTTCCCGTGATTTTCATGGATCATTCTCCTCTTTGAAGCGGGTGAAATCAGAGATTATGCAGCCCTTCTTTGTATAAGATATCACAAATCGTGCGTTAAGTTATTGACATTTGTTAACTTCTGATCTGATTGGCGGCCAATTGGATAAATAGAAACGCCTCGCGTTCAAGCGAGGCGTTCAGAGATTTTTTAATTTACTGGCGGGCGGCTTGAATGGCTGCCTCGATCTGATCCAGGTGTGCCAGGGTGTGAAATTGTCCTTCCAGGAAGGGCCAGGCAACCTTGAAGTAAGTGCTTTTACGGGCGACGAATTCCGGAGGGAATTCCCGGATGAAGGCTACTACCTCGTTGGAGAGCCGGCGCAACTCCCTGAGCAAATTTTCGGTTGTATTGAAGACAGCTACGGTAGCGCGAACCTGCGAGTCCAGGTTGTTCCCGAATCCATCCGCCTGGCGCTCGAAGCCGTTGATCGCCTCGGCAAAGTAGGATAGATTGAAGCGCTCACCATGGATTAAGTGCGCCAGGACTTCTTTGGCAGTCCACTCACCCGGAGCAGGGACATGTGCAGCTTCGGCCTGGCTGACACCGGCGAAGGCTTTCTCAAGCGCGGATAAGGCTTCCTCATAGCGGACGTGGATAGCCTCAGCCAACACCGCCGGTTCGAACGAGACCTCGGGGATGCGACGCCGCGAAAGCGTCATCTTCACAGTTTGTTTCTCTGCTCCCCGATAAATGACTACATCGACCGTCTCACCGCCTTTGCGGCCTTCCAGGGCTAACGGCAGGCTGTTGAAATCGGTGGTAACTGGTTTATCCGCCATGCTGACAATCACATCATTGTGTTGCAAACCCGCCAGTTGTGCGCCCATACCGTCAACCACATCGTCGATGCGCATCCCCTCGGTGACTGGCACCCCGAGCTGCTCCGCCTGTTCGCCGGTGAAATCGCCGGGTACGATGCCCAGCATCGGGCGGTCAAAGATGCGCTGGTCGATGCCGGTTTGCAGCACCGAGGCCAGGTTTTCCAGGCCGCTGGTCCACTCGTGACGAAAATCCTCGGCCATCTCATCCCAGGGCTGTCCGTCCGGGATGGTGTGCGAAAGGACCACGTTTGTCAGCCCGCCCTTTTCAGAGAAAGCGACGTGCACTTCACTGGGGGCGATTTCGCCGCGTCCAAACCATTGGAAGGTGACAGATTTGTTCGGTTCCAAAGCTTTGATCTCGCCGCTGGAATAATAATCGCCTTTCCACCATAAATAATAGCGTCCGCCGGGATAAGCCTTGACGCTGGCCATGTCGCATAGCCACTCGCGCAGGGTACTGCTGTTCGTAAATGCTCGGTAGGCTTGCTCGAGTGGGGCTTGGATTGCCTGTTCTACTGAAATTGTGGTCATCGCATCTCCTCGTAAGGTTGTCAATCCATTTCATTTTAGGCAACCATATAACGGAAGGCAACCAACCTGAAGATGGAAATTCCCCCTCCTGCGGAGGGATTTTGGTTACAACAAAAAGCCGGAGGCTCGATGCAGCCGGCTTGGTTCGGGAAAGGACCAGGAAGTTCTATCGGTACCCGCTGGAGGCGCGTCAAGGACGCACAAAGAATGAAGTAAATAGCTTTTGGATATTTACGCTTCCCACCCCGCAGCCGAGAGCCGCCGGTCGATGTCGTAAGCGGCGCTGATCAGGGCCAGATGGGTGAATGCTTGCGGGAAATTACCCAGGTGCTCGCCGCGCGGACCGGTCTCTTCAGCATACAGACCGAGATGATTGGCATAGCCCAGCATCTTCTCGAAATACAGGCGCGCTTTTTGCAGTTCCCCCGCGCGTGAGAGGCATTCGACGAACCAGAAACTGCACATGTTGAAGGTGCCTTCGCCACCTTCCAGACCGTCGGTTGCTGCCTCCTCGATCTTGTAGCGGTAGACGAGCGAGTCGTAGACCAGGTCTTTTTCGACGGCTTTCAGGTGGGAGAGCCAGCGTTGGTCGGTCGGGCTGATGAAGCGCACCATCGGCATCAACAGGCTGGCGGCGTCCAGGGCCTTCGCGCCACGATACTGGACGAAAGCGCCCAATTTGTCATCCCAGAAGTTAGTGAAAATATCGTTATAAATCTCGTCGCGAACAGTGTGCCAGCGTTCAAAAGGAGCCGGGAACGAGCGCTTCGCTACCAGGCGCAAGGCCCGGTCGAGAGCTACCCAGCTCATCAGACGCGAATAAAGGAAATGACGCTGCCCGCCGCGTACTTCCCAGATGCCGTTGTCAGGCTGGTTCCAGTTTTCGCACAGCCAGTCGATCAAGCCGACCAGATTCTGCCACAGGTCATGTGAGATCGGTTTGCCGTATTTGTCGTAAAGGTAGACCGAATCCATCAGTTCGCCATAAATGTCGAGCTGCAGCTGGCTGGCGGCGGCGTTCCCAACGCGAACCGGCTTTGAGCCTCGATAGCCCTCCAGGTGTGTCAGATCAAGTTCCTTTAGGTCATGCCGCCCATCCAGGCCATAGACGGTTTGCAGCGTGCCGTCTGGACCGAGATCCTTACAGCGTTCTTCGATCCACCCCATGAAAGCACCTGCTTCTTCGGTGTACCCCAAGCGGATAAAGGCATAAATCGTGAAAGACGCGTCGCGGATCCAGGTGAAGCGGTAATCCCAGTTGCGCTCGCCGCCAATCTGCTCGGGCAGCCCGAAGGTGGGTGCGGCCAGAATCGGTCCGTGGTGCCAGGAGGTCAGCAGCTTGAGCATCAGCGCTGAGCGGTTGACCATTTCGCGCCAGCGGCCCTGATATTTGGACTTGCCGATCCATTCGCGCCAGTAATTGACCGTGTCCTTGAAAGCTTTGGCAACGTATTCTGGGGCGGACGAATCGCCGACCGACTCTTTGGCGTTTTCGAGCACGAAGGAAGCCGTCTCGCCGGTACGCAAGGTGAATTCCCCCACGGCTGCGCCGTCCTGTTCGTGCAGCGGTACGCTGGAGCGCAGGCGCAAGACAGTGCCATCCTGCCCTTTGGAGCTGAAGATGACTTCCCCGTCGCGAATATCGATTGTATGTCCGGCGCGCGCGTAATCGAAGGCCGGTTTGCAGACCACGCGATATTTGATCTCACCGCGTACTGTCTTGGCTCGGCGGATCAGGTTGTGTGCCTGGGTGGTGGCCTCGACGGGCATGAAGTCAGAGATTTCGGCCACGCCCTGCTCGGATAGGAAACGCGAAAGCAGCACATTGGTATCCGGGATGTAAAGTTGTTTTTGATGCGCGTCCTGTAGCACCGGAGCGAGCGAAAAGTAGCCACCCTTTTCATGGTCGAGCAGGCGCAGAAAGATGGAGGGTGAGTCGAAATTGGGGAAGCACATGTAGTCGATCGACCCGTTCATGCCGACCAGAGCTACCGTGTGCAGATCGCCGATCACGCCGTAATTTTCGATGGGTTGATAGCCCATATTCACCTCGTTTATTTCAATATAACCTTGCTGCTCTCCAAAAAAGATTATACAACATTGCCCCCAAGTAAATTCCCGATACGCTTGCCCGCACCGGGATTTTATTCGGAGTACAATTATCCCAAAAATGGAGTCAATCATGGGTAAATCGACACAATTCGGTACACTTCCCGGCTACCTGGCGCAACCTGCAGGCGACGGTCCCTGGCCGGGGCTGGTCGTCATTCAGGAATGGTGGGGGCTGGATGACCAGACCAAATCAATTGCCGATCGCTTCGCCGGAGCCGGCTACCTGGCTTTTGCCCCCGACCTGTATCACGGCGAGCTGGCGCAAATCGGCGACGGCGAGAAGGCCAGGGTGCTGGTGCAGAAATACGGACCAACTGCGCCGGATGACCTGAAGAAAATTTACGATGCCTTCCGGCAAGATCCTGGTTGCAGCAGCAAAGTTGGCGCGGTCGGGTTTTGTTTCGGTGGGCGCATGGCGTTGTCGTTGGCTATCCGCCGTCCGCTGGACGCGGTCTGTACCTTCTACGGGGGCGGCATGCAGCAAATCTTCGACCAGTTGCGCGAAAAGTTGAGTTGTCCGGTACTGGGTTTGTTTGGGGATGCGGACGTCTCCATCCCGGTCGGGACGGTGGAAGAATTCGACCGGCTGCTGGACCAGGTCGGCGTGCAGCATGAGGTAGTCGTCTATCCCAACTCCGGTCACGCTTTCTTCCGCGACAGCGATCCCAACGTCTACCGACCGGAAGCAGCTCGAGATGCCTGGGAGCGGGTGACCAGTTTTTTTGAGGCGCATCTAAAATAATCGCTGCAACATGATCGGGAAACCGGTGGCGGCTGATCTGACCGTCACTTGTTTGTTGACAAAACCTCTGCACTCGGCTAATCTTGAAACATGCTCACGCCTGCGCAAACCAAGCTCGTCGGCTCCTCTCGAGACGCCAAAATCTTCCTCTCCGGTCCGGCCGGCTGTGGCAAGACGACCGTCGGAGTGGAGCGGATGCGCTTTTTGTTGGAGCAAGGTGTGCCGGCCGACTCGCTTCTGGTGCTGACCCCGCAGCGCACACTGCAGACACCGTACCAGGCGGTGCTGCGAAGTCCCGGCTTCGCTGCGGGCGGGGAAGTGACCCTGGCCACAGTTGGCGGACTGGCGCGGCGCATGGTGGAATTATTCTGGCCGCTGGCTGCCGAGGCGGCTGGCTTCGCCCACCCCGACCAGCCGCCGGTCTTCCTGACGCTTGAAACGGCGCAATACTACATGGCCCATCTGGTGCGGCCTTTACTGGATCAGGGCTATTTCGAATCAGTCACCATCGACCGCAACCGCCTGTACTCGCAGATCATCGACAATCTGAACAAAGCCGCCTCGGTCGGTTTTGATTACCGCCAGATCGGGGAGCGGCTGGAAGCGGCCTGGGTCGGCGACCCCGGTCAGCGCCGGATCTATGCCGACGCCCAGGCCTGCGCCACGCTCTTCCGCGAATTTTGCTTATCACACAACCTGCTGGATTTTTCCCTGCAATTGGACACTTTCTGGAACGTGCTCTGGCATGACTCCACCGCCCGCGACTTTCTGAAGCGCAGCTACCACCACCTGATCTATGACAACCTGGAAGAAGACGTCCCGCGCGCTCATGACCTGGTCGCCGAGTGGCTGCCGGATTTCGCGTCGGCGCTGCTGGTCTACGACGAAGGCGGCGGCTACCGCAAGTTCCTGGGCGCCGACCCGCAGAGCGCGTGGGCATTGAGCGAACTGTGTTCCGAGCAGGCGACCCTGGCTGAGTCGTTTGTCACCTCACCAGGGATCGATTATTTATCCAACGCTCTGGCACAGGCCATCGATCCCATTTGGGCTGCCCAAGCGGATGGAGGCGAGTCGCTGGATGAGGTGTTGACTTATTCGGATGCCCGTTTTTATCCCCAGATGCTGGACGGTATCGTAGCAGAGATCGCCCAACTGATCGAGGGCGGGCTATCGCCGTCCGAGATCGTGGTGCTGGCCCCGTTCCTGTCCGACGCGCTGCGTTTCTCGCTGACAGACCGTCTCGAAGCGCGCACCATCCCCTGGCGCTCGCACCGCCCATCGCGCTCATTGCGGGACGAACCCGCCACGCAAGGGCTGCTGACGCTGGCGGCGCTGGCCCATCCGGGCTGGGAGATACGTCCCAGTCGTTACGATGTCACCCGCGCCTTCCTGCTGGCCTTTGATGGCATGGATTTGGTGCGCGCCCAACTGCTGGCCGCGATCGTCTACCATCAGAAGGATCTGACGCTCTCGGAATTCGAGCGCATCAAGTCAGACGTACAGGAACGCATCACTTTCGTGCAGGGCGAGCACTATACATATCTGCGTGACTGGCTGCTGGCCTATCGCGAGTCCGAGCCCCAGCCGCTGGACCACTTCCTGCGGCGCCTCTTTGGGGAAGTCCTTTCGCAGCCGGGCTTCGGCTTTCACCGCAATTTCGATGCGGCGCGTGTGGCGGCCAGCCTGATCGAATCGATCCAGAAGTTCCGCTGGGCGATGGAACCGACCCTGGTGGGTACGGACGGGTTCGACCTGGGCCGCGAGTATATCGCCATGCTGCAGGAGGGCTTGATCGCTGCCCAGTATCTGCAGGCCTGGCGCACGGAGGAGAGCGAGGCAGTGCTGGTCGCGCCGGCTTACACCTTCCTGATGATGAACCGCCCGGCGACGGTGCAATTCTGGCTGGACCCCGGTGCCAGTGGCTGGGCCGAGCGCCTGTTCCAACCCCTGACGCAGCCCTACGTGCTCTCGCGCCACTGGGAGACTGGCCGTCAATGGACCGATGCCGACGAGGTCTCCGCCGCCCAGGAAACCCTGGCGCGCCTGGTGACAGGGCTGCTGCGGCGCTGCCATTCGCGCATCTACCTGGGCTTGAGCGAACTGGGCGAAACCGGCTTCGAGCAGCGTGGGGTCTTGTTGAAAGCCTTCCAGAAAGTGTTGGTTGAGGGGCAGGCGCAGGATTAACCACGAAGAGCGCGAAGCAGCAATCTTTTCCGCAAGGGTGTCGACGTCCGTGCGGGTTCAATAAAATTGGCTCAAGCCGATTATAGACCGATGGTTTTGCGAAGCACCCCTAAGAGGTAACATCGGGCGCGAGAAATTTTCGACTTTGTGATAAAAAACTTATGCAAATTTATAACCTGCGACCCACCCAAGAATCGATCCTGGCTTACACTGGCGGCAAGCTGGGCATCGCCGCTGTGCCTGGCAGCGGCAAGACCTTCGTGCTCTCGGCCCTGGCCGCGGACCTGATCGCGCGCAGCGAGCTTGATTCGGAGCAGGAAGTGCTGGTGGTCACGCTGGTCAATTCGGCGGTCGACAATTTCTCGGCCCGCATCAGCAGCTTCATCGAGGCGCAGGGCCTGCTGCCGCGCCTGGGCTACCGCGTGCGCACACTGCACGGACTGGCGCACGACATCGTGCGCGAAAAGCCCGAGAAGGTCGGGCTGGAGGAGCGTTTCGCCATATTGGATGAGCGCGAGGCTGATTTCATCCGCAAGGAAGCTGCCCAGGCCTGGCTGACAGCCAATCCCGGCCTGCTGGATGACTATCTTGACCCGGGATTGGACGACTCCAAGCGCGACTGGGTGCGTCGTTCGCAGTTGCCTGACCTGATCCACAGCCTGGCGCTGGCCTTCATCCGCTCGGCCAAGGATCGCCGCCTGGCGCCCGACGACCTGCGCCGCCGCCTGGACCAGGCACCCGCCTCATTGCCGCTGGCCGAGATGGGTTGGGCCATTTACGCCGATTACCAGCGCGCGCTGGCTTACCGCGGCGCGGTCGATTTCGACGACCTGATCCGCCTGGCGCTCGACCTGCTCGAGTCCGACCCGGAGTTCCTCGAGCGCCTGCACTTCCGCTGGCCTTACATTCTGGAGGACGAAGCCCAGGATTCGAGCCAGCTGCAGGAACAGATCCTGCGTCTGCTGGCAGGCGAAAATGGGAATTGGGTACGCGTTGGAGACCCCAACCAGGCTATCTTCGAGACTTTCACTACCGCCAGTCCGCGCTACCTGCGTGCCTTTATCACCGGGGAGGCCGACTACCAGCGCGAATTGCCGGACTCGGGTCGCTCACAGCCGTCAATCATCAAGCTGGCCAACTCCCTGGTCGACTGGGCCATGCAGGAGCATCCGGTCGAGGCCGTACGCGAGGCGCTGGCACCTCCCTACATCAGGCCCACGCCGCCGGGTGACCCGCAGCCCAATCCACCCGACGACCCGGCCGGCATCCATTTGATCGGCAAGAAGTTTACGCCTGATGAGGAGATCGCCGCGGTGGTCGACTCACTTGAGAAGTGGCTGCCTGATAATGCGGATGCGACTGTGGCGGTGCTGGTGCCGCGCAACACGCGCGGCGTGGAGTTGATCGAGGCGCTCAAGAAGCACGACATCCCGACCCACGAACTGCTCTCCAGCAGCCAGTCCACGCGCGCGGCAGCCGGTGCGCTGGGCAACCTGCTGGCGTATTTGTCCGACCCGTCCGCGGCCATCAAACTGGCGCGCGTCTACGAAGTCTGGCGGCGGGACTGGCGCGAGGACTCTGATCGACGCGATTTTATGACCCACGTGCGTGGGTTGATCCGTAAGTGCGGCCAGGTCGAGGCTTACCTGTCCCCGCGTCCCGAACGGGACTGGCTGGCAGGCTTGGAAAAGTCGGCCCAGGATGCATCGGGGTCTTCTCCTGATGTCTCGGGGAGCCAGGCCGAACCGGATGTGTTAAGCGAATTGAGTGAATTTCGCACGCTGGTCAACCGCTGGGCGGCGGCGACCCTGCTGCCGATCGACCAGTTGATCCTGACCCTGGCCCAGGACCTGTTCGTCGAGCCGGTTGACCTGGCGCTGGCGCACAAGCTGGCGCTGGTACTGCGCCATGCGGCCGACGACCACCCCGACTGGCGCCTGCCCGAGCTGACCGGCGAACTGGGCCTGATCGCCCGCAACCAGCGCCGCTTCATTGGCTTTTCGTCTGACGACGCTGGCTTCAATCCTGAAGCCTACAAGGGTAAAGTGGTGGTGACGACCATGCACAAGGCCAAGGGTTTGGAGTGGGACCGGGTCTACCTGACGTCAGTCAACAACTACGATTTTCCCTCCGGTATGCCCTACGACCGCTACCTTTCGGAGAAGTGGTTCGTGCGCGATGGCTTGAACCTGGAAGCCGAAACCCTGGCGCAGTTGGGAACATTGGTTACCAGTGATGAGTATCAATGGTATGCCGAAGGCCAGGCTACCCAGGAGGCGCGCCTGGACTACGTGCGCGAGCGCCTGCGGTTGTTCTACGTCGGCATCACGCGCGCCAAACGCGAGCTGATCGTCACCTGGAACTCCGGCCGTCAGGGAGATGCCCAGCCCTCGCTGGCGCTGGAAGCCTTGCGGGGTTGGTGGGAGAATGAACAACCCTAATCCTACTCGACTCAAGCCAACATGTTGAAAACCAGCTTCTACGACGGCGTTACCCGCTTCGACTTGGCGCGCAGCCTGGCCGGACGCGGGCGCTACTGGACCACGGCCTATTCCCTGGACGGATTGCTGATCGACAGCGGCCCGGCGCACACAGCCGGAGAATTGGTTACTGCCCTGGAGGACAAACCGCTGGCGCGTTTGGTCAATACCCACAGCCATGAAGATCACATCGGAGCCAATGGGGGTCTTGGGCGCGCACATCCGGGTCTGGAGATCCTGGCTCATCCGCTGGCCTTACCGGTGCTGGCGGAGCCACGCAGATTGCAGCCTCTGCAGCCCTACCGAGCCTTGTTCTGGGGCTGGCCCGAGCCTTCCCAGGCCAACCCGCTCGCGGAGGGGGACTGGGTCGAGAGCGAGTGCTATCGTTTGCAGGTAATCTATACACCCGGCCACAGCCTGGACCACCTGTGCCTGTACGCACCCGAGCAGGGTTGGCTGTTCACCGGGGACCTGTTCGTTGGCGGGCAGGAACGCGCTTTACGCGAAGACGGCGATATCTGGGGCATCATCGCCTCGCTTAAACGTGTTGCGGCGCTGCCAAGCAGCCGCATGTTTCCCGGTAGCGCGCGCGTGCGCGAAAACCCGAAAGCGGAGCTAAGGGCGAAGATCGCTTATCTGGAAGAATTAGGAGGAAACGTGCTCGCCCTGCACAAGAAAGGCTGGGAAGTGGCGGCCATCGTCCGCGCCCTGTGCGGCAAGCCGATGTGGATCGAGCCGTTCACCCTGGGGAATTTCGCGCGCCGGCATCTGGTGCTTTCGTATTTAAGGGGAGACTCCAATAACGAGTAAAAGATTCATTCTGATGATGTTTAATAGCAAAAGCGACCGGCCTGTAATGGGCCGGTCGCTTGCTATCATGCTCAAGCTGCAACTGCAGCCACGGTTTTGCGCATCCGCAGCGTCACAAAAAAGGTCATGAAGAGCGAGAAGAGATAAAGCGCGCCGTAGATCGTCAGAAAACCCGCCGTCATCAGATAAGCCAGGGGGGTGAAGATCACGAAGAGCGCGAATTCCAGCCAGGTCCACAGGCGCAGTACCTTCAGGAACTCGCCATCCGTGTTGGCTTTGCGCGCCCAACTACCGAGCAACCATAAGTACAACCCAAAGCACAGAAATTCGGCCGGTTCCATAAAGGTCATGAACCATTCCGGCGGTGTCGAATTAGCCCACAGGTTGACCCAGATCGGGATAGGCCAGAACAAAGCCACACCGTTGAACCAGACCAAGAGGTCCAGCAAGCTGTGGAGCGCCATCCCCAGCCCGAGGCCGAAGCCCAGGTTGCGCCAGCGCGTGTCCTGCTTCCCCTGACCGATGAAATAGAAAACGATGACTACCGCACCCATGAAGAAAAGACTGTGCGTCAGCGTGCGGTGGATGCCCTCAGTCGACATCCTGGCCAGTGTGGCTGCTGCCACCCCGAGGTTGTCCATATCGGGGACAAAGCTTCCCAGCAAGATGCCCAGTAAAAGCCATTCGCGCACGCCGGTCCATTTGCGCGTCAGCATTCCAACCATTCCGTGAATCCCTGCCTGTGCCATGTATGCCTCCTTTGGTTTGTGGATATAAACACGCTTCAGTACAACGTGATGCGCTGACTCTAGTGTCCGTCTGTAGTATGGCTTGCCCATTTTATCCAAATTCTGTATAGTGTTAGAAAATAACGGGAGGGTAGTATGGATGCGTTGTCAAATTTATACGGCTGGCTGACAGGGAGTTGGACCAAACAAAGCAAGTTTGGTAAAGCTGCCCTGGGCTGTGTGTTGCTGCTGATCATGGCCTGCGCTTGTGGAGTGCCGTTGCTGTTTTTATCCTGGATGGAGTAACTATATTCTCTGTAACCGTAGAACTGGTACATCGAGTAGTCTCTTTGGTCAATCGATCCTTGAGATTCTATTATTTCAGTCAGAAATGGTTTTTGTTTGCTTGCTTCAGCTATAATTACTTCACTCAATTTATGTCTTTTTGCTAGTTTGGACAGTATGGATACCGCATATTCAACTTTTAAACCTCGCTACCCCTACCACATCTTCCTGGTGTTTTATGGCTTACCGGCGCTGTTTTTCGCACTGCTGTGTGGTGGGGTGAATTATCTCTTCCAGGCACCGCTGCTTTTTTGGTTCCTGGCCTTCCTGCTGGGATTGGTCACATCCCTGGCGCCGTTCTTCGTCATCCGTGAGATCCGCTTTCTCGAACAGATGGTGATACGCCGTCATTTTCTGCCCGACCTGTTCTTTACCTACAAAGAACTTCAGGCAATCATGCCGACTTTTATCCTGGCAGGCGGACATCGCATTCGCATGGGGCGCATCGAAAACCTGGAAGAGCTACGAACGATGGCGCAGCGCTGGACTTCGGCGCGCATTCTGAAGGAATCGCGCAAACTGGTCAAACCGGGTGAGCCGCTTTTCCCGCAGCGTGGATACAGTACCTATGCCACCATCTGGGGCCTGCTGCTGGGTGTGATCGGTATGTTCCTGGCACCGGCCTGGCTGCCGGTCGATCCGCGCTGGGTGTTGGGAGGTATCTTCCTCCTGGCTTATGTTCTTTACGTGTATTTCATCCCCCGCATCCTGTAATTCTCTGGTTGAAATTTTTTGAAGCCCAGATCCCTATCCCTTCCAAACCTGTCGACGCGCTTGACCGCCATTTTACAGGCGGTCTTTGTTACCTTTCTGTGGTCCACTTCCTGGGTTTTGATCAAGATCGGTTTGCGTAACGACCTGCCTGCCATCACCTTTGCCGGGCTGCGATATGCCCTGGCCTGGTTATGCCTGGTGCCGTTTGTGTTGCGGAGGGCTGAACATCGTGCGGCGCTGAAAAAACTCGGTCGTGGTGAGTGGGTCAGTCTGGCTCTGCTCGGGGTGTTTACTTACGCCATCACGCAGAGCCTGCAATATCTGGGACTGGCATTCCTGCCAGCCGCTATGCTCAGTCTGCTGCTCAACCTGACCTCGGCATTCGTCGCCTTCGGCGGCGTCTGGTGGCTGCGCGAACAGCCGTCCAGCTTGCAGTGGATTGGCCTGGCTTTGACAGCCGCCGGCGTCCTGCTCTATTTCCTGCCAATCCAGCTGCCTCGGGCCCAGGTGATCGGGATTGTGATTGCGTTGGGGTGTATGTTCGGGAACGTAATCGCTTCGCTGCTCGGACGGAATGTCAATCGCAGCGCGATCCATTCCCCGCTCCTGGTGACCTTCGTCAGCATGGGCGTTGGTTCTGCTCTGATGCTCGGATTCGGAGCAGCCTTCCAGGGTTTTGGCAGTCTGACCTGGACCGACTGGTTTATCATTGCCTGGCTGGCGCTGGTCAATACCGCTTTTGCCTTCACGCTTTGGAACAAGACCTTGCGCACGCTGACTGCGATCGAATCGTCGGTCATCAACAGCCTGATGATGCCGCAGATTGCTATTCTGGCGCTGGTTTTCCTGGGCGAAGGATTGACCCTCAAAGAGATCTTTGGACTGGTGCTGGTTGGTTTGGGCGTGTTGATCGTTCAGCTTCAGCGCCGCAGAAACGGGTAGAATTGATCTGATGGTCGATAAACTTAAAACTACACTTGCCCCCGGCTTCGTTTTCAGCCAGTCAAGCTTGCAGGATTACGCCGATTGTCCGCGTCGTTTTCAACTGCGTTATCTGGAGCAGTTGCACTGGCCGGCAGTTGAGAGCCAGCCGGTACAGGAATTCGAGCGCCACCAGCAAGAGGGACAGTTATTCCACCGCTTGGCGCAGCAAGCCTTGCTTGGCCTGCCACCGGAACAACTGGAGCGCCTGGCCAATTCGCCCGAACTCAGTCGCTGGTGGGACAGCTTCCGCCAGTTTTCACCGCAGCTGGACGGGTTCGAACTCTTTCCGGAGATCACTCTCTCAGCACCGGTTGGGGATTACCGCTTACTGGCCAAATACGACCTGGTTGCAGTAGGACCGGACAGGCGTTTTTTGATCTATGACTGGAAGACTTATCGTAAAAAGCCGCGCGCCGGGTTCCTGTCTGCGCGCTGGCAGACACGCGTCTACCGCGCGCTGCTGGTGCAGGCTGGGATGCATTTGAACGAAGGGAATCCCATCCCAGCTGAAATGATCGAGATGATTTACTGGCTTTCCAATTTCCCAACCGAGCCAGTGAAGTTAAAATATACTCCGGCCCAGTATAAGCGCGACTGGGGCGTGATCGAGAAGGTCGTCAGCGAGATCGCTGCTGCAAGTGAATTCCCGCTGACCGAAGATTTGGGAATGTGCCGATTTTGCGCCTACCGCTCGTACTGCGAGCGCGGGGTCGAAGCCGGAAGGCAGGAGCAGGCCGAGGCTGAGCTGGAATCGGACATCCATTTCGACATCAATTTCGAGCAGATCGGGGAAATCGAGTTTTAGCACTGCATTCCAATTGCAGTCAAGATCGGGCGGGAGATGCAGTGCATCTTCTAAGTTGGTTGTGTCCAACTTTGGTGTGCAGTTCAGAGAACCGCCCGTTTATTATTTCTATGGTGATATCAGGATTCCCAGGTGATTGGCAATCGCTCGCTGTCGTCCGGGAAGATAGTTGTCGATCGGCGAGTTGATCACTTTGGGGTTTCCCCCCGGCAACTGGATGACCAGTGTCGATGAGCCACCGCCGTCCAAATTCATGGCCGATTCGGCGCCATAAAGTTTGAGAAGTTCGCCCAGTTCGGCCACCGTCGCGCCCTCGCTGTAGAATGGCTGCCGACCGTCCACCACGATGATGATCAACTTTGTCCGGCCGTGATCCAGGCCAATCGCGCTGCGTGGGGCAGGCAGCACATCGGCCAGATCCTCGATCACTTTGCCGTTTTCCATCAGCATACGATCGCCGGATATGGCGTTGTAAACCGTGCGCATACTCTGGTTAAAGCGGGTTGTGTTGTCCTTGGCAAGGAACAGTGTTGGCTCAGGACCATACGAATACTTGATTCCGCGCGAGGCAGCAAAGCCGTTAGGTTTGACCGGATCGCCCTTATGTGGATAGTAATCGAAAAGGTTGTTGGAGTACCAGGGCGTAAATCCGTCACCATTAACGGCGATCTGCACCTGTTGTTCTTTTGCGAATTGCAAGGTCGTGCGCGCTCGTAACGGGAATTCTCCCTTGCGATCGTCGGGCGGTGTCACCAGGAAACGGAGGTTTGGATTGGTCAGATCGACGGTGACAATATGCGCCACCATCGGACGCGGATCGCGGTGCACTTTACGGTAGTAGATCACCCCCGGGTAGATTTCCTCGCGCTGTTCGACTGCCAGTGGTCTCCCGGCAAAATACAGCCCGGGAAGACCCAGGCACAAAGAAATGATCAGAATCAGCGGAAGCCACGCACGTTTTTTTATACGCGTCATATGAAATCCATTTTACCTGTTTAAGATTAATAATATTGATGGAAGACGCGTTACACGTCGAAGACGATTTGGGTTTCCAATCCTCGATCCGTCCGGCGTATTTGCAAATTGTGGTATGTAACAGCCTTGATTTGCCTGGTCAACGCCTCCAGCGGCGCCCCGCTTAGATCAGCCTTCAAGCGAAAGGCATCAATCCGCAACTCAAATTGGTCAAAACCCAGATTTTCACTTTCGGAAATGTACAGCAATTCACTCAAAAAAGAGACCAGCAGGCTCTCAGCATCCGCAGCTTCCATTTTTAGCTTTCGGCTCACGCGTGGACCCTTTAACAACTGCGTTCCGGAGAGCGTGTACATGCCTCGGGCTGCTTCCGACAACAACTCAGACAGGTTGGAGGCCCAGATATGTAGCGCCCAGTCTGCTGTGTGGCGGACTTCCTCGAACCCCATGCTATGCTCGGAATCTGGTTTGCTCGAATAGCTGTGGAGCTTCTACGTAAATGCCGCGCCCGCTGACCGCCACGCTGCCGTCTGCCAACAAAATCTTACCGACAGCGAAAATTTTGCGTCCTTCCTTGCCGTCCACGTGCGCCTCGCAGGTCAGCGGTTGCCCTAATGGAAGCGGCTTTTTGTAATCGAGATTCAGGTTGACCACCGCCACGTTGTTGCCGCCGTACCAGACGGCTGCGCCCATTGCTTCATCCAGGATCGCTGCGGAAGCCCCGCCATGCGCATGGCCAGGCGGTCCCTGTTGGGCTTCGGTCAGGGTAAATTCCGATGAGATACTGCCGTCTGCGTGGCTGTACCAGGTCAGGCCCATCCCATGCGGGTTGGATGACCCGCAGACAAAACAATTGCCATGTTCTGGGAGTTTCTTCATTAAATTGATCGCTTTCAAAATTGGAGCAGTGTCTCAATCTGTGCGCGCAGGAAATGAGTCCGGTAAGCGGAGGTTTCAGCCAGCAGGCCTTTCAATGCGAGAAACAATTCTTTTTGCAAATATTGGTTTGCGACCCCATCTCCGGGAGCCAATTTTGCGTAGCTGCCCTGCACGTCCACGTTTAAATGTCCGCCCGCTGACAACCACTCCAACCCCATGCGGACCGTTCCCTCGCGTTGGGCGGTTGCCACTGCCAGCTCGGAGAGCTTGACCTTACCACTGCGTTGATTGAGCGCATATTTTGCCAGACCGCCGAGCCGATTGATGAAGACTTCGGTTGTCACTTCTTTCGGTGAAAAGGCGCACAGGTAGACGGTCTGTGGGTTGACGCGTTGCAGTGCCTGCCGCAGGACTTCTGGTCCCGGTGGAATGGTCCAGATGGCAAGAGTATCCGAAGCGATCAATCCTTCCCGGCTAAAACCGCGGATCACTTTGTTGTCTTCGCCCTCGGCCCAGATTAAGATTCCCTTAGGCAATTTCGCAAGTACCGCACGGGGATGTTCGATATTCCGCAGATCGATCGTTTCGATGGATGGAGCTTGGATCTCAACCGGCTTTTCCTCTGTGATGCGATAATCCTGGAGTTCGAGGGTCAATTGGCGTGTTCCGCGATAGTCGCTGGCGCGCAGGCTGAAGGCCAGGTCGAATTTGCCTTCTGGTAACTCTTCTCCGACGCCTCCCCACCACAGAACGGACTGGCTCTGGCCCTGGCCGTCCTGCACGTTGAGTTTGAGATGCTCACCGCTGCGACCAATGGGTGAGGCGCTATGCAGGGTCAGGTCCCGTGCGCCCAGCGTCAGGGACGGGTTGCCGGGGCCATATGGGGCCAGGTGTTCCAGCTCGGCTGCCAGGTTGAGTGTCAATGCATTCAGCGGCAGCCAATCGTCGATCTGCACGACAGCTTCTTCAATTTTGGCATCCGAGAGCATTTTCTCAACGGTGCGCCCCAGCGCGCGGCGGAATTCGGGGATTTTCGTGCCTTCCAATGAAAGTCCGGCCGCCATCGGGTGCCCGCCGAAATTGAGCAACATTTCTGCTTGCGCTGCAATGGCCTGGGTGATGTGCAGCCCCTCGACCGAACGTGCTGACCCATGTGCTGGTTCTCCTTCTGGCGTGGAGAAAAGGATGACCGGTTTGTGGTAGCGTTCCACCAGCCGGCTGGCAACGATGCCGACCACGCCGCCCGGCCAGGACGGATGCCCAAGAACGATTGCCGGCCCAGTCAGCAGGGCGGGGTCTTCGCGCAGTTGAGCCTCGGCTGCCCGCGTGACCTGGCTGGTCAGCAACTGGCGTTGCGCGTTCAGGCCTTCGAGCTGAGTCGCCAGCACGTAGGCGCGGACCGAGTTGTCGGTGGTCAACAAATCAACAGCTGGATTGGCGTCGCCCAGTCGGCCGAGCGCATTAAGCCGGGGTCCAAGCGTGAAACCGATGTGATCTTCGCTGATTTGACCCGGGTTGAGTTGTGCCAATTCGCACATCACGCGAAGTCCGAGACGTTCAGCCCGGCGCAGCGATTCCAATCCAAGTTGGAGCAGG
Organism: uncultured Anaerolineaceae bacterium; assembly: GCA_964407265.1. Classification (GTDB taxonomy): domain Bacteria; phylum Chloroflexota; class Anaerolineae; order Anaerolineales; family Villigracilaceae; genus CAYOUV01. The sequence goes on along the minus strand of CAYOUV010000023.1, from coordinate 17,779 downwards.
GGGCGATTTTCTCCCTGCAGCAAAGCCAGATCGGCGACGATCCCTAATGCGACCAGGTCGAGGTGTTTTTCGGCCTCCCCCGTCCGGTCAAAGCGTGCATAAAGCGCTTCGGATAATTTGTAGGCCACACCAACGCCGGGCAGGTTGGCAAGCGGGTGTTTCGCACCCAGCAGCTTGGGGTTGGTGATGGCGGCCGCACGTGGAAGTTCCGGCGGCAGGTCGTGGTGGTCGCTGATGACAAATTCCACAGCATGCGCCCGGGCATATTCGGCGGCCTCGTGCGCGCTGATCCCGGTGTCGCAGGTCAGGATCAGGCGCGCCCCGCCTTCGATGATCTCGGCCAGAACCGGAATTTTGACTCCGTGCGATTCGGTGGCACGGACCGGGATATGATAAGTGACATCCGCGCCCAGCTCTCGAAGGGTTTGGAACAATATCGTTGTGCTGGTCTGGCCGTCGACGTCGAAATCACCCCAGACGCAGATCGGCTGCTGTTTGCGGATAGCCGATTCGACCAGGTCGACTGCGGCGCTAAGTCCCGGCAGTTCGGATGGTAAGGTAAATGTGTAGAAGGCTGGATCGAGGAAGGCCTGGGCTGCCTCACGGGTTTTTATGCCGCGCCGGACGAGAGTCTGCGCGTTAAGCGGGTGCAGACTGAGGGCTTCGAAAGAAGCAGGGATGGAGACGGGAGTTGGGTCAATCCAGCGTGTCACGATTTATCTCGAAGGTCAGGAAATTGTGCACAAAACCTCTTATTGACTGCTTGGAAACTATGCAGTCTATGCTAGTGGTTCGAAGCGTGCGGTGAAATGCCGCAGCAACTCGGGCGCATAAGTAAATTTATACCCCTTGATCTGCCCGGCGCGAGTCTTGATCTTGGCTGCAATTTCGGCGATGTAATCCATATGGGATTGGGTGTAGGTGCGGCGCGGGATAGCCAGCCGCATCAATTCGAGCGTGGGATAAGCCATCTCGCCGGTCTTGGGGTCGGGATGGGCAAACATAACTGAGCCGATTTCCACACCGCGAATACCACCGTCCAGATACAGTTCGACTGCCAGGGCTTGACCGGGAAATTCAGCCTGCGGGATGTGGGGGAAGAGCCGTCCAGCGTCCAGGTAGACGGCATGACCACCCGCAGGTTCGATTAATGGGATTCCAGCCTGACGCAGACCTTCAGCCAGGTAAGCGGTTTGTCCCAGGCGGTAAGCCAGGTAAGCTTCGTCCAGTCCTTCCCGCAGTCCGACAGCCATGGCATCCAGGTCGCGCCCGGCCAATCCACCATAGGTGGGGAAGCCTTCGCGCAGGATCAGTTCGTTCTTGACATCCTCGAAAAGTTTTTCGTCGTTCATACACAGCAAACCGCCGATGTTGACAATGGCGTCCTTCTTGGCTGACATGCACATGCCGTCGGCCAGGCTGAAGATCTCGCGGGCGATATCCAGGACCGGCTTATGCGTGTATCCAGGTTCGCGTAGTTTGATGAAATAGGCATTCTCGGCGTAGCGGGCAGCATCGATGAAGAAGGGGATGTCGTACGAGTGGTAGGTTTCGGAAACACGGTGTAGATTTTCCAGCGAGACTGGTTGTCCGCCCCCGGCGTTGTTGGTGATGGTAATCATGCCGAAGGGGATGTTCTCCGCTCCGATCTGCTCGATAAATTCCTTCAGCTTGGCGATATCCATGTTGCCCTTGAAGGGATGCGGATTGGCCGGGTCGAAGGCCTCGTCGATCACCAGATTGGCTGGGTGACCACCGCGGGCCATGATATTGGCTTCGGTGGTGTCGAAATGCATGTTGGATGGCACGTACTTGCCCGGCTTAACCAGCACTGCGCTGAGGATATTTTCAGCTGCGCGACCCTGGTGTGTCGGTACAAAATGACGGAAGCCGAATATTTCTTCAACAGCTTCCGCCAAGCGGTAGAACGAACGGGCTCCGGCGTAGGATTCATCGCCGCGCATGATTGCGGCCCACTGATCCTGGCTCATTGCACCAGTGCCGGAGTCGGTCAACAGGTCAATAAAAATGTCTTCAGCTTTTACCGCGAACAGGTTATACCCCGCTTGTTTCAACGCGGCTTCGCGGTCCTGGCGGGAGATCAGTCGGATGGACTCGACCATTTTGATGCGGAAAGGTTCTGGGGGATAACTGGCCATATTTGCTCCTGTGATGTCGAATTCACTCCAAAGTTTAGCACGCTTTGACTTAGGCTGTATAATTAATTTATGTCAAACTGGAAAAAACTACGATTGATCCTGGCCTTAATCATCCTGGTCGCTTCCGTACTTTTACTGATCTGGGGCTTGATGCCGCTTCTGTATGTGAGCCGCGTGGTTCCCATTCCGCCGGGTGATTTGCAGTTGCCTTCACCCGGGGCTTTCCTGCTTGGGAACTGGCTGTTATGAGAATTATAATAAAAAAACGCTTTCTCATTTTCTTGGTGATCGGGCTAACACTCTTTTGTAGCTTGTTGGCTTGTGCGACGGCCAGCGCTCCGACGGAAGTGGATGAATCGCCCGCTGCAGGAGAACCGCAGGCGACGTCTCTCCTGCCCACGATGACCTCTCTGCCGACCGCGATAGCGATCATGCCCAGCCCGGGGCCGACGCTCGCACCAACTGCCGTTCCCGCCATCCCGGAATCACGCCACCTGACGCTTGAGTGGCCGTCCGTGATGCGGACGGGGGATTCTGACCGGGTGCGTTTAACACTGGAGGTCGACGATCTGGGTAATTTAACTCCGACTGCCATGGTAGCCGGCAATCAAGTTGCAGGACAGACAATCCAGATCCCAAACTTGTACGAAACGCATAACGTGGTGGTCGAGGCGCGACTGGATTTGGCTGGTGTGGTGATTCGCCCGGAGGAGTCGATCAGCGAGCCATTGACCCCGGGGAAATCAGCGACTTTTTATTGGAGTGTGCAACCGCAACATTCAGGTGATTTTCGCGGGACGGTCTGGTTATATTTGAATTTTGTGCCGAAAAATGGGACGGATACCCGTCAGCGGGCGGTCGCGTCGCAGCTCATTAATATCCACGTGACATCCTTCCTGGGAATGAAGGGAAATACTGCTCGCGCCGCTGGAGCAGCCGGGTCGGTAATTGGGTCGATCCTGGGATTCCCGTTTTTCGAGGACATTTTGCGCTTGATCTGGCGTAAAGTGCGAAAATAGCATCCATTTGTGTATATATTCACATACCCAAATACATGACGAAAATCACGTGATTTGTTGACAACCCTAAGTATGACTTCGATTGCGCTTCGTGGTACAATTCCGGCGTTGCCCAGAAAGTGGCATGAATCCCATATTTAAGTGGAGTGTCCATGCAGAACGAATGGCTATATATTGGGTTATTTTTGGTCGTTGGGCTTATTATCCCAACCGCAGCGATCACCATTTCCCGGATCGTTGCACCACGTAAACCGAATCCAATCAAACAAAGCACCTACGAGTGCGGTATGGAAACCGTAGGGGATAACTGGGTGCAGTTCAAGGCGCAGTATTACATTTTTGCACTGGTCTTCCTGATCTTTGACGTGGAAACCGTCTTCTTGTTTCCGTGGGCAGTGGCACTCGATAAATTGGCGTTGTTCGCTGTTCTGGAAGGTATCCTATTTATCCTGATCCTGGTCGCCGGCCTGGCGTACATCTGGCGCAAAGGTGCGTTGGAGTGGGTGTAGGTTATTGATGCAATTGAAAAGGCTGAAAGGGAAATTCTCCTCTCAGCCTTTTATTTGTGTGTGAGGAGTACCCTATGACTTTATGGAATAATCCCACTAATTTCATTGCCGATTGGTTACGCGGCGTCTTCAGTGGTTGGGGTATGGCCGAAGGATTGGCGGTCATCCTGGTCACGCTGATCGGTATCGTTGTAATGGCCAGCCTGGTGATGTTGCTCGATATTTTTCTGGTGTGGGTCGAACGCAAGGTCGTGGCTCGTTTCCAGGATCGCCTGGGTCCGAACCGCGTCGGTCCGTTTGGCCTGATCCAACCTTTTGCCGACATCATCAAACTGATTATTAAGGAAGATATCACACCAGATGGGGCGGATAAGGTAGTCTATAACCTGGCACCGCTCTTGTCGTTGATGTCCGTGATCATCCTGTGGGCCATCATTCCGTTGGCACCGGTTATCTTTGGCGTGGACCTGAACGTTGGCGCGCTGTACTTGATTGCAGCCGGCGCAATCGGAACGCTCTCGATCATCATGGCCGGCTGGTCCTCGAACAACAAGTATGCCCTGATCGGTGCTTTCCGCCAGGTCGCGGCCATGGTTTCGTATGAAATCCCGATGGTCGTTGCCCTGTTGATCCCGACAATCCTGGCTGGAACGATGGGTATGAAGGGCATCGTGGATGCGCAAAGCATCTGGTTTGTTATCCTTTCACCGCTTGGCGCATTGATCTTCCTGATCAGCGCGATTGCTGAATTGGGACGTACGCCTTTCGACCTGAACGAAGCCGAATCTGAGATCGTCGCCGGTTTCCATATTGAATATACCGGCATGAAATTTGGCCTGTTCTACGCTGGTGAATTGTTGCACGCCTTCACCTTCGGTACCTTCCTGGGTATTCTTTTCTTCGGTGGGTGGAATGGTCCGCTGCCCTGGGGCGGCCAGTATCCCCTGATCGGTGCATTGAATGTGGTTATCAAAGGCCTGTTCTTCTATTGGGTCATCATGTGGATCAAGTACACCCTGATGCGTATTCGCATCGATCACATGCTGGCTTTCAATTGGAAGTTCCTGACCCCGGTTGCATTCGTGCTGTTGATGGTTACAGCCTTGATGGATAAACTGCTGGCTGGTACTGCCCCGTGGATTTATGGCATGGGCATGTTCCTGGCGAACATCCTGGTTGGCTGGCTGGCACTGGAAGCAGCTCGGGCATATGCCCGCCGCCAGCGCCTTGCAAAGGAAGCTCTGGCTCAACCAGCGACACAAGCAGCACATCATTAGTTAACGAGGAGCGAAACACAATGACTGCTTTGCAAGTATTATTTATCCTTTCGGCTGCGGTGATCCTCGGCTCCGCATTGATGGTGGTGACCGTCCGCAATTTGATCCATGCAGCTCTGTGGTTGATCGTCACGCTGTTCGGTGTGGCGGTGCTGTATGCGATGCTCAATGCCAGCTTTCTGGCCCTGGTGCAGGTGGTGGTCTACATTGGTGCCATCGCGATCCTGTTCATCTTCGCGGTCATGCTGACCCGAAAAGAAATGCGCGATCGTGGCCCACAGTTGAATAAAACCTGGTGGCTAGCTGGAATTATCGGTTTGTTGACTTTCGGCGGGCTGGCCTGGTTGCTGAATAACTGGTCGGGGTTTTGGAAAACCGCTGGGGTAATTCCTGCAGGCGCAGACACCATGCGCGACCTGGGTGTCGCTTTGGTCTCCCCGAACGCTTACGTTTTACCCTTTGAAGTAGCCTCGGTGCTGTTATTAGCGGCTTTGATTGGCGCGGTATATCTCGCGTTCAACCGGAAATAGGAGGTTGAGATGATCCCACTTTCCTGGTACCTGATCTTGTCTGCCGCGTTGTTCAGCATTGGCCTGTTTGGCGTGTTGGCGCGCAGGAATGCGGTTGCGATCTTGCTGGGCGTCGAACTGATGTTGAATGCCGTCAACATCAATCTGGTAGCCTTTTGGCGTTATCTCGATCCGGCTGTCATGACCGGACAGGTTTTTGCAATTATTGTCTTCGCAGTGGCCGCGGCGGAAGTCGCCGTCGGTCTGGGACTGATCATTTCAGTCTATCGCCAACGAAGTACCATTGTGGCGGAAGACATCGACTTGTTGAAGTGGTAGGAGAACGTAATGGCGACTGTATCATTGATCTGGCTCATCCCACTCCCGCCGCTCCTGGCGTTTTTCCTGATTGTTTTGTTCACTAACAAGAACAAAGCCCTCAGCCACATAATCGCTGTTGGCGCGGCATTCTTATCCTGGTTGGGTGGCATGTTGGTCTTCGTGCGCGCCCTGGGTGTGGAACACCTTGGGCAACACCCGTTTGCCTCTGCCATAAACTGGCTGCCGATCGGCGATAGCTGGTTCAAGATCGGCGTATTGATTGATCCGCTCTCTGCCGCAACGCTGTTCTTCGCGGCCTGGACGATCTTCATGATCTTCCTTTACAGCGTCGGCTATCAAAATTTTGGCCAACCGCAGGGCGACCATGATGTCATGGGCTTACCCCCGCATGGTGCCACCATCGTGGACGAGCACGGCCACAAGCACCAGGTTCCGTCGGTCGAGCCGATGTACTCACGCTTCTTTGCGTTTTTAGGTCTGTTCGCCTTTGGCATGTACACGCTGGTGGTCTCGGACAACCTACTGACTTTATTCGTGGGTTGGGAAATCATGGGGTTGTGCTCGTACCTGTTGATTGGTTTCTGGTACGGCAAGAAATCGGCGCGGGACGCAGCCATCAAAGCCTTCATGACTACCCGCGTTGGTGATGTGTTCATGCTGCTGGGCATCGCTTTCCTATACAGCGCGACTGGCACCCTGTCCTTCCGGCAGATATTCAGGGAAGAGACATTGCATGCCCTGGCCAGCACACCGGCTTTCTTTGGACTCTCGGCGGCCGGTGCAATTGGTTTGCTGTTGTTCATCGGGACGGTGGGTAAGTCTGCCCAATGGCCACTGCACGTCTGGTTGCCCGACGCAATGGAAGGTCCGACCCCGGTCTCAGCCATGATCCATGCTGCCACGATGGTTTCGGCCGGCGTCTACGCCGTGATCCGCATGTTCCCGCTTGTCTCAGCTGGCTGGCACGAGGGCATGCCGCTCAATCCAACCATGAGCATTATTGCCTTCATCGGTGCCTTCACGGCTCTGTTTGCGGCGACGATTGCGGTCGCCCAAAACGACATCAAGCGCGTGCTGGCCTACTCGACCATCTCGCAGCTCGGCTATATGATCGCCGCCATCGGCATTGGCGCCTACGTAGCGGCAGCCTTTCACCTGATCACACATGCTTTCTTCAAAGCGCTGCTTTTCCTGGGTTCTGGCTCGGTCATTCACGGCATGGAGCACGGTGTGCTGCACACCGGTGACCACAAGCTTGATCCGCAAGACATGTTCAACATGGGCGGTTTGCGCAAGAAGATGCCGATCACCTTTTGGACCTTCCTGATTGGTGGCTTCGCCCTGTCCGGTTTCCCGGTTCTGACGGCTGGCTTCTGGTCGAAGGATGAGATCTTTGCCGACGCCTTTGCCAATGGGCACTCCGCGGTCTTCATCACCCTGGCGGTGGCGGCTTTCCTGACCGCCTTCTACACCATGCGCCAGATCACGCTGACCTTCCTGGGCGAACCGCGCACCAAGGCGGCCGAACATGCCCAGGAAACACCCTGGACGATGACTGTCCCTTTGATTGTGCTGGCCTTTTTTGCCATCAGCTACGGTTGGGTCGGCATTCCGGAACATTTCCCCTTGTTGGGAGGCTTGATCCCGAACTGGTTCCATGAATTTATTGGCAGTACCCTGGCGGAAGTCCCCGCAGCCGTTCCGTTCAATATTGTCCCGTTGTTGACCTCGCTAACGGTAGCGCTCGGAGGCCTGTTCTTCGGCTGGCTGGCTTACCGTAAGGTCAAATCCCCGGCGGAGGACCGCTTGCAGATCCCGCTGCTTAAGAATAAGTATTACTTTGACGAAGCTTACAACTTCCTGTTTGTACGCCCGGCATTTTGGGTGGCAGAGACGCTGGTCTATAAGTGGATGGACAAAGGCCTGATCGATGGCATCCTGCATGCTTTTGGCAAAGTCGCCATGTTCCTGGGCACCAACTTCCGCAGCAAATTCGATGCACCGGTCGTCAACGGTTTTGGCGATCTGGTCGGCGAAAGCACCAAGAAGTTTGGCGCTATGATTCGCCCGATCCAGACTGGTCGTATTCAGCAGTATATGCTGGCCTCGCTAACTGTGTTGATCGTCGTCGGCGGCCTGCTCTACTACCTGCTGGTGCTGGCGTAACCGGCAGATAGGAGTGAACGATGGATTTCATCGCTAATCATCTTTTGACCCTAATCCTGTTCTTCCCCGCCCTTTCGGCGCTGGTGATTTTATTCCTGCCCAGGGACGAGATGAAGTTGATCCGCTGGACGGCTTTGATTGCCAGTCTGGTGCCGTTTGTATTGACCCTGGTTCTGTGGTTGCGGTTCGATCCCAATATAAGCGGATTCCAATTCCAGGAGCAATATACCTGGTACGAGGCCATCCATTCGACCCTGCACCTGGGTGTGGACGGACTATCGTTGACCATGGTTCTGCTGACCACCTTGCTGATGCCGCTGGCGATCCTGGCTTCCTTCAAGATCACAGACCGCGTCAAGGCTTTCATGATGCTGTTCCTATTTCTGGAAACCGGCATGCTGGGAGTCTTCCTGGCGTTGGACCTGCTGATTTTCTTCGTCTTCTGGGAAATCGGTCTGGTGCCGATGTACTTCCTGATCAATCAGTGGGGCAGTGCCAACAAAGATTACGCCTCACTAAAATTCATGATTTACACCATGGGTGGTTCCCTGGGTTTGCTCTTGGCAATCCAGATGCTGGGCGTTCTCTTCCAGACTTACGACCTGCCGGTACTCTATGAGAAATGGAACAGTATCCAGGGTAGCTTGATGGGTTACCCGGTCAGTACGGTCAAAACGGTTGCTTTTTGGGCTTTCGTGATCGCCTTTGCGATCAAAGTGCCGATCTGGCCGTTCCACACCTGGCTGCCTGATGCTCACACTGAAGCCCCGACCGCAGGTTCGATGATCCTGGCAGGCGTGATGCTGAAGCTGGGCGCTTATGGTTTCCTGCGCCTGGTGCTGCCGCTCTACCCGGTCGAGGCTAAACATTTCGCCGGAGCCTTGGCGGTGCTGGCTACCGCCGCGATCATCTTCGGCGCTTTTGCAGCTTATGGTCAGACGGATTTCAAGCGTCTGGTGGCATATTCCTCAGTCAATCACATGGGTTTCGTAGTGCTAGGTATCGCTGCTGCCGCCTATGCGGCTGGCACGACCAATGCCCATATCGCTCTGGATGGTGCCATTTTACAAATGTTCAATCACGGTATTTCAGCAGCCGGTATGTTCTTCCTGGTCGGAGCGATTTATGAACGCACCCACACCCGTGATTTGAGCCAGTTCGGCGGATTATTCCCGCTGATCCCGATCTACGGCGGCATCTTGATCTTCACCTCCATGGCCTCGCTTGGTTTACCCGGCCTGAACGGCTTTATCTCCGAGTTCCTGGTAGTGCGAGGAGCCTGGCCGATCCTGACGATCTACACGGCCATCAGCATGCTGGGTCTGCTCTTCACCGGCGCCTATATTCTAAGAGGCATCAAGATGGTCCTGCACGGCCCGCTGAACGAGAAATGGGTCGGACACCTGACCGATATCACTAAACGCGAGATCATTGTCATGGCTCCGCTCATGGTCTTGATCCTATGGATCGGCCTGTGGCCGGCCTGGATCCTGAACGTGATCAATAAAGCCGTGGTGATGCTGTTCTAATCGAGGTGCGCAAATGGTATTTCCGATCCTGAGTGTAATTGTCTTTACCCCGCTGGTCGCCTCAGTGCTGATCCTGCTCATGCCGGCTGAACGCAAGACCGAGGTCCGCATGCTGGCCCTGGCTGCAGCAATCTTTGCTTTGCTGTTATCGATCTGGGTCTACTTCAACTATGACCAGGCCGCTGCGGGTTATCAATTCGTTGAAAAGTATCAGTGGCTTCCGGTTTTGGGAATCAGTTTACACCTCGGCGTGGATGGTCTGACTGCCCCGCTGGTGCTGTTGACCGGTGTGGTCATGGTCACGGGTGTGATGATCTCCTGGAATCTGGACGATCGTCCACGTGAGTTCTTTGCCTTTTTGTTCATCCTGGCCTCGGGTGTTTTTGGTGTCTTCGTCTCCCTGGACCTGTTCATGCTGTTTTTCTTTTACGAAATCGCTGTCTTCCCGATGTATTTGTTGATTTCCATCTGGGGTTGGGTCAAGACGCGTGAATATGCGGCCATGAAGCTGACCCTGTACCTGTTTATCGGTTCAGTGGTCGCCCTGGTCGGTGCCTTGGCAATGTACTTTGCCAGCGGTTTGCAGACATTTGACATGCTCGCTCTGCAAAACGCCAATTTTCCACCGCAATTCCAGCATTTGTGGTTTCCTTTTGTCTTTTTGGGCTTCGCTGTGCTGGGCGGTATCTTCCCGTTTCATAACTGGTCGCCGGACGGTCATGTGGCTGCGCCGACAGCGGTTTCCATGTTCCATGCCGGTGTGCTGATGAAGCTGGGTGCATTTGCAGCCTTGCGGGTGGGCATTATGCTATTACCCGAGGGTGCAAAATATTGGGCTGGCTGGATTATGGGGCTGGCGCTGGTCAATGTCGTCTATGGTGCCTTTATTGCCATGGTACAGACCGATTTCAAATACGTCATTGGTTTCTCCTCTGTCTCTCACATGGGTCTGGTTATGCTCGGCTTTTCCACACTGACAAAAGAAGGCTTGACCGGTGCGGGCGTGCAAATGTTCTCGCACGGCATCATGACGGCTCTCTTCTTTGCTGTTGTCGGTATGGTCTACGACCGGGCGCACACCCGCGAAATCCCCAAGCTTGGCGGAATGTCCAAGTACCTCACCTGGCCCACAATTGGCTTCATTATCGGTGGTCTGGTATCGATGGGTATGCCGGGCTTCTCCGGTTTTGTGGCTGAATTTCCCATCTTTATGGGTATCTGGCAAGTCAGGCCCTGGGTAGCCATCCTGGCAGCAATTTCAATTGTAATTACCGCTTCGTATATTATGCTGGTCATTCGGCGTGTCTTTTTTGGCCAGGTGCCTGAAGAATTTGAAGGTCATATTGGTCCCATCAATGCACTCGACAAGGTGGCCATCGGCTTCCTGTCGGTGCTGATGATCGGCTTGGGTATGTTCCCGGCTTTGATGGTTCCGATGGTGCAAACTGGCGTGGAAAACGTTCTGCGCCTCCTGGGAGGTGCATAAGCGATGGCAACCTACACTCCAACCATGATCCTGGCGATCCTGCCGGAAATCCTGCTTCTGGCCCTTGGAATTCTGATCTTGATCCTTGAGCCATTTTGGAAAGAAGAGAAGCGCCGAAATCTCGGCTGGTTGACAGCTGGTGGCTTACTGGCCAGCATCTTTATCAGTATTTTTATCGGCCGCCCCGGTGATCCGCAAATGGTCTTTGGCGGGATGTTGCGATACGACTGGTTGGGCTTCTTCTTCAAGATGCTCTTCATGTTTGGCGCAGCCGCCACAGCACTGTTCCTGATGGATATGGAACGCGTTGGCCGGCGTGGTGAGGTTTATTTGCTGCTGATCGCTGCGACCTTGGGAATGAATTTGATGGCCTCGGCCGCCGACCTGATCATGCTTTACCTGGCAATTGAAACCACCTCGATTCCGCTTTATGTCCTGGCCGGTTTCATGCTGACGGATGACCGTTCGACCGAAGCCGGATTTAAATACTTGCTTTTTGGTGCAATGACCTCAGCTGTCATGCTGTATGGTTTCAGTCTGCTTTACGGCTTTACCGGCACGACCAGCATTTACGACCTGGCTGCCATGTTTGCAGCTGGTCAGCATTCGATGATCCTGGCGATTGGGACCATCATGCTGATCCTGGTTGGGTTGGGCTTCAAGGTTTCACTGGTCCCGTTCCACTTTTGGGCTCCGGATGTGTACGAAGGTGCGCCGACGCCGGTGGCCGGATTCCTGTCTACCGCCTCGAAAGCAGCTGGATTCGCTGTTCTGATGCGTCTTTTCGTGGTCGCTTTCCCAGAATTCTATATTTCCTGGGCTTCCATTCTGGCCGTCCTGGCTGTAATCACCATGACCGTTGGAAACCTGCTGGCCTTGACTCAAAAGAACATCAAGCGCATGCTGGCCTACTCATCAATCGCGCATGCTGGCTATGCCATGATCGGTGTGGTGGCGGTGTCGAAGCTGGGGGTGACCAGTGTAGTCTTCTATCTTTTAGCTTATATCCTGACTAACCTGGCTGCCTTTGGGATCGTGATGGCCTTTGGGCGCGTGGCTGGGTCGGACGAGATTTCTGCTTACGCTGGCCTGAGCCGCCGGGCGCCTGGATTGGCGCTGGCAATGCTGGTAGCCTTCCTGTCCCTGGCAGGCATGCCGCCCTTCGGTGGATTTGTTGCCAAAGTATTCGTCTTCGCTGCTGCCGTCCAGTCGCAGATGGTCTGGCTGGCTGTTGTGGGCATCTTGAACTCGATCATCGGCCTCTACTACTATCTGACCGTGTTAAAGGTCGTTTACTTGTACCGCTCCGAAGACGAGGATAAACCTGTACCGATCACACGGCCATATGGCATCGCTCTGGTCATCTTGTCGGTCGGTATCCTGCTGGTTGGTACGCTGTTTGCGCCCTGGTTCAGCCTTTCAGGTGCTGCGGCGCTTAATTTGTTCTAATTAATTGACGAACCTTAAAGCCCTGTGATATAATCCGCAACCATGAGCCAACCCGACCATCAGGGTAAAGAACGCTTCCAATACGCTCTCAACCTGACCTTGGCTGGTGTGGCCGGACAGGTTGGATGTCTGACCCTGGCCGTTATTTTGGTTGCCATGTTTGCGGGATTGTGGCTGGATAATTATCTGGGAACCAAGCCACTTTTTACAATTCTTCTCCTGATCGGCAGTGTGCCGGTGACGCTCTTTCTGATGTTCAGAGTTGTGCGGGCAGCAACCAGTCGCATCAAACCGGTCGAGAAGAAACCCACAATCGAGCCCCCTGAGGAGGATACCGATCGTGAGTGAGACACCCAAAAAAGGTTGGCGGTGGGGTATTCATCGCTGGTTTGTGCTATTTGCCATCGTCGGCGGATATTTCGCCGCTCGAGCATATCCACCTCTCCAGCCGCACGTTCAGCTCCCTGCTGAGCACGTCCCCCCAATTACAATATACCTGGTCGTTTTTGCAGTCCTGGCAATTTTAATGACTGTCGTTACCCGTCGCTGGGAGGGAATCTTTGCTGCTGGCTTGTTTGGCGTCATGGCAGCCTTGCCTCTGTTTTTCGATTTCGCCTGGACCAATACGCTCAATGCACTCGTGATTGCCGACCTGATCCTGTTGTTGATCGGGTTCGGCGTCTATCGTGCCATTTCGGGCGGATCATTGGTCCCAAAGGGATTTTCCGGTGCAATCGAGGCCTTGCTGGAGGTTATCTATAATTTGACTGAAGGTACGGCTGGGAAGTGGGCAAAATTTATATTTCCCTGGTTTGCTACGATCACCTTGCTGGTTCTGGTGGCAAACTGGATGGAATTGATCCCCATGGTTGACAGCGTCGGCCTCATCGAACCGCAAGGTCATTATGCTGTCCAGGATCTGGGTTGGGCGAATGCACTGGTTAAACCCGCGGCTGCACACGCTGCAGAAGGTGCACAGGCAGAGGGTTTTACGCTGGTTCCATTCGTGCGTGTCGTTTCAACTGACTTGAACTTTACCGTTGCTCTGGCCCTGATTGCCGTAATTATGGTGCAGGTGATTGGTTTCAAATCACAGGGATCGAGTTATCTGACCAAGTTTTGGAACACCCGGACCTTATTCAGTAAACCAATTTTTGGTGTGATTGACTTTGCGGTCGGCATCCTGGAATTGGTGTCCGAGTTCTCAAAAATTCTTTCGTTTGCCTTCCGGTTGTTCGGAAATATCTTTGCCGGTTCGGTTTTGTTGTTCGTCATCGGCTCGCTCGTTCCGGTTTTTGCGCAATCTGCCTTTCTATTACTTGAATTCTTCGTCGGCATGATTCAGGCAATCGTTTTTGGTATGCTGACCATGACCTTTATGGCTCAGGCAACCCAGGGACACAGCGAGCATCACGAAGAAGCACACGCATAGGAATTTTATATTTCGGGCGGAAACGCCCGGGTCAAACACCATACCATCTGGCGGTTCTCCCGCCCGAAACCAGATACGGAGGTAATTCGAAATGGAATTAGCTGCAGCCACTATCCTTGGCAAATTAATTGGTGCTGGCCTGGCCATGATCGGTGCCATTGGTGCGGGTGCCGGTATCGGCATCGTCACCAGCGGCGCTGTCCAGGCAATGGGCCGCAACCCGGACGCCACCGGTACGATCCAGACCAACATGATCCTCGGCATCGCCTTCGCCGAAGCCGTTGCAATTTATTGTCTGGTGGTCGCGCTCCTGATTTTGTTCGTTTTCTAAAAACAGGAGGAGGACACATTGGAAAAACTGGGTCTTAATTTAGGATATTTGCTCGTTCAGATATTCAACTTCATCATCATGATCGTGGTGTTGCGTGCCTGGGTCTATAAACCGATTCTGGCTATGCTGGAAAAGCGCCGCCAGACGATCGCACAGGGACTTGAGGACGCGCGGGTGGCTGCCGAGGCACGTGCCAATGCCGAAAAAGAAGCTGAGAATATTCTTGCAAATGCTCAGGCTGAAGCGAGCCAGGTGATCCGTGAGGCAACCGAGCGCGCTGATTCAGCAGCCAAAGATGTGCGCTCAGAAGCGGAAACCGAGATTGCTAAAATGCGCGAGGCAGCTAAGGCGGATGCGGAAATCGAGCGTAATCGCATTCTCGGTGATTTGCGCGGACAGGTTGCCGCACTGGCAATTTCTGCGGCACAAAAACTGGTCGGCATTGCCCTGGATGACAAACGCCAGCATGCGCTGTTGGATGAATTCTTCTCCGGCGTCAAATCCGGTAAAGTTGTCGTGCTGGACGAGGTTAATTTCAAGGGTGCCTCTGCTGAAATCACCAGCGCCTTGCCTCTCTCCAAGGACGAGGAAGCCATCGTCAAACAGGATATCCTTTCCAAGACCGGCGCCCAAGCCGTCACCTTCCGGGTCGACCCGTCGATCCTTGGCGGTCTGGTCATCAAAGTCGGCGACAAAGTACTGGATGGTTCGGTCTCGGGCAAGCTCGAAGGCCTGCGCCAGAATTTGAATTAACTCCATTCGTAATGGAGAGGGTTTTGGCGATAGAATTACCGATCGTCAAGACCCTCTTTGTTGTTTAAACATATGCAAACCCATTCTCCAGTCCTATTGACTAATCTTTTTGCAGAGTTCCCATTGAAGATCCTGCGTGGTGAGCCAATCGCGATTCCAATTTCCGGGATTGTTTCGGATTCGCGTCCGGTGATGCCCGGCTTTCTCTTCGTTGCCATGACGGGTGGCTCGTCCGATGGTCACGACTACATTCGTGAAGCTATTGCAAAAGGGGCTGCGGCAGTGGTAGGGGAACGAATCGCAGATGGTTTGTCCGTACCCTACATTCAGGTGGAGAATTCGCGCCAGGCGCTGGCCCATCTGGCAGCTGCTTATTACGGCTACCCGGCGCGCCATCTGACCATGGTCGGCGTGACCGGCACGGATGGTAAGACGACTACCAGCAATCTGATCTACCGGATCCTGCTGGCTGCTGGTCTCAAAGCTGGCATGATTTCCACGGTCAATGCCGTGATTGGCGATGAGGTGCTCGATACCGGTTTCCACGTCACAACGCCGGATGCGCCAGAAGTGCAGCATTATCTAAAGCGTATGCTGGATGCCGGATTGACCCATGTGGTGCTGGAAACCACGTCTCATGGCTGGGCACAGTACCGGGTTGACGCCTGTGAATTTGACATTGGGGTGATTACCAATATCACGCACGAGCACCTGGATTATCACGGATCTTTTGAAGCCTACCGGGCAGCCAAGGCCAGATTGTTGCTTGCATTAGGGGAGACGCATCTTAAATCTGGAGATAATCCCAAACTGGCCGTGCTCAATCGGGATGACGATTCGTATGACTACTTGCGTGGCGTGGTGCAGACTCGCGCTGTTTCCTATGGCTTGCGCCAGGATGCTGATTTATGCGCCGAGGATATCCGTTATGATCCTTCAGGAATTCAATTTACTGCAAAAACCAGTGAATTTCGCGTAACCATTGAAAGCAACCTGATTGGCGCTTACAATGTCTCAAATTGCCTGGCGGCCCTGGCAGCAACGGTTACCGGTTTGGGGATTCCTCCCGCGACTGCGGCGAAAGGGATTGCCGGGCTGCCGGGCATCCCTGGGCGCATGGAGCGGATCGACCTGGGACAGGAGTTCTTGGCAATTGTGGATTTTGCCCATACTCCGAATGCACTCCGGGTCGCCTTGCAAGCCGCTCGCCTGATGACCAATGGCCGCGTCATCACCGTTTTTGGCTCGGCTGGGCTGCGTGACCGTGAGAAGCGACGCATGATGGCCGAGGTCTCAGCCGAGCTGGCTGACCTGACGGTTCTGACCGCCGAGGATCCGCGCACCGAATCGCTGAATGCCATCCTGGAAGAAATGGCCCAGGGCGCGCGCTCCAAGGGTGCTGTCGAAGGGCAGGATTTTTGGCGCATACCTGATCGCGGTGAAGCGATTCGTTTCGGACTGCAATTGGCAAAGCCTGATGATATCGTCCTGGCTTGTGGCAAGGGCCACGAGCAGTCGATGTGTTTTGGCGAGATTGAATATCCATGGGATGAACGCACGGCGCTGCGGGCGGCATTGGCAGAGTATCTGAAAATTGACGGTCCTCAAATGCCTTACCTGCCTACACAGGATGAAGGGTTTGAGGGTGATTGATGTTGTCTGATTGGACAAATCCCGTCACGTTGACCGGGAAATACGTCAGGTTAGAGCCGATGACCGAAGAGCACGTCCCCGGCTTGAGCTTGGTGGGACTCGACAACTCCATCTGGCAGCATATGCTGTATGGTCAGATGCACAGCGAAGCGGATATGCGCGCCTGGGTCCGGGATATCCTGTCTCGCGCGGCAAGGGGTACGGATTTACCGTTTGTGGCTGTTCATCTGGGATCGGGCCGGGTGGCGGGCGCCACGCGCTACCTGGATATGCGTCCAGCCCACCGCGGATTGGAGATCGGTGGGACCTGGTATGGACTTGAGTTCCAGCGCACGGCGCTAAACACCGAGTGCAAGTACCTGCTGCTGCAGTATGCCTTTGAAAGCCTGGGCTGCATCCGCGTACAATTCAAAGCGGACCAGCGGAACGAGCGCTCTTTGCGGGCCATCGAACGTGTCGGGGCTAAGCGCGAAGGCATATTGCGCAACCACATGGTTCTGCCAGACGGGCGATTCCGTAATTCGGTTTATTACAGTATTCTGGATGGTGAATGGCCGATGGTGAAGGTCAAACTCGAAGATAAATTGAGTCGCTGACAGTTTGCTCTCTTGCCATATCTTGAATGCGAATAACGTGTCAGTCGGAAACACACTCGTCATCAAAAATTTAATTCTTTTTCCTCCTTGATGCAAGCGAATAGCCAGCGACAATTGCCCATAGTTTAATAAAGTTTTAAATAAGGCTCACCCATCTCAGCGCCCGAGCACTGAGAAGCCCAAATGCCTATCCTTGGCGATCTTCCATGGGTCTGGTGCACCCAAGATGACAGCGAGCTATCATTTTATCCGGGAGAAACCCGGGCTCAATTAGAAGTATACTCATAATCGGCAGGCACACAAGCCGTACAAAGCAATGGAGACGCGCGTAGTCGTAGTCCCGAGGTGCACCGTGGTTTCCGGTCAAATTGATTTAAACACCCTGGACTGTCCGTCCAGGACAGGCTGGTGGCAAGGGAGGGTGACCCCGATTAGAAAGCTAAATACCTTAAGTGACCGGGCCTGCCCATAGAAAATCAGAGATGAATGAACGGCGTCGTTTATGAAAATTGGCGCGACGCCTTTTTGTGGTTAACTTGCCAGTCAAATTTTCCTTGCAAATAGCCTTG
>CAYOUV010000022.1:11256-44567 GCA_964407265.1 uncultured Anaerolineaceae bacterium | reverse complement strand
GCTAACGGCGAAGAATATAATACTTATCTTGGCATTTGAGGTTCTTAACCCGCTTGGACTATTTATTTCATCCAATATATTTCCTTTGCCATTCATATAACTTATTCAATGCCTCAATGGGGGACAGTCCATTGACATCCAGCTTCTTTAGTTCATCTATCAGAGGGTTGGTTTCTGGGAATAAGGCGATTTGCTGGGCGGCCTGCGGATTGATCTTGATTGCTTTTCCGGACGAGCGTTCGAGTTCGCTCATGATTTCGCTGGCGCGCTGGACGACGGGATTTGGCAGTCCGGCTAATTGCGCGACGTGGATCCCGTAAGATTTATCCGCACCACCGGGCACGATTTTGTGCAGAAAAACCACTTTCCCGTCAGCTTCGGTCACGGCTACATTATAGTTGCGTACACCCGGCAGTAGATCAGCCAGCTGGGTCAATTCGTGATAATGGGTGGCAAATAGAGTCTTGGCGCGCAAATCGGGGTGATTGTGGATGTACTCAACCACAGCCCAGGCGATGGAAACGCCATCGTAAGTACTAGTACCACGACCGATCTCATCCAGAATGAGCAGGGATCGCGGTGTGGCATGATGCAGGATATTAGCCGCTTCGATCATTTCGACCATGAAAGTCGACTGCCCCGCATGGATTTCATCCTGGGCACCGATCCGGGTAAATATCCGGTCAACCAATCCAATCTTGGCCGAATCGGCCGGGACAAAAGATCCCATCTGTGCCATCAACACGATCAGCGCTGCTTGGCGTAGATAAGTAGATTTTCCGGACATATTCGGTCCGGTGATGATGCGTACGCGCTCACCTTGCTCGAAGACGATATCGTTAGGGATATATCGGTCGCCGTGCAGGAATTGTTCGACCACAGGGTGCCGGCCCCCGAGGATTTCGAGAATATCTTCATCGACGACCTCTGGCCGGGCAAAGCCACCCAAGGCTGCCGATTCGCCCAGTGCAGAAAAGACGTCCAATTCCGCCAGTGAACTGGCAGTGTTGACCAGTCGGATGGATGACTTTGCCAGCTCAGCACAAATTTCGCGAAATAGGCGCAACTCGATTTCGTGAATGCGTTCTTCGGCATTGAGTACCAGCGCCTCGTACTCTTTCAACTCAGGCGTGATATAGCGTTCAGCATTGACCAGGGTTTGCTTGCGAATGTAATTATCCGGTGCCTGGTCGGAGTTGGCCTTTGTGATCTCAAGATAATACCCAAAGATCTTGTTGTAACCAACTTTAAGAGATTTGATGCCTGTGCGCTTGCGCTCGACTGATTCGAGATTGGCGATCCAATCGCGGGCGTGGCTGGATGCTTCTAATATGCTATCGAGTTCGGGAGAATAGCCCGGGCGGATAATGCCCGTATTGGCCAGCGTGGCAGGCGGATCATCAGCGATGGCGGTTTGCACCAGGGAAAGTTCTTCTTCGCAGAGCGAAAAATGTTCGATGGTCCTGGCCAGAGCCGGAACATCGGGAAGCAGTCCCTGAATGATTGGTAGGCGTTCCAGCGTCTCGCGCAGCGAGACCAAATCGCGAGGTTGGGCGTGGCCGGCCAGGATGCGGTTGGTCAAGCGTTCCAAGTCCGCCAGCGGCTTAAGTGTAGAGCGCAATTCAGCGCGCAGCATGCCATCGTCGAAGAAAAACTCAACGCCTTCCAATCGTGCACGGATACGGATCACATCTAATAAAGGCTGACTAACCCATTGGCGGATTAGCCGCTTACCCATCGGCGTGACGGTGTGGTCGAGGACACCCAGGAGCGAGCCTTTGGATTCGCCACGCAGGGTCTCGGTCAGTTCCAGATTACGCCGGGTAGCTGGGTCCAGCGTCATGAATTCGGACAGGCTGTAAGTGCGCAAGCTGGTTAACAGGTTAAGCGAATCGGCCTGGGTCTCTTTCAAATACTGCAGGATCGCCCCGGCAGCGCGCTTGGCCAGGGACTTACCCTTTAGCCCGAAACCATCCAGTGCTGCAGCCTGGAAGTGGGTCAGCAAACTTTCTTCGCAGCGACCGGGTTCGAAGCGCCAAGCCGGCCAGGGCGTGAGATGTCCCGGGAGTCCGTTCTTTAGAATAAATTGCGAGTCGTCGGGATGGACGATTTCTGCCGGTTGCAGCCGCACTATCTCAGCACGTAAGGCGTCGAGCGGCAGTTCGATACAGGCAAATTCACCGGTGGTAATATCAACGTACGCCAATCCGCCGCTTTCTTCATCGGTCGTGACGGCTGTTAAATAATTGTTCGCATCACCTGGGAGTAGACCGGGCTCGACAATCGTTCCAGGTGTAACGACGCGAACCACCTCCCGCGGGAAAATGCCTTTAACCGGTTGCTCGCCAACCTGCTCGCAGATGGCTACGTGATAACCCTTATCGATCAAGCGTGCCAGGTAATTTTCGACAGCGTGGTATGGGATACCCGCCATCGGCACCCGTGTACCCTTGGCAACATTACGTGAAGTTAGCACAATATCCAATTCACGTGAAGTGATCTCGGCATCCTGGTCGAATGTCTCGTAAAAATCCCCCAGGCGAAAGAATAAAATGGCTTCAGGATATTGGTGTTTGATATCCAGGTATTGCTGGCGGATAGGAGTGACTTCGTCGGCCATGCCATCATTCTATGCTGAAGAACCAAAATGGGCAAGGGATTCCAACGGTTGGTATAATTGGTTAGCTTGAAAAACAGCGAATCTGTGGAAAGGAGTCCACTTTTATGTTTAAACTTGTTCTTTTACGACACGGGCAAAGTGTCTGGAATCTGGAAAATCGTTTTACCGGCTGGACCGATGTGGGATTAACTCAACAGGGGGAAGCTGAAGCTCACAAGGCTGGGCAATTGCTCAAATCTGAAGAGTATTCATTTGATGTGGCTTATACGTCCGTCCTAAAGCGCGCGATCAAAACCTTGTGGATCGCGATGGAGGAAATGGAGCTAGAGTGGCTGCCGGTTTATCGCGCCTGGCAACTGAATGAACGTCATTACGGCGCGCTGCAGGGATTGAATAAGGCTGATACGGCAAAAAAGTTTGGGGAGGAGCAGGTGCATATCTGGCGGCGTAGCTATGACGTCCCACCGCCAGCGTTGGAATGGGACGACGAACGCCATCCACACTTTGATCCACGCTACGCATCACTCAAGCCAGAAGATTTGCCGGCAACCGAATCGCTCAAGATCACCCTTGAGCGGGTGTTGCCTTACTGGCATATGGTCTTAGTGCCAGCCATTAAATCCGGTCAACGGATGCTGGTAGTGGCGCACGGCAATAGTCTGCGAGCGCTTGTTAAATATCTCGATAATATTTCTGACGAGGAGATCCCGGGTCTGAATATTCCGACCGGCGTACCCCTGATTTACGAGCTGGACGACGATTTGAAAGCCATGCGTCATTACTACCTGGGCGACCCTGAAGAAGTGGCCAAGGCCGCAGCGGCGGTTGCGGCGCAAGGGAAGGTCAAGTAAGGTAAATAAATTCATCTTATTGAGACCTGGTGTAGGTTCGAGACGCCAGGTCTTTTATGTGATAATGGGCTAATGAACACCGATAACGTGCTCTCTGAATTGCTTCCAGAACTGCGTACGCGTTTTTCTGGCGATATCCGCACTGATTTGGCATCACGCATACTATACAGTACGGATGCTTCCATTTATCAGATTGAACCCTTGGGTGTGGTAATTCCGCGCAGGCTGGAAGATTTGCAGGTTGTGGTCGAATTGGCGGCGAAATACGGTGTGCCCATCCTGCCGCGCGGGTCGGGGTCCAGCCTGGCGGGGCAGGCTGTCGGTACGGCACTGGTTGTAGATTGTTCGCGTTGGCTGGATAAGATCGTGGAGATTGATCCTGTTGCCAGGAATGCGATCGTGGAACCGGGCGTGGTCCTGGCAACCTTGAATCGCGCTGCGGAGCAATACGGGCTGCAGTTTGGTCCCGATCCGGCCTCGGCCGAACGAGCGACCATGGGTGGGGTAATCGGGAACAATGCCACGGGAGCTCACTCGATCCGTTATGGAATGAGCGCCGATCACTTGTTGGCGGCCGAGGTCGTATTGGCAGACGGGTCACTTGCCACCCTTGGCAAAATGAAGATAGCAGATATGTTGCGCGTAGCCAATATCTCACCACAAAATATCCTATCTTCTTTTCACAAAACCGCCTTAGCTATTCACTCGGAGCAGGGAGGGACCATTCGAGCCGGCTGGCCGCACGCCTGGCGCAATTCGGCCGGTTACCGGTTGAATTATCTGCTGCCCTGGTCAGCGACGAGGCCTCCGCAATGGGAGGGCGAAAACTATCCACCAGTTGAACCAGGATCGATCAACCTGGCCAAGTTACTGGCGGGATCGGAGGGTACGCTGGCCGTAATCCGCACAGCGACGGTCAATCTGGTGCCAAGACCCAAGCAAAGGGTCCTGGCAGTTCTGAGTTATGCTGGTGTGGCCGAGGCTTGTGACGCAGTTCCTGGGCTGTTGAGGAGCCATCCCTCGGCGATTGAGTTGATCCCGCGTATGCTGATCCGCCTGGCACGCGATGTCCCGGCATATGCTCGTCAGTTGGACTTTGTACAAGGCAACCCAGCCGCGCTCCTGGTCGTTGAATTTAGCGGTGATGACCTCGATTCCCTGAAGGAACGCGCCCAGGCTTTAAGATTTGACGTTACGATAGCCGAAACTCCTGAAGAGCAGGCGCATATTTGGAGTGTCCGCAAGGTGGGCCTTGGTATCCTGACTTCCGCACCAGTGGCGCAACGCCCCGTGGCTTTTATTGAGGATTGTGCCATCCCTGTCGAGCGCTTGGGAGAATTTGTGCGCGAGCTCGAACGAATACTGGAAGACCATGGCACACAGGCAGCTTTTTATGCACATGCTTCGGCTGGCTGTTTGCATATTAGACCTATGGTTGACTTGAGAACCTCGCAAGGAGTAAGCAGCTTGCGATCCATAGCCGAGGCGACCCTGGCTTTGACTCTCAGGCTGGGTGGAGCAATGAGCAGTGAACACGGTGATGGATTATTGCGCTCGGAGTGGCTGCGGAAGACTTATGGTGACGACCTGCTCGCCTCCTTCCAGGATTTGAAGCGGGCAGCCGATCCCAAGGGGATTCTCAATCCGGGCAAGATCGTCGATGCGCCGCCGATGGACAGCCATTTGCGTTTCGGCCCTGATTACAAAGTACAAACCTGGCAACCCGGCATGAGCTTTGTCCGTTCGAATGGTCTGCAGATGGCAATCGAACAGTGCAATGGCCAGGGGGTATGCCGAAAAACTGACGGGGTGATGTGCCCATCCTTCCAAGCCACACGCGAGGAAAAGTATTCCACACGTGGACGAGCCAATTTGCTGCGTGCCATGATTTCAACTGCTGGCATCCCGTTTGCGGATCAGCTTAACGGCAATCACGGCACTGCGCAACTAGAAAAAGCGGTTCATGACTCGCTGGATTTGTGTCTGGCGTGTAAAGGTTGTACATCCGAATGTCCGACCGGCGTGGACATGCCGAAGCTCAAATATGAGTTCCAGCATGCATATTACCAGCATCATCGCCGCCCACCGCGTGATTATATTTTTGCTTACATTGATATACTGGCTAAATTGGGAGCGCCATTCGGTGTACTGATGAACCGCATTACCGATCTGGGCTGGGTCAAGCGCGTAGCTGAAAGTTGGCTGGGAGTTTCATCAAAGCGGATATTGCCTCAATTCAGCGCCCCGATACATTCGTTCGGGGATGTCCTGCCCAAAAATGTATTTGAACGTTGCCTGTATCTGCCAGATGTGTTTACCCACTACTTTGAGCCGCAAATTGAAGCTGATGCTCTGGAGGTGCTTCGATTATGTGGTGTGGATGTTACGGTTTTACCGATAATGGGTGCCGGGAGGACGCTGATTTCCAAGGGCTTCCTGAAAGGCGCCAAAAAGCACGCCGCGCGCATCCTGGACGAAATTCACAAGCGCGATCCACAAGGTCTGCTTGCGGTAGTGGGGGTGGAACCGTCTGAAATTTATACTCTGAAGGACGAGTTTTTGGATCTGTTGCCTGAGCGCGCGACTGAAATCGATGCTATAGCGGCCCGGACATGGATGATCGATGAATATCTGGTGCGTCCGGGTGTCAATTCGTCGAATCAAAGAATATTTCGCGTAGCCAATAATTCACAAAAAAATTACCTAAATACACAACGCTCTAAAATAAAACTACACGGACACTGCTACCAAAAATCCCAACTACCAGCACCTGACGGCTACCCAATTGGACAAACAGCAAGCGCAGAGCTTCTCCGAATAATCGGTTACGAAGTAGATATAATTCCCAGCGGCTGCTGCGGTATGGCCGGGGCTTTTGGTTACGAAACCGAACACTTCGAAGTATCACAAGCTGTGGGGGAGTTGGTTCTGCTCCCAGAAGTCAGGAAAGCAAAAGCGAAAGGCTGGGCGGTGGCTGCGCCTGGGACCTCCTGTAGGACCCAAATCGCGGATGGGGCAGACCTGGTGCCTGAGCATTCGATCACCCTGGTAGCAAAGGCGCTGTCATCCCGGGAAAAAGAACACCTGAACTAGTTTTTAGCCATCTTCAACGATAAATGGTGAGCTGCAATCCCAAAAGCCACCGCGACGTTGATAGACCGTTTGCTGCCATGCATGGGGAGATGAATTATTCTGTCACAGCATTCCATCAATTCGGGATCGACACCGGTGATTTCGTTTCCGACAATTAATACCGCTGGATCCTGTCGATCAAGCACTGAAATACTTTCGATAGGATCAGCACGCGGATCCTGTTCCAAAGCCCAGAGTTGATAGCCAGCAGCCCTCAAAGATATTGCGCTTTGCAAAGCGTCTCGCGAATAAGTCCAGGGTATAAATCGCTCCGCCCCTAGTGCTGTCTTGACCACACTCTCAATCTCAGGCGTAGGTGTAATACCACATAAGTGCAACCGCCGTAATCCTATCCCGTCCGAGGTACGGAAGATAGAGCCAACATTCCAGGCCGAACGGATGTTGTCTAGCAGCCCCTCAAGTGGAACACGGGGCCGGGATCGTTCTGCAGAAAATGGTACGCCTTCCAGCATGCCTTCCAGTACAAGACGGGTTGTGCCTAAGCAAATTGGACAACGATCCCCATTAGGATTGTTATCAACCAGCGGGAAACGTAAACCACACTCCGGGTTCTCACATCGGCGGATCTGATAACTGGAAATATCCATTATTATGATTAAACCACATTCTGGTTAAATTAAAAGCCACCAGTTTTCTGGTGGCTAACGCTTCGATCGGATTTTCTATTTCACAACAAAGCCAATGAACATACCAGCCTTATAATGGCCGGGCAGATCGCATATGGCAACATATTTTCCAGGAGTCAAATTTGCGGTTAAATCCTGGGATGCACCCGGAGCCAGATCCTTGATCTGATCGATAACCGTCACACCCTGCGCGGTTAAATCTGCATTCCCATTCCCGTCCAGGGGTAATTTATCTGGTGCCAGATCAGTTTTAATAATAATGAATTCGTGGTTTGCGGATGAATCTATATTGGATACATGGAAGGTAATGTTTCCAGCTTTCAAACTGGAAGGCATTGTGATTGAAAAAGAATCTTCCTTAACGTCCACAGTTTTCTGGCCGCTCCCACAAGCGGTCAACAAAGGTACAACGAATAAAGCCATTGCCAGCAACGTAACAATCTTTTTAAATTTAGTCGACATCAGAATATTCCTCCAAAGTTGTATAAGGTTACTTGCATTATTCCATGTAATCAGGTTGCTGTCCTTAATCCAGGCTCTCATGTGCATTAAGAAGGTATTAAAAAAGACCTGATTCGATAGATACGTATCAGGTCTTTAATTTCTTTAGTGCAGAAGTTAAAGTTGCATCTCGGCCTCTACCATACCAGTCTTGCTATTGGTATAAAAAGAAGAGAAGCCCAATTTCTCGCATACCTTGCGCATGCTCGCATTATCCGGGGAGAGCGTGGCACGCAGGTGTTTTACTTTTTCATCGCGCGCAATTTGGATTAGTCGGCGCAACAATTCCTTGCCGATACCCTGTCCTTGATATTCGTCACTGACCAGCATAGTAAAACTGGCTTCATCCAGGCCGTGACGTTTGGATAGACGTCCAATACCCAGAATATAACGCTCGCTTGAATTTTGATCCTCCCATTCCACGACCAGAGCAATTTCACGATCATAATCATTGAAGCAAATACGAGCCAAACGCTCATGCGCCACTCTTTGACTAAGCAGCATTGGGGAGGTATACCGCAAATAAACACTTCGGTCCGATAGAGTTTGATGGAAGCGCGTCAGCAACGGCTCATCCTCAGGACGAATGGGGCGGATCGTCACTTCGCGACCATCCTTCATTTTCCACGGTTGGACGTATTGGATCGGGTAAGCCCGGATGGCCTGCCTGGGAAGGTCCTTCTCCATCACATCTTTCCCGTAAAGAACCACGCGCGCATCCAGGGCCAATGAGCCTTCTGGCGAGGCGAGCAGTGGGTTGATATCCAATTCCTTAACCCAGGGTTGCTCGACGACCAATTGGCTGAAACGAACCAGTATTTTCTCAAGCGCATCCAGGTCAACTGGCTTACGACCACGCACACCCTGCAAGGCTTTGTATATTTTTGTTTGCTCCATCATTCGGCGTGCCAGGGTGGTATTCAGCGGTGGTAGACCCAATGAGCGATCCTTAAAGACCTCCACCAATTGACCGCCTGTACCGAAGAGTAACACAGGACCAAATTGTGGGTCGATACTGGAGCCGAGGATAATTTCGTAGCCCTCGAGTTTGATCATCGGCTGAACCGTGACACCCAGGAAATGACCCTCTCCAGCCTTTTTTCTTACCGATAATTCGATGCCTTTAAAGGCATCTATAACCTCATCCTCATTAAGCAGATTCAATCGAACGCCACCCACGTCAGTCTTGTGGGTGATTGTCTCGGAATGGATCTTAAGCACGACGGGATAGCCAACCTTAGAAGCAAACGCGGCAGCTTGCTCAGGTGTCGCGGCAACATAATTCGGCGTGGTTGGAATATCATACGATGCCAGTAAGTCTTTGGATTCAACCTCGGTCAGAATTGTCCGACCGGATGTGCGTGCCCGGTCGATGATAGCGGCTGCGCGATCGCGGTCAGGTCCTGAGCCGTCCGATTCTTCAGCGAGGTCGGGCGTCTCATAAATACCACGCAGGTTATATGTGTATCGCCACATATAATCGAATGCCTGGGCTGCTACATCCGGATAGGAAAAGGTCGGAATGTCGATGCGATTTAGGATGGCCTCACCTGCAGCTACATCTTCCCCGCCCATCCATGAGGCCAGAAGCGGCTTGTCATAAGCAGACACGTATTGTTTTAGTGCGTCAGCCGTAGAGGCCGGGTCAGTCATGGCTTGCGGTGTTAAAATGACTAATAATCCATCACTGTTCGGATCTTTGGCGGCTATTTCCAGGGATTTGCCGTATCGCTCTGGGCTGGCATCTCCAAGAATATCGATTGGGTTATTATGACTCCACTGCGGCGGTAAAATATCATTGAATTCCTTCAGGCTCTGATCTGAAAATGTGGCCAATTCTCCTCCGCCAGTTATCAGAGCATCCGTTGCCAATACGCCCGGACCACCGGCGTTGGTCAGGATCGTTAGCCGTGGGCCTTTTGGCCGAGGCTGTTTGGCCAAAACTTCTGCCATGGAGAACAGCTCGCCAATGCTGTCAACACGCAATACACCTACACGGCGAAATGCGGCGTCCAATACTTCGTCTGAGCCAGTCAACGAACCGGTATGGGATGCGGCAGCTCGGGCAGCCCCCTCTGTGCGGCCCGGCTTGATGACAATGATCGGCTTGGTTAGAGCAACCTCGCGTGCAGCAGAAAGAAAAGAACGTGCATTACCAATGGTTTCCATATAAATCACGATGCTACGTGTGTGCGGGTCGTCGCCCAGGTAATAAATCAGATCGCCCCAGTCAACATCCAGCATCGATCCGATCGAAACGAAGGAAGAGAAGCCAACATTTTCTCGAAATGACCAGTCCAATACGGCTGTACATAAAGCGCCTGACTGGCTGATAAATCCCACGTTGCCTGGACGTGCCATGGCATTCGCAAAAGTAGCATTCAAACCAGTGATCGGATTCATGACTCCCAGGCAATTTGGGCCAATGATGCGCATGCGTCCGCGCCTGGCATGATCCATGATCTGTTGTTCGAGTTTCGCACCTTCAGTGCCAATTTCTTTAAATCCAGCAGAAATAACAATTGCGCCCTTGACACCAGCTTCTACACATTCATTGATAATGCCGGGCACAGTGGGTGATGGGGTTACAATCACAGCCAGGTCAACCGGATCCGGGACTTTGCCAATGGATGGATAGGCTTTGATACCCAGGATACTGGGATGCTTGGGATTGACCGGGAAGACGGCTCCGCCAAAAGGGCTGCTGATTAGATTCCAGACGATCGTACGCCCGACACTACCTTCCTTCTCGGTAGCACCAATTACGGCTACGTTTTTGGGAGAAAAGATGGCATCCAGCACACGTGGCTGATAATGCAAGATATCATGCGACGGATCGAAAATACCTTTATCGGGAAGCGGATTAACCGCGGTTGGTTGAGTGGTGTGAGACATCGCGAAACTCCTTAGGAATTATGTCAGCCAGCTGACCCCGTAATTTTACCCTACACACGCCAAATCAATATGTGCATTTAATCACCAACAAACCGGTATCTACATCCTGCCGAAATAACCTTAAAAAGAAAAAGTGCCAGATAGCTATCTGGCACTTTGGGGGTAGTGATTATTTATTTATTTGACAGAGAAGGCAAAATGCATGCCTTGTGAATAGTGGCCAGGCATGTTGCAAATCGCAACGTAGTTTCCCGGCTCAAGATTCACAGATAACTCCTTTGTCTCACCAGGTTGGATGTCCTCAACCTCATCAATATGCGAAACTCCTTGTCCATTCTCATCAACATCACCATCTGAATTAAGCGGCAGCTGGTCTTCGGGCAAGTCAGTCTTGAAGATGACAAACTCGTGTGCCTGGTCAGTGGCATCATTGGTGATACTGAAAGTGATTTGCCCGGCTTTGAAGGAATTGGAAGCCATATCGATGCTGTATGACTTCTCGGAAACCTTGACATTTTTCGGGCCACAACCGGTTAGGAATGGAACACTTAACAAAGCAATGGCAAGGATGGATAAAAGTTTACGACGTTTCATATTTCTTCTCCTTTGGTTGCTAATCTTAAATACAATAATAGTATAAATAAGGCCGTAATTATCTCTATTCAAGTTAAATATATTTAAGGGTCAGTTAAGTACACGCTTATTTGGGAGATTTAGAATTGCGATTGAACCACCCCCTGGGGCGTTTTCAAGAACCAGGCTACCCCCATGTGCTTCCGCTAATTGGCGGGCAATTGCCAAACCCAGACCCATTCCCTGCATGATGCGCTTTCCTGCCTGTCCCTGATAGAAAGGCGAGAAAATATAAGGAGCGTCTTCCGCAGCAATCCCCGGTCCGCTGTCTCTGACCATTAACTGAATATGCTCTGGATCGGGAAATTTAACCGTGACATTAATACGACCTTCTCGAGGTGTAAACTTTAACGCATTATCAATTAAATTTCCCATAATTTGATTTAGACGCTTTTCGTCAGCATAGATTTCCGGCAAAGCAGGTGGCAAATCAAAGTCAATCTCAATGTCGTGGTTCCGGGCAGCTGTCCTGGAACGAGTAACCAAACTTCGCAAGAATGGTTCAAGTTGAATGCAAGTTCGATTTAGTTGAATAGGTTTTGTGGTCGGGTGAGCCGCCAACCCGATATCATCAATCAGAAGCTCCATACGACGAATCGTCTGCGCCATGTTATCCAACAATTCGGCTGATAGCTCCTTGTCCTTAAATGCACCACCTTGAAGACTTTCGACGCCTTGTTGAAGACCACCTAGAGGTCGGGCCAACTCGTGAGTCACATTTGCAAGTAAAGATTGTCGTTGATGTGTTTGGTCTTGTAACTCTTGTGCCATCCGATTCAGGTGAGTAGCCAATTCCTGCAGCTCTCGAGGTCCGGTTTCGGGTAACCTCAACTGGTAATCTCCCTGCGCCACCCTGGCGGCCAGCTTTTCAGCATCGACGACTCTCTGCGTGATCAAATTGGTGAACAAAAAACTCACAATAATCCCGATAAGCGAAACACCTAAAACGATCGACAACAGAGTCAAGCGCATGCGAGAAAACTGCGACCCCAATCGGTCAAGAGGCAAAATAACGCAAATAGCTCCTGATACCTTGCCATAGTGGTCCAAGACCGGTGAACTGGCATATATACTCTCTTCGGTCCTGGTACCCCAGCGCAAGCGAACAACGTTGCTATCCCCATTCAAGGCTGTGTGCCCATATTGCCTGAAATAATTAGATTGCTCAACCGTCAGCGGTTGGTCGCCCAAATTGTGCAGCGATAAATCATTGGCCAAATAAGCAACAATGTAATCCGCGTTGGTAATGTCGGCGGGAAGCTGATAGGAATCGATATTCAGATCTGGATTCTGGTCATATTTTTGGCTGACAATTGTAGCCAATAGAAGGGCATGTTCGCGCACTTCGGATTGTAATTCACGCTCTATTGCGTCTTGTTGCCCCCGTGACCAGATGTAACCAATTACCCCCAAAACCATTAAGATCAGTATCGCATTCGTCAAAGACAGATAGGAGTGGAGACTGATCGATTTTCTCACGGCACAAATTTATATCCAACCCCGCGAAGGGTCACAATATGGCGTGGATTAGACGGATCATCTTCAATCTTTTCGCGTAAACTTCGAATCTGCACGTAAAGAACTTGTCGTTCGCCTTTATATTCGACACCCCAAATACTTTCGACCAATTCGTCACTGGTGTAAACGCGATCCGGATGCGAAACGAATAAATGCAATAGTGAAAATTCTAGAGGCGCCAGATCGAGTATGAGGCCCTGTTTGCTGGCAATGTGAGTCATGTAATTCAACTCGAACTGCCCGGCAATGATAGGCTTATTGACCGGTTCTGGTCTTGGGGTGGTTTTTTCGGAACGACGCAGGACGGCACGGATACGCGCCAGCAACAAATCCGTGCTAAAGGGTTTCGTTACATAATCATCTCCCCCGACTTCCAAACCGACAATTTCGTCCAATTCCCTTCGTCGGGCAGTTAAAAATATGACTGGCAGGTTCTGGTTATCTTTTAGGTTGCGGCAAAGATCCAACCCGCTGTCATCCGGCAATCCGACATCCAGGATCGCAATATCAAATGGCAGACGATTGGAAATTTCAAGCGCGGTATGTGCGGTACTGGCAGTCGCAACCTGGTAACCAGCCTGTTCCAAGTTGAATTTCAAGCCCTTACAAATTAATGGATCATCGTCAACGAGGAGGATGCGATGCACAGGCATATTGGACACAGTTTACCCCTTTGTAGAATTTGGTGCAAGGGCTCTGCACACTTGCCCCCAAATTAATAAATCAGAAGGCTAAATAATGACGGGCATGACAAGTGTGATAACAAGAATCAGGGGAATTGACAAGACGCAGCCAGCAATAAATAGGTAGCTGAAAAGGCGTGCATCAAATTTCAAATGCATAAAATATAAAAGCACCAGAACAGCTTTTACCACCGATAAGGTTAAAAGCACAGGAAACTTGATTGCCTGTTGTTGGACATAGCTGACTAGGGTTTCAATAAAAGTGAAGGCGGCCAGCAGGACAAATATAAGCAGATAGTTCGGACGTTTTTCTACAGCTTCTTTAGTCATAGCATCCTCATTAGATTAGATAAATTAAAGTAAACAGGACAATCCAAACGATATCGACAAAATGCCAGTACAAACCGAAGTTTTCGATTGCCAGATGGTTCTGCTTTGTAAAAGGCAATCGCTTGTGGCCAGCCAACAAGTAAATGATCCACAAAACACCCACAAAAACATGCGTACCATGGATGCCAGTAATGGTGAAGAATGGGGTACCGAAGGTACTGGACAAATTTACACCTTCCCGAAACAAGGTGGTCCATTCAAAGGCTTGTCCAGCCAAGAAAAGCAGACCCAGGGTTAGGACTACGATTAAATTGTTGCGCAATTTCTTCTGGTCGCCATTGAACGTTATCGCCTCAAGCGCACGTACTACAAAGTAACTGCTGGTCACTAAAATAAAGGTGTTGATGGCAATGACCGGTATGCTCAAATGGGATCGAAACTGCGTTTCGTAATCTGATTGGGTCAGGCGGGTCATAATGAACGTCAAAATCAGCGAAACAAAGAACACAACCTCACCGCCGAGAAACAGCCACATAGCCAGTTTTGTATTTTCGCGTTGCGGGATGGGGGCCGTTTTGGCTAACTCATTATTCGTCATGTCCGCCTCCTTCCTGGTCAAATCTTCGATTTTCCATCGTCCAACCGCCAAAAGAAACCAGCAAGAGGACAATACCGATCAGACTCACGATCGGACTGAACACCACGCCAATCGCAATCAAAGCTAATGAAAAAGCCAACGTAATTGGCCAATAACTTGGTGAGGGCATATGAATACCAGGATGTTTTTCCATATCAGTCTCCTATGGTAGTTGGCTGGCCGGGTGATGATTACCCGTGTTATTTTTCAAGGAGCTAAACCAGCCAAAGAATGTCAGACTCAATGCTGATAACAGGACGAGATGGGTCGGCAACCACATAAGCAGCCCGCCAAGTTGCTGGTCCGCGAGGGTGCTTAATCCCAGGATGCGTGGAGCGGTAATGTAAAAGGGATAAAAGGGTACTTTTGCAAAGGTCAAGATTGCCGCCAGACCTGTACAGGGAATTGTCAACAAAAAAATATACAACATACGTACCGGCGGTGTCGGCTTGGGGGCGATACACGTGTCTGGTGCTGCAATCGGCCACCAGCCGATCACAGCGGCAGCCAAATACGTCAGGTGCTCAAAAATATGCAGACCTTCATGTTCCAAAGCTAAATTGTAAAGTGCAGGTAGATGCCAAACGATCATGACAAATGCAAAGATAAAGAATGATACGAGCGGATTGGTCAGCATCCGTGCCAACTTGACGATTTGTTTCCTCGGCAATAATAGGTCAAATGACCATCCGGGTATGCCCAGAAGCCAAAGTGGGGCAGTGATAAACAATAAAAGTAGATGCTGAACCATGTGCGCACTGAAGAGATACTCATCTCCCAACGTATCAAGCGGAGAAACCAGGGCAAATAATGCAATCAATGTGCCGAAATGAAATGCAATTTGCTGTCCAGGGGCTGGCAACTTTCCCCAACCAAAACGCAGGCGCAAGGGACCGATCAGAAGCAAATATGCAAGGGTCCAAAGGCCGAACCCAATCACAACGCTAGGGTACCAATTCCATGGATAGTACAGAATTAGGCTCATACGAGAAACAGGGCCGCAAACAGGATTATCCAAACGGCGGTCACGTAGTACCAGAAGTAGGTTCCAATTTCAATCGCAATATGTTTTTCTGCGGTAAAGTCTCCCAACCGGGCTCGGAGGCTGTTCATGGTCAGGATGACGACACCGGCGAGGACATGCAAGGCATGGAATCCCATCAGGGTGAAAAAGACCCCGCCAAAGGCCTGGTCATTGATCCGGAGACCGGCGTTGGTAAAATCAAATACCTGCCCGGCGACGAAGAACAATCCAAGCAACAAAGTAACCAGCAACCAGCTTTTTAAACCAGTTTGGTCTCCCAGGCTAATGCTGGCTTGAGCGCGCCAGGCAGTCAGCGCGCTAAGAATTAAAACAGCACTATTCGCAAGTGGAAAAGCCAGCCGACTGAGGGTATGCTCCATTGGCCAGTTGAATTGGTTTCGGAGTGCAATATAAGCCACAATAAGTGTCAGGAAGAACACCGATTCGGTTCCAAGCGCAGTCAACAAGGCAATGCGTGCCGTCATGACTTTGTGATTATGTGCTGGTGAAGTCAAGGCATTCATTCGCCCACCTTCCAATCGGCCATTTCAGGGTGCTTCTGATCCCATACGGGGCGCCGGCTCCGGACCGAGGGTATTTCAGCGAAATTATAGGCGGGTGGAGGGGAACTGGTAGTCCATTCGAGGGTATACCCGTCCCAGGGATCAGACTCATGGGTTGCGGGTTTACGCATTGACACGAAGAAGTTGATTAGAAAGACCAATACACTGATTGCGATGGCAAATGCGCCAATCGTTTCGACAAAATTCCAGATCCCCCAACCGAGGCCATCGCCATAGGTGTAAATACGTCGGGGCATGCCAGCGATTCCCAGGAAATGCATGGGCATGAAGACCAAATTCATCCCTATGAACATGATCCAGAAATGCCACTTGCCGATCCCTTCCTGCAAACGGTGGCCGGTGATTTTTGGAAACCAGTAATAGATGGCGCCAAAAATACCGAAAATTGCGCCGCCAAAAAGCACGTAATGGATGTGAGCCACCACATAATACGTATCGGTAATCTGCCAGTCGACCGGCACAACAGCCATGTGGACGCCGTCCAACCCGCCGATTAGGAACAAGGCAACAAATCCTATGGCAAATAGCATCGCCGACGAAAAACGCAGCTTTCCTTTCCACATCGTTCCCATCCAGGCGAAAATCTTTACGCCGGTTGGCACCCCGATCAGGAAACTGTCAGCCGAGAAAAACAATAAGGATGTTGCTGGCATGCCGGTGGCAAACATGTGATGGGCCCAGACAGTGAACCCCAAAAAGCCGATCGCAACGGCTGAATAAGCAACGGCCATATATCCAAACAAAGGCTTCCCTGAAAAGACGGGGATGATTTCCGAAACCATTCCCATGGCAGGCAGGATCAGAATGTAAACTTCCGGGTGGCCAAAGAACCAAAATAGGTGTTGCCAGAGTAAAGCTGTACCGCCTTGAGCAACGTTGTAAAAATGGGCTCCAAGTTGGCGGTCCAGGAGTAAAAGCACAACTGCCGTCGTCAGGGAAGGCAGAGAGAAGACCGCCAGGAAGGATGTTACGAAGGTCGTCCAAACGAACATCGGCATACGGTTGATGGTCATACCCGGTGCGCGGAGTTGGATGATTGTAACAATAAAGTTTATGGAGCCGATTGTGGTGGCAATCCCAAGTAACAATATACCCATTGCCCAAAAATCCATACCATGGGTTGGCGAGTACAGTTTTTCAGTCAAGGGAGCATAGCTGAACCAGCCGTCATTGGGTGCCCCCCCAAACACAAAACTACTGTACATAAAAATCCCGGCAAACAGATAGGTCCAGTAACTCAGGGCATTCAACTTGGGGAAGGCCATATCCCGCGCGCCGATCAGGAGCGGAACGAAGTAGTTACCGAAACCAGCTGCCAGCGGCATGACAACCAAAAAAATCATGGTCGTACCATGCATGGTGAAGATCTGGTTATATTGATCAGGGGTTAATACCTTGCCGTTGGGTTGGGCTAATTGCAAGCGCATCAACAGAGCTTCGGTCCCGCCGACTAAAAAGAACAAAAAGGCAGTGACCAAATACATGATGCCGATTCGTTTGTGATCGACAGTCATGAGCCAGGAGAGCAGACCACTTTCTGACTTATCCTGCATTTTGGGTAGGGACTGTGCTTGAACAGACATAATTCTCCTTCCTACCAACTATTTAAGCTGTGTAAGATACGCAATCAGCGCATCAATTTCATCAGGTTTCAATTTGACAACCATGTCATTACCGGGTTTCATGGCCTGCGTATCTTGTAGCCAGCTGCGCAAATTACTCTGATTCAGATCAAATGTAGAGCCAGCGAAACTAGTACGCGAGAACAGGTGAGTCAGGTTAGGACCGATTGTGCCTTTTGCGTCTGTACCGTTTAAAGTATGGCAATTTGAGCAGATGCCCGTTGTAATCATCTTGTAACCCTGTTTTTCTGCATCAGTTTGCGGTTGCGGTGCGTCCTTTTGCTGGCTGGCTGCCCAGGCGTTAAAGTCCGCTTGCGATTCGACGATTACCTTGAAGCGCATATTTGCATGATTCGTCCCGCAGAACTCGGCACACTGTCCGTGATAGACACCGATTTTCTCTCCCTTTAACCACATATGATTGGTCTGACCGGGAATGACATCGGTCTTCCCCGAAAGTTGGGGTACCCAAAAACTATGGATCACGTCAACTGAAGCGAGCGTGATTTGGACCGTCCCCCCAACTGGAATATGCAGTTCATTGGCGGTTGTGATCCCCAAGGCCGGGTAGCTAAATTCCCACCACCACTGATGACCGGTTACTTGCACATTCAAGTCACTTTTTTGGGGGGCAGGTGCTGCAACCGCATGCATCGTCTGGACAGTCATGACAAACAAGGCAATCACCAACAGGATTGGAATCGCTGTCCATGTCACCTCGAGTCTTGTGTTTCCGTAAACCTGTTTGGGAGGGGTGTTATCACCTTTTCTGCCTCGATCGCGAATTAATATTAGAATCAATGCGCCTTCAACTAAAACAAAGACCACGAGTGCCATAATTAAAATAATTCGATATAAAGATGCCTCATGGCCTGCAATCGGGGAGGCTGGGTCAAGAAATGTCGGATATGGGGCACAACCACCAAGCAGCAAGCTGGCCCCAAGAACGACCCATCGTTTAATGTCAAATTTCATGCGACGCTCCTTCGATGATAGTCGTAGATTCAACGACAACCGCTTTCTTATTCTAGTGCATGTAGCTAAATATCATCTTAATTGTCTTATTTGAGCAAGTTAAGGGTCAGTTAAATTTTTGGAGCTGGTCGAATCCAAAAGGGCAGTGGAATAGACCACTGCCCTTTTGGATTCGATATTGTCCAGCTATTGAATTTCGCTGTTTAAACCACGCTGCTTAGCTTCCTCGCGAAGGGCGAGCATTACAGCCTGTAAATCAAGGCCCCGTTTGCAAACCCCCTTGGCAGACTTGAGAATCATATCAGACCACAATAGTCGACTGGTCAAAATCTCATCATCGTCAAATAAAACCATTTGCACCATGCTGGAGATGGGTATGTCGATCTCTTCCGGATATGGAAATTCGCAATCCATGCAGGCCTGACAATGATTTAGATCTTGGCCAGTTGCGTTTCGAACTAATTGGCGCAGGGTCAACACCTTAGAACTCATCAATCCTGGGCCGAAGCGTCATGCTCATCAAAACCACATCAGCAAATTCGCCATCGGGAAACATGAAATAATCATCCAGCGTACAGCTTGGTTTGAAACCCAATTTCTCGAAAGCCTTGATCACCTTTGTTTTGTCAGCAACTATTTCAGCGATCAAGATATTTAGTCCCTGCTTGCGGGCCAGATCGATCAATGCCCGGATCATTTTCATGCCCAAACCATGTCTGCGATAATCCTTGGCTAAAAACACACGCACTTCACCGATATGCTTTTGAGGACCTGGGAAGAAGTGTAAGGTCGCACTCCCAATCACACGCTCTTTTGCGAGGGCAAGGATCGGCAATACGCTAGAATAATCCAGGTTTTCACACCAACTATCAACGATCACCGAATCCTTGACATTGTGGTGAAGATAGCGCAAGTCGTCATCACTGACCGCACTATAAAATTCTGTGAGGCGTTTCTTATCTTCTTTGATCATGGCACGTAAAAGGACATATGCACCTCCTTTTAGCGTGACCATTTCGCGGTAATTCTTGATTTGTTCAGGCAACATTGCATTTTCCTCTTCGCCTACCGCATGATACGGAGCGACTTCAATGCAAAAAGCGATTCGGCCAGTATCTAGGCGGGATTGACTTGCTTCTCCATTTCGGGTTCCGGTGCAACAAAATCGGGCGGCAGCAGACCGGCTTCAGTAACCAGGCGCGGGACTATATCCTCCCAGCCGACTGCCATGATGTGGAATCCATTTACACCCTGTTTATTGCGAATCTGTTCGATTAATTCCAGCGCAATCTGGAAACCTTCCTCGGCAGCATTTCCCTGTTCGTCAGCTTTTTCCATTCGTTGGATTAATGGCTCTGGTATAAACACGCCGGGCACTGCATCGTTCATGTAGCGTGCCATTTTGAGAGTCTTGAGCGGAGTAATACCAATCAAAATGTAAACCTTATCCAATACATCGCGCTTGGCTAACTCATTCAGCCAGATTTCCAGTCGCTCGGAATCATAGACCAAGTTGGTCTGGAAAAATTGCGCCCCGGCATTGATTTTTTTGTGCTCGCGTAAGGCCTGGAATTTGGGTTCGGAAGCAAACGGTGAAGCCGCCGCACCTAAAAAGTATTTAGGCGGGAACTTCAAGTTACGGCCATCCAGATATTTGCCTTCATCACGCATCCGACGCAGGATCCACAACATTTGAATTGAATCCAGATCTATCACGTCCATGCGCCCACGCGGATCAGGTGCCATACTCATACTATCGCCGGAGAGGCACAGAATATTACGCACGCCGAGAGCATTTGAGCCAATGACTTCCGCCTGCAATCCGACTCTTGTGCGGTCTCGGGCAGCGATCTGCATGACGGGCTCAGCCCCATTCTGGATCGCCATCGAAGAGCAGGCCCAAGAAGACATACGCGGTGTCGCAGAAGGACAATCGGTAAAATTGATGGCGGCTACATATGGTTTCACCATCAACACGTTTTTACATAGCTTGTTAGTTGAGATGGTCATCGGAGGAGCAACTTCACTGGTGACCACAAATTCCCCGGCTTTTAACCGGCGTTCCAGTTCCGAAACCGGTTCCTCGTATGCCGGGGGATGGTATTTGGAATCACCACTCCACCATTCTGGCTGCCTGACCGGTCGAAAGATCATATCCCATGTGGTTGCGCGGCTCATCGGATCGCGTGCGAGCAGGCCCGTGACTGTGTTCTTCACCCCGATCCTGCCGACTTGTGTTGCCACATCGCCCCAGGTCTCGGTCCCGACCTTATTCCAATCTAAAGGTGGCAGGACCTCCAACAGCATTTCCTCGCGCCCCAGCTTGAAGGCGCGTTCGTATATCTTGTACCACATACAGGGGCGGGTCTCATCCACATAACATCTCTCGGGTGTCGATCCACCGCAGGGACCATTGCGAACACCTTTTGGGCATTCCATAGAACAAATGAAGGCGGTCTCCTGTAACAGGCAGTTCCCGCACATTCGGCAGCCAAATAACGGGCCTTTTACAACCTTTTCCATGGATGCCAACAATCGGCGGCCAAATGGCTCTCGTTTGAATGGCATGAACGGGGGTTGCCAGCGTCTTCCCGGAGAAAATATGGGCATTTTACACCTCCTGGTGGTAAATCTTTGATCTTCCTCAAATCTCTACAATTTGGGGAGAAGATATTCGTAAGCACTCAGCGCTGCTTTAGCGCCTTCTCCTACAGCGATCAATACCTGTTCCGCGTAACCGTTTGTGACATCACCCGCAGCAAAGACACCGGGAATATTCGTATGACAGGCACAATCGACGATAACCCGCCCGCTGCCATCCAATTCAACCAGATCGGCCACCATTTTGGAGTTGGGTGTCAGCGCTTTTTCCACAAACATTCCATCGGCACTGATCTCAATTGGTTTGCCGGAAGGATCCTTCAAGACAAGCGTACGGGCAAATTCGTCTCCCTTGACTTCGACGATCTCGTGATCTTTCAGGATTGTGACATTCCCGGCCGATTTGAGTTTCTTACCGAGTGGGGAATCGAGCCGCTTTTCATCACCGCAAACCAGATAGACCTGCTTGGCCACGGTCGACAACTCTCCCGCTGAGCGCAAGGCCAGTTCAGCGCCACCGATGACGATGGCCGTCTTGTCAATAAAAAGCGGAGCATATGAAAGCGCGGAATAACACAGGCCCTTCATGGTGTAGTCTTTTTCCCCGGGCACGTCCATACGCACCTGGCGGGCTCCAGTGGCAATGACAATCGCCCTGGCTTCGAGATTTGCGCCACCTTTGGTGGTTACTAAAAACCCACCGTTATTCTTGTTGATTTTTTCTACCGCTTCCATATGGCGAGCAAAGTCTAGATATTCGAGTTCGCTGCGGAATTTGTTTACGATTTCCAATCCCCGGATGACCTGGTAGTCCTCAATCCAGGGTAGCGCCAGACGATAATTGGTTTTACCGCCCAGATCTTTGGTCAGAAGCAATACATTGAGGCGTTTGCGAATCGCATATATCGTGGCTGTGAGTCCAGCCGGCCCGCCTCCGATTACGATCAGGTCGTACATTCCAACCTCCTCTTCCTAATAGGCGGACTTGACCGTTTCCAGGTCAATTTCCGGAGAGTCGCCATCGTCAGCTGGCGGTTCAGGGATGAATCCTTCTTCCATCAGACGCTGGGTCATCGAACGCGAGCGCTTAATGATCCGGGTAGCCAACTCGAATTCCTGTTCGTAGGTAGTTTCATGATGAGTCAGCCCCTGTTCGATGGCTTTCATCGCCACCGCAGCCGCTTCGCGTGGGAAGACTTCCCAGTCATCCATGTTAGGCAGGATATGTTCATCATCCAGACGATCGCCGACGTGGTCTGCTAAGGCTTGCGCAGCCGCAAAGCACATTTCATCGGTAATCGTACGGGCACGGACGTCCAGCGTACCACGGAAGATGCCGGGGAACCCCAACGAGTTGTTGACCTGGTTGGGGAAATCAGACCGGCCTGTGGCAACGATAGCAGCGCCGGCTTCCTTGGCCTCCCAGGGCCAAATCTCGGGAACAGGATTGGCACAAGCAAACAAGATGGAATCTTTAGCCATGCCCTTAATCCATTCCGGGAGAATGACGCCCGGCCCGGACTTGGACAGGGCGATCACGACATCCACGCCTTTCATCGCGTCGGGGATATCGCCTTCCCGGCCTTCGGCATTGGTGATATTACACAGCTTCCATTTGTCTACATACTCAGCCTTGCGCATCTCGAGGTCTTTGCGGTGTTTGCCAAGGATACCTTTGCTGTCGACCATGAAGCATTTGGCCGGATCAGCGCCCCATGCGAAGATCAATCGCGAAATAGCTACATTGGATGCGCCGCTACCGATAAAGGCGATACTGACATCTTCCATTTTCTTGCCAACTACTTTGAGCGCATTGATCAACCCGGCCAATGTGACCGTGGCTGTGCCCTGTTGGTCGTCGTGCCAGATCGGAATTTCGGCTTTCTCGCGCAGTGTATCCAGGATGTAAAAGCACTTTGGTTGGGAAATGTCTTCCAGATTGATTCCGCCAAGGCCGGGCTGCAACATCAGTACGGTATTAATGATGGCATCCGGGTCCTTCGTATCAAGCATAAGCGGTACACCATCCACGCCGCCCAGATATTTATAGAGCAGCGCCTTGCCTTCCATGACCGGCAATCCGGCTTTGGGACCAATATCTCCCAGGCCCAGCACGCGAGTTCCATCACTGACAACAGCCACGGTGTTCCACTTATTGGTGTATTCGTAGACCAATTCCGGGTCGGCCTGGATAGCTTTGCACGGAGCGGCTACGCCGGGTGTGTACCAGATAGCAAAATCATTGAAACTATGAACGGTGCATTTCAGAGTCGTCTCGATCTTGCCTCGGTAGAACGGATGCAACTTCATCGCATCGGCTGATGGTTTAGCTGCTTTCTTAAGTAGTTCTTCCACATTCATGGTCATAAGTGCCCTCCCGCAGGCAAACGCGGACCGTTACTGGCGTTTACTGATTCAGGTAGCCGTCCGCATAAATGACTTTATTGAGCAGGATCTGGGTGGTCTTCCAAATTGCAGCTTGCTCCGGATCGGAATGATCGAAATCTTCCTTCTGAGGCTCTTCACTGGCTTCGGTGCGCTCGGCAATTTTGTTATAAACGCGGGCCAGCGGTGTGGAAGTATCCTTACTCTCGATCCAGTTGATGACATCGTTCTGTTTTTCGTCAAGCGGATTGGCAATCATCGTTTGTAGGCCGACGCCCATCAACATGGCGCAATAAACACGATTGATCAGGGGGCGGTTTTCCGCAGGGACGGCGTTCGAGACATTTGAGAGGCCGACCGAGATCATGGGGGCCGGATCCCAGGCATACTGAAGCATACGCACCGCTTCGATCAGTTGCGGGCAATATTCCTGGCAACCGGACACGGTCAAAACCAGCGGGTCGATGATCAGGTCTTTCATCGGGTAATCGATTTCCATCAACCGTGGGATGAGCGTCTCGACTGCTAAATTAACTCGCTCATCAGCACCGACCGGAATTCCGGAAGAGCCCATCGTCAAGGCAATGATCCTGGCGCCATATTTCTTTGCCAAAACAGGGATTCTTTCCAGGCGATCAGGTTCAGCCGAGGTTGAATTCAGGATTGGTTGGGCCTTCTTGA
This sequence comes from uncultured Anaerolineaceae bacterium, assembly GCA_964407265.1. Taxonomy (GTDB): domain Bacteria; phylum Chloroflexota; class Anaerolineae; order Anaerolineales; family Villigracilaceae; genus CAYOUV01. The sequence goes on along the minus strand of CAYOUV010000022.1, from coordinate 20,248 downwards.
TCGTTTTGAGGGCGGCTTCCATTCCGTTGACGTTGGTCGTATCGATCGATAGCGGTACGTCGACGACAGCTTCGACTGATTCGACAACCCACGGAAAGACTTCTTCCCAGTCCTTCTTGCGTGGTCCCAGGTTGATATCAACAGCCTTGGCACCTGCTTCGACTTGCTTGACGGCCATATCCATGAAAAATTCCCGATCACGGTTGACCAGCGCCTCCTTGACTTTGTCCGAAATGATGTGAATGTTCTCGCCGATAATGTACATGGTGGTGTCCTTTCTCCAGAAGGTTGAAAACCTGATTTTATGCCTTACTAAAAAACGCTTCGACAGACGGGAATTTGTTCGCGTCTGTGTGCGGTAAAAACATGGCGGACATGAAAGCCTCGTAGAAAGTGTTATCCGCTGAAAGCTCAATGTAGGTCATGCGTTCTGCGATTTGCTTGATCCGGTCGCGAGTCTGCCAGTCCAGCAGTGCCCGGTATGCACCACGAACTGCGGTATTGCCTAAAAACTCAAAGCGGTCCCAGGGCATATCGGGCAGCAAACCAATCTGTATGGCTTTTTCCACGTTAATATATTTGCCGAAGGATCCACCAATTAATACCTTGGTTGCGTCTTCCAGGGCCACACCAACCTGATCGGCCAGTACGGTAAAGCCGGCATAAATTGCAGCTTTCGCGCGCAGTAAATTGTCGACATCGACGTGCGAAATAACGATATCCTGGCCGTTTTCAGTATCCTTTCCCCAGACGACGACGTATTCCGGCCCATGTTCGCCTTCCCGAACGCGGTCCGTTTTGGATGATAGGTTGACGTTTCCAGCTTTGTCGAGCAGGCCAGTCAGGAACATTTCAGCTAACAGGGAAATGAGACCGCTTCCGCAAATACCCTTGGGTTTGCTCCCGCCAATCACGCGGAAGGTTGGCTCAAAAGTGTCGCTGTTGATCCAGACTTCCTCGATCGCACCGGTAGTAGCCCGCATCCCGTTTACCACACCAGCTCCCTCGAACGCCGGGCCAGCCGAACAGGCACAGGTTACCAGCCAATCCCGGTTGCCCAGAACTGTTTCGCCATTCGTGCCAACATCCAAGAAAAGCATGATTTGCTCAGCCTGGTCGAGCCCGCTGGAGAGCACACCGGCTGTGATGTCAGCCCCCACGTAGGAAGCCACACCGGGCAGGCAGTCCACACTGCCTTCTGGATTGATATTCAGCCCCACCTCGCGGGCAGCCATGAGCGGGGGGTGGTTGACAGCTGTGATAAAGGGGGACAGCCGGATACTGGCGGCTGGCAAGCCAAGCAGCAAGTGGATCATGGTGCTGTTTCCGGCAACAGTGGCCTTGACTACCTCCTGCGGGTTGGCTTTGACACGCTTGCAAGCCAGTTCCAGCAAGCTATTAATCGAATCCAATACCCGCTGACGCATTTCCTGCCCACCGCCGTTTTTACTGGCAAAGATGATGCGCGAGATGACGTCCTCACCGCGGGCGATCTGCCCGTTGTATTCAGCCACCTGGGCCCTGACCCTGCCACTGATGAGGTCCACCAGCCAGAGCGTGACGGTGGTCGTGCCAATATCTACGGCGATACCCCACAAGGGCGTGCTTTCGTCCACGTGCCCGGGGAGCAGGTCAACCAGGCGGTCGGGATCTTCGGGCACTTGAGGATTGGTTTCCAGGATGGCTGTCACCTGCCATTCACCCTGGCGCAAGATAGCGCCAATTTTTTGCAGTACCTGCAGGGATGCCTGGCTGCGCGATACCTTGGCCTGAAGGCGCAGCGCGATTTGCAAGCGTGACCAGTCGTCGGTTTGATCGTCCATGCTGGGAGGCGTGAGCGACAGATGTATCCGGCGGATAGTCTGAGAACTAGCGTAATCGTACCCGACCGGGACTGTGACCTCCGCAGCGGTGCGATCGGTGGTTAGCCGACGTTCGATTTTCTCCTGCGGCGGAACGTAGACAGCCACATCCCCTTCGACAATCGACTGACAGGCCAAGGCGTAACCTTGTTCAACGTCCTCAGCCGAGAGACGCAGGGTGCTGCGCCGGCGGATCGTCCCCTGTTTGACCTGCACAGCACAGCGCCCACACCGTCCCTGTCCACCACAAGGTTGGCCGATCTCCACGCCGGCCTGCCGGGCTGCATCAGCCAGCAGGGTCCCGGTGGGGACATCTACCGTGAAGGGAGCTTCAGCGTCTTCTCGTGCGAAAGATACTTTGTGATCAGCCATTTTACCTGTGCAAAAGTGAAGGCATGCCCTTTCGGATTTAGTTTAGAACCTGTTTCATGAAGGCGGGAATATCGACGGCCTCACGCGGACCGACACGGATTTCCCAACCAGGGAGCTCCTCTTCCAGCTCGCCGGAAAGCACCGCCACATGGCCCGGTAGAACCACACGTTTATTAGTGACCTTGTCTGCCAGATTAAATTCCTTGATGGATTTGGCAATGCGCTCGGCGTCGAACTTCCCGGCAGCCCAGGCGGTCAACACGGACATGCCCTCGGCGTCCGTCACCAGGAGCCAGGCTGGTAAACCAGAACCCTCGACCTCATTGGCCACACTAAAGTAAGTGATGCTGAAGTTCGTGGTGATCAGCACCGGGCTATCCGGAGTAGGTGCATTGATCTCGTAAATGCCGGGTTGTACCTGGATCGGCTTTTGCGGATCGGTATAGATATTTTCGCGCAGCACCAGCAGCGGATAGATCATCTCTGGAGAAAAAGTGTCCATCACGACGAACCCCGCGTATTTGGAAATGGCCTGCGCAGCGTAGACCGATTCCTTACCTTCGTCGCCAGCATCGCCAGGAAAAGCGATCACCGGATACCCCAGCGCGCGGAAGTTGGATTTGAGCGCCAACCGCCGGACCTGCGTGGAACGCGCCAGCCACTCGGCCATATTTTTCCCTCCCAGGTCAAGGACCATATCTTCCACGCCTGCCGCCTGGATTTTTTGGGTCAGGTCTGCCAGTTCATCGAGCGACTCGCTTTTAACTGCCAGGGCAGCTTTGAATTTTTTAGCCAGTTCTGCCATGGCTTCCCAGTTGGAGGCATCGGCAGCATGGATTAAAGCGGTCTCGCTTGAACACGCCTGAAGTCCAGGCTCGAGCACGGCAGCGTCTTTGCCGATCAGAATCAGCGGTCGTTTTGATTTCTCGCGCACAGCCTTGACGGCCGCGGCGAGATCACCATCCGCCTCGATCGCGAATCCGTCAATAGCCAGCTCCATCCCTACATAATTGACCGTGTAAGTATCCGCTGCGGCAACCTTTTTTCCGATTGCCTCGGCGCCATCGCTTGCTTTGATCCGGATAAAAATGCCGGGTTTGTTATAAAATGTTTTTTCATGCCGGAACATGACCGTCTCGTTGCCGGCTTTTACTTCCTGTCCATCCGCGCTAAGCGTGACCAGACGAATTGGCGGCGCCGCCGACTCAGCCAGCTGCTTCTTGGATTCGTCGCTGACGTACGGGCAGGATGAGAGTTCGACTTGTTTGGCTGCCAATTTCATGGCAAAGGCCAGGCAGGTTGGGAAACCGCATTCCTTGCAATTGGTCTGCGGTAGAAGTTTGTAAATTTGAATACCAGAGAGTGCCATGATTTCTCCTTAAGCTGTCATCAGTTCAGTGATCGCGGCTTTGACGCGTTTGATGCTCTCGGGGTGACGCAGCACCACGATGTCCGCGCCTGATTCGACCAACGACGCAGCAGTCAGGGTCTCCCAGTTGATGGCGCGATTATTCCAGTCACCCCAGGCTTCAGGCACCCCTTCACCCACCTTGGATTCCTTGGTCTTCCAGGCTTCGAATCCGGGCGTGACGATCATCGGCTGCTGGGTCATAGCATCCCCTTGCAGGGCAGCCAGGCGCAAACGTTCCATGACAGAATATCCGTATTCGATACCATAGCCAAGCGCGCCAGTGGTCGGGTCCATGATGATGCGGTCGTGCGGCATGCCCATGTCACTGACCAGGATGTTCAACTGCTTGGAAAGATTCACATCCATCGGTGTACGTGCCTGGACCAGGTGCCCATTCGCCATGGCCGTGGCGACGATAGTGCGGTAATTCTTATCCTCGCAGATGCCCAGGACCAGCTTTTCTCCCTTTGCGGCTTCGGCAATAGGGACCAGCAATTCGTTGTCAGCTTCAGCCTGTCCCGGCCCCCAGACGATCAGCGGGAGACCCGTTGCACCCAGCACAGCCTTAACCGAGGCAACCGCATCTTCCGGCTTGGTCGGACTACCATCAGCCTTGGTCAGAGTCAAAGCCAGGACAATCAAGTCGGCCCCGGCTGCCTCGGCCGCTTTGGCCCATTGGGCCGGATCGTCCATGGCGCTACCCCAGGCGTCTGCCAGCAATGGCGACCAATCGTCAGGATGGCGGTCCTTGATTTCGACCGCAACAACAGGAGCATGCGGTGTTGGAGCTTCAAAATGCATGAACGGTAACGTGGTTTCCCCACCCAGGGTGACCGTTTGTGTCCGCGTGCCGCCTTCTGCAGATGTTGCGCCGATGGTGACGATTTGAATGCTCCCCGGCCACTTATCTTTTGGTATTTCAATTGGCATGATGTGTTCCTCCTTGTTGGAAATAATTCAATCCGGTGGTGTCCTGTTACTTTCAGATTACAACAAATGCCTTCAAGATTGCGTGGTTATTGATGGTTACATCCATTAAGATAAACCAGCCTTCTTACGGGCTTGATCGCGCCGCTCGATAAAAACATCGATGGGGGACTTTCGTTCAGCTTCGATCCCAAGGTCTTTGAGCTCGGCTTCATCCCTGGCTGCCAGGTGGCGGACCAGATGCTTGTAAGAGATGGATGCAGCCGGATAAATGATTCCCGCCGAATTATGGGTCATATATGCGACGCGGATGTATTTATCTCTCATTATTTGTGCGGCAACATTTAAAGAAATATCAGCCGGAAGCTCAGGAACTCCCTCCGACATCACTTCTTCAGCAGTGAGTGTTTGCACGCCTTCACGCCCATAAGCCTTGACGAGTTCCTTGTATCCACACACACCGACGCCCTCGCCTTCCTCACCCAAGACAACCATTTCTTCGACATTGTTTTCCAGGAGGAAACGAGCAATATCCGCAACGGGTGTGGTGATCTTGCAGGTCGGCACACCGACAGTCATCAGGTCTCGAACGAGTTTTTCTTCAACCATTATGGTTTGTCAGGAGAGATAAGAATTTTATGCTTTCTCGCATTTCTCTGGATGGATTACTCCTGCGCATCCCCTGCCTGGTTGCTCAAGTAATTCTCCAGGCCCATCTGTGCGATCTGATCGCGCTGTTTCTTTCCCCAATCGTAATGGTCTTCTTCCATTTTGAGGATGGTCGTGAGCAAGTCGGCAGTAGACTGGTCATCCACATCGCCGGCAAGTTGGATAGCCAGATTGTAGGCATGGATGGCCCCAAGCTCAGCCTCCTGGTCATTCCCAACCATGTCCGAAACGCTCTTGCCGATCTTCATCGCATTGAGCTTGGATACAACGGGCATTCCCTCCAAAAAAAGGATGCGGCCGATCAGCCACTCGGCATGATGCATTTCATCAATTGCTTGTTTTTCGATCGCTTCGTGTAATTTTGCATACCCCCAGTTAGCGCACATTTCCGAATGGACCATATATTGGCTGATAGCAGTCAGTTCATCGGCCAGGAGATCGTTGAGGGTTTTGAGTAATTTATCATTACCTTTCATTTTTCTCTCCTTAATTACCTCGCTTTTGGGTTGCAGGTTGGAGGCCAGTCAACCCAGCCTCCAACCTGCCAATCGGGACATCCAGATGTTAGAACATTGGGTCCAGCGCCATAGCGGGATGATTGTGGGCTTCCAGCCAGGCCAGTAAATCCTCGACCGTATTGATGTTGCGTTCGTCGGCGATGCGGTCGAGCAGATCGGGATCACCTTCGCGTTCACAGACAGCCCTGAGCTCATCTGACATAGTTTCTTTCAGCACGGAAGACATCCAGACTATTCGCTTGAAGCCACCATCGGCAGAGATGAATTTGGGGCTGATCAAATAGTATTTGCCAACCCCCATCACACCGGGAGTTTGCAATCCGCCACCTGCAATACCGGCCAGGGTGGAGAAGGTCATACCGGCCGGGGTCATGCTGGTATCTTCCCGGCTGACCACCATCACGCCATTTGCTTCCGGGATGAGCATTACGATGCATTCGAAGCAGCCGCAGGCTGTCATCGGGTTTTCCATGATCGAGTACATCGAGACTTCCGGTACTGTCCCGTGTGAACCGATCTTGGCGTAGTCGTTAGTGCCTTCCCAGTAACCTTTGGTCGCGTCGATGATTTTGCCCAATTTGATGGGTTGGTTGGGACCGGTCGGATTGATGCTGAAGGAGGCTTTGCAGTCCAGCCAGTTATAAGCGCCGCACAATCCCAGGCGTTCAGGCGAGACCACACAGACATGGTTCGGTGCAAAAGACTGGCACAATGTGCAGGAGTAGAATTCGTCCACTTTGTCATCGGTCAGATCGGCCAGGCGTTTGTTGCGGAAATCATAAGCCTCGCGGGCTTTGTCCAACCACTGGTGCATCTGATCGGGGTCGGTGTAAATTGTGACCTGGACCTTGTCGACAATTGCGCCGAAATCTTCGTGGAAGCGGGCGTGCAGGATCTTGCCAATGTGTTCCAGGTTGAAACCCTTATCAGCGGCAGCGTTCGAAACGCGGATCCAGGCGATATCCCGCTGGCCGACATGTTGAATTCCGGAAGCACCGTTGACGAAGTAATGGATCTGCCGCTCCAGCACCGGTTCGAAGTCCTGCTGCATTTGACGACCGGCCACCGAAATCACCACACCGACATCCATCGCTCCCTGGGAGGCAATCTCCGAGAAGTCCGGACCGACGATCTCGATCTTGCCATCCGTGACCTCGTCCAACTTGGCCATATGCAGGTATTCGAAGCAGCGGCTGTGTTTACCGCCAAACTCCACCCTCAGGTCGGCTTTGCGAACCACTTCGCCTTCAAAGGCCGAGCCGTATGGAACGGGCACATCCACATTGGACACTTTAACCTTGACGCCGCGGATTTCGATGCATTTCTGAACCAACAGTTCGGCTTTTTCCAGATCGTCTTTGCCATCGATCTCGTCGAATGGCATCGAGACAACGTGTTCGTAGGTGGTTACGCCGGTGGGCAGAATTTCAGGAATGACCGTATCGGCGATAACCGGGAAGCCGTAGTTAATTGCACCGGCTGCCGCAGCATACTTGAGGTCATCCACTTCGCCCAAAGCCAGCACGAAGGCAAAAACGCGATCCTTGTTGTAGAGCAAAATATCGCGCGACATACCGGGTTTCAGGCCGCCAAAGGTCAGAGCCGAGCGCGTAGCAAATCCCAAAGCGTAGATGGCACTGATCGTGTCAGTTCCAAACGGAACAGTGTAAGTATCGTAGCCAAGTTCGACGCCTTCTTCCTGCAACTGGTGGATGATACTGCGCCCATTGACGTTGCCGGATAGGAAAGTCAGAATGTTGCGGCGTTGGAGTTCGCGCACCAATTTTACGGCCACTTCATTAGACTTGGCGCAGCCAACGATGGCAGCAAAACCGGGCATACGCCCGTCCACCAGTTGGATGCCCCACGAGCGCAGCTGGATGTCGTCGATCGGTCCATTCAGATGACCGTCCAGGCTGGCACCATCGCCAGCACCGTTACCGTTATCGGGGCTGGTGAAAGACGTGCCGCCGGCCAGTTGGAAACCGGGCAGCGATTCAGGTTGAAGATCGTAGACGAAGCGAATGGCTTCAATCGTTTCAGCCGCCAGCAGCGTGGACATGCCCGAGTCGAGCGTCTCCCCCAGGTAAGGAGTCCAGTTTTTACCAGCCGGGATCGGATGCAGCATTTGGCGTGCCTGTTCGAGAACGGGCGGCAAATCGCCAAGCTTGGTCACTTCGATCCCGGTCATACCCAGAATCGTGGGCAGATAGTAAGCGGTATTGGGGAAGGCAACCGGGGTGTCTGGTCCCTTTTCGGATAGAGCCCGATGGAGCATGACCTCAGCTTCGGTCACCAGGGCAGAGGCACCTCGAATGGCACGGGTAGCAATGTATTTTGACATCTGATTCCTCCGTTAGTCCGCCGCAGTCCCGTAAATAGCTTCGCGTTTCTCGGCCAGCGGTAGTTTTTCCAGTTCCAGCATCTTGGCGTCGCCGCTGCGGCCAAAACGAGTGGGATCGTATTCAGGTAAGCCGAGCGCGGCGCGCTTGGCGTCAATATGTGCCAGGGTGGCTTCGATCATCTTGTCCGGGTCGGGAATAAACTCCAATTTGCCGCCGTATAACTCTTCCCAACCCTGGCTGATGTATTTCGCCACGATATCGCTGTCGGTAACGCGGTCAGGCATGCCGCCAACCGGGGAGGTGCCGCCAAAGATGACGTACGCACCCGAGGCGACGCAGTACGTGCCGATCGAGAGCGCTTTCTCGCTCATCCATTCAGGCGCAAGACCAACCGCCGGCACCTGGTCAATGTCATCGCCCAAACCGCCCTCCTCGACCATTTGAGTCAAGACGGTCAGGATGCGGCTGTTATCGACGCAGGAGCCCATATGCAGGACGGGCGGGATGCCGACCGTCTCACAGATCTCTCGCAGACCGGGACCGACCTGGTCCAGACCCGCTTCCCCAAGCATCAAGCCTTGCTTGGCTGATGCAATCGCACCGCAGCCCGTTTCAACCACCAGGACATCCTGCTTGAGGAGTTCCTTGGTGACATATGTGTGCAGGTAATCGTGCTGCCCGCGAGGGTTATTGCAGCCTACAATGGCTGCGACGCCGCGAATACGGCCGGACATGATGGCGTCGTTCAGGGGGCGGAAAGAAGCGCGGTACGAGCCACCCAACATGTAGTTGATGTACTCATTTGAAAAGCCCGGTATCAAGTCTGAACGGAAATCCGGGATTTGCACCTTGCCTCGCTCCTTGTAGTTATCGATCGCAGTCTTGAGA
>CAYOUV010000022.1:0-11156 GCA_964407265.1 uncultured Anaerolineaceae bacterium | reverse complement strand
ATCCGGGATTTGCACCTTGCCTCGCTCCTTGTAGTTATCGATCGCAGTCTTGAGAATGTCTTTCGCGATTGTCAGCGCGTGGTGCTCGTCAAACTCAATGTGCGTTGCCCCTTTGATCTTTACTTTGGGCGAGGTGGTGATGATCTTGGTGTGGAAGTTGGTGGCCAATCCCACCAGCGCCTGCATGACGCACTGCACGTCTACAACCATAGCTTCAACGGCGCCGGTCATAATGGCCAATTCCTGCTGTAAGAAATTGCCTGCCGCAGGAATACCCTGGCGCATCAGGATTTCGTTCGCCGTGCAGCAGATGCCCGACAGGTTGACACCCTTTGCACCCGCTGCCTGCGCGTATTCGATGATTTCTGGCATCTGGGAAGCAGCGACGATCATCTCGCTCAGTGTGGGTTCATGCCCGTGGACGACCACGTTAACGTAATCGTCTTTCAACACACCCAGATTGGCCTGTCCCAGGACAGGCGCAGGCGTGCCGAAGAGGATATCCGAAATGTCGGTGGCGAGCAAACTACCGCCCCAACCATCACCGATGGCAGTTCGGACAGCATGCTGCAAGATGTGGACTGGATCCTGATCGTCACCGATGTGTGTACGATGCAGGCATTCCACGATCTCGCGGTCGATTCCTCGCGGCAATACCCCGGCCTCTTCCCAGCGCTTTTGCCGTTTAGCAGGAGCACGCTTGGTCAGGATGACCACGCCTTCCTGTTGGCCAAATTGTGACAGATACAGGTCCGCCAGATCATTTGCAATCTCTTCGGGCGAACGGCCTTCAATCGGAATGTCATACAACGAAGCCACAGTGCGCAGTTTGGCTACGTCGCGAATGTAATACCCTTCGGCTTCGCCGTTGGCAGTGGCCTTCAGTGTCATTGCCATACCGCGTCCATGATCGGAATGGGCAGCTGCGCCGGCCGCGATGGCGCGTGTCAGGTTGCGCGCCTGGATCGTATCCAGGGTTGCGCCACAGATACCGACATCTCCATTCTTGGTCAGGCGGCAAGGACCCATACCACAATTCTTGCAGCACATACCAGAGTCACCAATATTACAAGGAGACATTGCGTCGGCACGTGTAAAAGCTGTCCCGATGCCTAATTCCTCAGCACGGATCAGCATTTCCTGTGCGGCCGGGTCAGTCGAGTACTCGTTAATTTCGCGTTTTTTTGGCATATCTCACCTACCTCTATTCATCCATTTTGACGGCCCCGATACCCGGGCACGGCCAGAGCGGGCGTCCCTGGTATTGGACCTTTTGGGAAAAGCTGACAGTTTGTTTGATGGTGGCGTAAACAGCTGTGTGGCGGAAAAACTCCTCCGCGCCTTCTTTGCCGTACCCTGCGATTCCTGTTTCAATCAGCGACGGAATTTCCCCCAAATAACCAGCTTCAGCGAGGCAGTTTTCGATCTGCTCAGCACTGACTTTCTTTGGATCATATTTCACTTCAATCACTTGAAAGGCGCTGCTGGCGTAAACTTCCTTAACTCCATCCAGTTCTAAAAGCAAGCGGCGCACTTCTGTAACATGGTGATCTCCGAACAATGCCGAAGCCTCGAACGTCTTGGTTTCCATATTGGCACCTCCGTTGGCAGATTATGGACCGATCATTTCTTCACACACCTCTAAATAGAGATTTATATGGTAGGATTGCTTTATAATATTCTAGCATCACGTGTATATACTTTCACAAAGTTGTGAGTAATGTCAGCCTAAAGGATGACGAATGTCCGCAGTGGGCTCATACATTTGATTCATTATGTAATTGTTTAGACGAGTGAATGAAAATATCTTATATTGTCCAGACGGGGGTGGTTTGAAAAGGGATAATTCGGGTTCCGGTACAACCCCATGCGCAAACCAGCTTTCTGGCTCATAACCCTTTTATTTTTATGTTTCAATTTGTCCTCCTCACCGATAAGCTCGGCGCAGGCCACGGACTTTCTGCCCTCCAGCGCCTACGACTTGATTGCTGAAGTCAATGCGCTGCGTGCCAGCAACGGGCTGCCGGCCTATAGCCCAAATTCGATCTTGATGTCCGTCGCCCAGGGACACGCTGATTACATGGCGGCAAATCAAACCGTGACGCACTATGGCCCGGGCGGGACGCGCCCCTTCCAGCGAGGTCTGGCAGCTGGCTATCCAGTTGCCGGTGATCTCTCGTTAGGTGGTTTCTATTCAGAGAACATCATTGCCGGCAATAAATTGACGGCCGCTGAAGCCATTCAGCAATGGCAGGGCGATGCCCCACACCTGAACACGATGCTTTCAGTCAACCTGGTTGATATTGGCGCAGGGGCCGCGTCAGTGGGGGATTACATGTACTATGTGATCGATGCCGCTCGCCCCGGCGGCAGCAGCGTTTCCTATACCCCACAGGCTGGCGAAACAGCCAGCGTCCCGGCCCTTCCACCCATCAGTCCGGTCGTTCCGAATACCCCGCAGTCTGACGGGTCGATCGTACACGAAGTACAGCTCGGCCAAACCCTCTGGACGATTGCAGCCGTATACGGAGTTAGCGTGGACGATATCATGAAGCTGAATAATATGGCCCAGGGCGCATTTATCCATCCCGGCGACAAGCTGACGATTCGCAGCGCGGTTACAGCAACTCCCGAACCCCCAACCGAGACCGCGGTGCCCAGTTCTACCTCGACCGCTCAGGGATTGCCAAGCCGCACGCCTGAACCAAGCCTGACGCCCACATCTGCGCTGCCAACCGGGGCAGGGGAGGGTTCAGGCATGCTGGTTGTGGTGGGGATTGTCGTGCTCAGTCTGGCGGTCGCCGGAGCTGTTACCTGGATCAGCGGCCGAAAACCTGTCTGACAACTTTTGAAAATTCTGGTATACTCACAGGGTTTGTGAAATATAGCACAATATAATTGGCACTGGAATAAGGAGAAATGTATGAGCGAAATCCGCATTGATGCGCTCTTGCCTCAGGAAATGGCGACACGCGCAGAATACATCGGGGCCCGCAAAGCAGAAATGTCTACCTTGACGACATTCTCGCTGGCTATCCTGGCAGGGGCGTTCATCGCACTCGGTGCGGTGTTTGCCACCACCGTGGCTGCGGGGACTTCCGGCGTCCTACCCTTTGGGGTGGCCAAGCTGCTGACGGGGCTGGTCTTTTGCCTCGGCCTGATCCTGGTTGTCGTCGGGGGTGCCGAACTGTTCACCGGCAACAACCTGATCGTGATGGCCTGGGCCAGTGGCAAAGTAACCGGTCGGGCATTGTTGCGTAACTGGCTGATTGTCTATCTGGGCAATTTCGTCGGCTCCTTCGGCACTGCGGTCCTGGTCATACTCAGCCAGCAGTACGTTTTTGGCGGCGGTCTGGTTGGAGAAACAGCGCTGAAGATCGCTGTCAGCAAGGTTAACCTGGGATTTGGCCAGGCAATCGCCCTGGGCGTGTTATGCAATGCGCTCGTCTGCCTGGCAGTCTGGTTGACCTTCAGCGCACGCAGCACCGTCGACAAGATCGCTGCAATCATCTTTCCGATCACAGCCTTTGTCGCGGCCGGCTTCGAACACAGCGTAGCCAACATGTACTTCATCCCCTTCGGGCTGCTGATCAAGGACTTTGACCCGGCTTTCGTGGCTGACAAAGCTATCAATGTATCCAGCCTGACATGGGGATCGTTCCTGGTCAATAACCTGCTCCCGGTTACAATCGGGAACATCATCGGTGGTGCGGTCTTAGTCGCTGCCATCTACTGGTCAATTTTCTTGCGTCGTCGAGAAGATTAATAAATAGGAGAACAACATGAAAGCATATGTGATGGTCAATATTCGCATGGGGGATGTCAAAGAAGTCGTCAAACAATTGCGGCGCATCGAGGGTGTGATCGAGGCAAATATGACTTTTGGCCTGTACGACGCAGTAGCGGTCATCGAAACCTCGGACATTAACAAGATCGGTTCTCTCCTGGCGACCGCCATCCAACCGATCCCTGGTGTTTTGGAAACCCTGACTTGCCTGGCAGTGGATGTCTGATTTACCCGAAAAGCAAAAAGCGGATCAAATCAAGCCCGGGTTAGCCACCCGCGTGGAAGAGTTGCGTGCCGCCCTGAGGCTCGTATTGCCTGAAATGCTGGCCGAGCGCAGCGGTGCAACCTATCAAATGATCGGTCCAGGGAGAGGCGAGTTCCGCCTCTCCCTGTTCGACACGCCACTGATTGTGACTTTTCCAAACCTGATTTCTATCAATCAGAATGATGACGAAATGCCGGTCCACATCCAGGCATTGATGATGTATTATTTACATACCAGCGACGGCAGTCCTCTCGGTAATCGATGGGCCTCTTTTGCCGAGCTGCCGGATGGGCGTGTTTACGATCAAGCTTTTCAAGGGTACAGCGGGAACGAACTGGCAAAAACCTTCGGCCTGGACGTCGATTCTTTCCGGCGCACCTGTGAAAAATCCGGCGGCATCCCCTCTGGGGCCGGGGAGGCTGCTTACATTTTCCAGGCGTTGCCGCATGTTCCACTCTTAGTGAATTACTGGTGCGGAGACGAGGACTTTCCGTCGAATTGCAAATTACTGTTCAATGCACAGGTCTCGCATTATCTGCCAACTGACGTGTGTGCCATTTTAGGAAGCATGTTGACCAAGAAAATCCTGAAAGCCAAGGGGTAAACCATGAAAATTGCGATTACTGGTAAAGGGGGCGTCGGGAAAACCACCCTGACTGCACTGCTGGCCCAAGTTTACGCCAACCAGGGCCGGCAAGTCCTGGCCGTGGACGCCGATCCGAGTCCCTGCCTGGCCGGGGCTTTGGGCTTCCCGGACGAGCTGCGCGCCGAACTGCATCCGATCGCGGAAATGGATGCATTGATCGAGGAGCGCACCGGCGCCAAACCCGGGACTGTGGGCGGCTTTTTCACGCTCAATCCACGCGTGGACGATATCCCCGAACGCTTCAGCGTGCTGCACCAGGGCGTGCGTCTGCTCGAAATGGGCAGCGTGGATTTTGGTGGTTCGGGCTGCATCTGTCCCGAGTCGGCCATGCTGAAGACGCTTTTCACGCATCTATTGTTTCGCAAGGATGACGTACTGCTGCTGGATATGTACGCCGGCGTAGAGCACCTGGGCCGCGCCACGGTGGATTTCGTGGACGCCATGATCGTGGTGGTCGAACCGACTCGCCGCAGCCTGGGTACGGCCGCGCAGATCAAGAAACTGGCTGAGGATATTGGTTTAAGCCGCTTATGGCTGGTCGGCAATAAAGTACGTAACGAAGAAGAAGCCAAATTCCTCGAAACCGAAAGTCCCGGCTTACCGGTTTTAGGATTTCTGCCTGCTGATTTGAAAGTACAGGAGGCCGACAGGCTGGGCATCCCGGTCTACGACCATGTGCCCGCATTAAAATCCGCGGCTGAGAAAATGGTCGCAGAATTGGCCAAAAAACTCTAGCCGAACAGCATACTCAGAAGACGACGAAAAGCACCTGAGGATTTAGGTGCTTTTTGCTAAAATATGACCAAACCTGTAAAAATTGGAGCTATTAATGACAATCACAATCGCTCTCGCCGGTAAAGGCGGCGTCGGAAAAACCACGGTCGCCGGGATGGTAATCAAGTATCTGGCGCAGAACCAGGCCGGCAGCATCCTGGCAATTGACGCCGACCCATCCGCCAACCTGAACATGGTGCTTGGGCTCGAACTGGAATGGACGGTCGGCGACATTCGCGAGGAGATGCTTGAGCAGGTCAAGAGCTCACTGGTCAGCGGCGGAGCGGCTATGGGCGCCCTGCCGGGTGGAGTCAACAAACATGATTACCTGGACTACGAGATTCGCTCGTCGCTATCCGAAGGGGAGCGTTTCGACCTGATCGCCATGGGACGCGGGGAAGGGCAGGGCTGTTATTGCGCGGTCAACCACACCCTGCGTGAAGTCATCGACGGTATGAGCAAACATTACGCCTGGGTGGTGATCGATAATGAAGCCGGCATGGAGCACCTCTCCCGGCGCACCACGCGCGACGTCCAGCACCTGCTGGTAGTCAGCGACCCGACCCAGCGCGGACTGGTGGCTGCCCAGCGGATTGCCGATCTGCGGGACGAATTAGATGTCAATGTCGAGAACGCCTACCTGATCCTCAATCGCGTGCCGGGTGGAAAATTGCCGGAGGCATTGAAGGCCGCGGTCGACAAGATGGGCATCCCGCTGCTGGGCGTCATCCCGGCCGACGACGACCTGGCAAGTTTTGAGTTCTCCGGCAGGCCTCTGATAGAGCTTGGAGACGAATCGCCGGTCTACCAGGCAATTACCAGGATGATGGGCGACATTTTATAAAAAATCGGCGAGACCTAAGTCTCGCCGATTTTTATCAACCACGTTTTAGAATATCCCCCGTCAGTTTTAGTTTCTCGAAGACTTCATCCGCGATTTCCACCGTCGTAGATCCCAACCCGCAGGCTGGCGCGACCAGGCTGCGGGTTGCAATTTCTTCCACCTTGACCTTCACGCCGCGCGCGGTCGCTTTTTCGCAGATCATGCGCAGGCCGCCTCGCAAACGTCCCGCCAGGTCTTGGGCAGTCGCGGTGTGAATCTCCTCGTTATTCGGCACAATCCCCCAGCAGACTGCACCGCCCCGATCCAGGAAAGCCCGCAGTTCAGCCGGGTAGAGCGCCAGATTCTCGATGAACCCATACGCGTCCAGGTTGAGAATATCCACCTCTGTCGAAAGCAGCAGTCCCCAATCCGTATTGGCGCAGCAGTGCACCCCGGCCAGCGCCCCTTCGGTGTGAATGGCTGCAAAGACCTCGTCCAGATAGGCGATCGCCTGTTCGCGGCTGAGACTGATGAAGGCCGACCCGAACGACGCCATATAGGGTTCGTCGGCAAAGATGATCACCTTGGGACGCAGCGCCTGCAATTGGCGAATCTGCCAGCGGGCATTGAAGGCCATATTCTTGACAATCGCATCCGCCAGCATCTCGTCGTACAAGCTGGCGCGCAGGTCCTGATCGGTGACGGTCAGACCGAACGAGATCGGGCCGGTCACCTGGCCCTTGGCCCATTTGCCGGGATTCTTTTTCAGCGTCTCCAGCATGGCAAAAAAACCAGCCGCATACGCCGGCTGCAAGGCAAATGGCCCCGGGTCGTCTGCCAGGACCGGCGTGTAAAACGCCTCCAGCGCCGGCGTGAGGTCCTGGCGCGTGTCGAAATACACTTTTTCCTTGGTCTCATCCACAACCAGACCCGGCAAGAGCGGTGCGAACTGCACGTACATACTCTCCCGAAAGGTGCGGCGCGGGAGCTGGGGCCAGGCCGGGACGTCCAACCCGGAGGCCAGGCGGTCGGTCAGGTCCGCGGCGTCCAGGTGGGGAACAGAACCGACGTGAGTGGTAAGAAAGTTGAATTCGGGCACAAGCCCTCCTTTTGGGACGATATTATACATTGGACGAAAATAAAAGATAAAAATGCCCTTCTGCTATCTAATAAATTTAACCCCGATTCTACGCCACCCAATCGGCAAAGAAAAAGCATAAGAGGGTAAAAATCGAATTCTCTGCAATGAACCACATCAAAACCATGCTCTGCGGCAACTTAATTGATAATGACAAAGGGGAAATGGCTGTACCGATGAGCCAGTAGGTGCGGCCTACGGCACCTCAGGCGACTGCTCCATCTTTGCTCCTGCGCCGACGGGAGCCTATTGCCAACTCGGCAGCCCCTGCCGCACCTGGGGGTACATTCCTGGCAGAACTGCCCTGACCCTGAGCGACAATTCCGTGGAAGGTACGCAGGTCAGTTACGTCATCTCGGGCCTGGACGTTAAAGGCAAATTGATCCTCTCCCGAAATGAGAGTATCGATCCCCACCTGACAGATTGGGAGGAGGATGTCTATTGTGTCTTGCCCGATGGGGGGGATCCGGATCGTTGGGGAGCGCTGGATCTCGTTGCCTTCGACCCGGCCATTGACGGATGGATAGAAAAGCATATCTATTGCGTGCGCTGAGAAAGGCATTCAGTCGTCCCCGAGACGCTACAATCAATGTAACGCACAATGAGCAAACCGAACAATAATGCCCATTCCACCACTTGAAATTTGGTCGCGTGGCGGAAGGCAATCGCTTGTACGATAACGATCTCGGTCTTTTAATAGATCCCCAACGGCAGTGCGGGATTGCAGAATTCAGCTTTATAACTTTGGATATAATATAAGAGACTTGGAGGTTGACGCGCCTTCCGGTCTCTACCTTTGGGAGGTAACCGTGTTATATGCTTGCGCAAGATCGGCGCGGCAAGAGAACCATTTGCCAAGGCTGGGTGTTAATCACTCGCTCGCCGGAATTTTATTTTCTTTCTTGAGGAGAACGCCATGCACAAATCCACCGGGCTGGTTCGGGTTCTAATCATTCTTTCTTTATTACTTCTGACAGTTATTCCCCAATCAAGTGCCTACGCGGCGAGCTTTGTCGTCGAAAGCCTGGCGGACACGGGTGGCACACCCGCCAGCTGCGGCGTTGGGGACGGCTGCACCCTGCGGCAGGCGATCAACCTGGCAAATGCCTCGGCCGGGATGGACACGATCACTTTTTCCCTGAACGGCACCATCACCCTGACTTCCACGCTGCCAACAATCTCCACCACGATGACCCTGGACGGCTCCGGTCAAGCGGTAACCGTCAGCGGGGCAAACAGCTACCGGGTTCTAAATGTTGCTAGCACGGGGAATCTATCGATCGACAACTTGACGATCGCCAATGGCCACACCACTGGTGACATTATTGGTTCCAGCGGAGCTGGCATCAGCAATAGCGGCACAATCACTTCCATTGCGAACAGCACCTTTACCAACAACATGTCATCTTATCTTGGCGGTGCTATTTACAACAACGGCACGATTACCACGATTACCGACAGCACCTTCTCGAATAACTCGGCAACCTACGGCGGCGGTGCAATTCACAACTTTAATGCCAGCCTCACAACCATCGTCGCTACTACTTTTTCGGGCAATTCGGCTGATATTGGTGGCGCTCTCAGTGGTTACCAATCCACGATCTCCACGATCTCTGCGAGCACCTTCTTTAACAATTCGGCGACCAGCGGCAATGGCGGCGCAATTAATACTGATAGCGCCGCACTCAACACCATCGCCAACAGTACCTTCTTTAACAATTCGGCGGCTGGGAATGGTGGTGCGATCTATGCCCCAAGCATTGACACCCTCATAAACAGCACAATCGCAGGAAATTCGGCGACTGGGGATGGTGGTGGTATCTATTTGGCTGCTACGGTTACGAACGTCGCCAACACGATCATCGCCGACAATTCTGCTGCAACTGCCGGGTTTGAGAATTGCAGGGACAATTCATCATTGGACCCCACGACTAACCTCAATAACCTGACCGACAGTCTGGGTTGCCTGGGTTTTCCCAATACGCTGAATCCAGCGCTCCATCTGGGTCCCCTGGCCAATAACGGCGGCCCCACCCAAACGATGGCGCTTTTGGCTACTTTCCCGACCGTCAACCCGGCCATCGATAGCGGGGATGCCGGCACGTGTGCGAGCGCGGTTGTCAACAACCTGGACCAGCGTGGCACAGTCCGCCCCCAGGGCGCGGGTTGTGATATCGGCGCTTTTGAATATGTTCCTTCTGTGGTCACAGTGACTGCTGTGGACTTATTGAATGGCACCCCGCTCGCCGAAGGCGCTTCGGTCAACGGCGACGTCGATGTCTTTGTGGTTACCTTCAGCGCTGACCTCTACGATCCCGCAGCCGGATACAATACAGATGACGTCACCAACCCGGCGAACTACCACCTGGTGCGAAACGGTGGAACCGTGATCCCGATCAACTTCGTCGCTTACAGCAACGGCGGGGGCAGCGGTCCCTTCCAGGCGCATCTGCTGGTCAACAACAGCGCGCCTCTCGCCTCTGGACCTTATGCGCTGACTGTCAAGGGCACGACTTCGATCACCAGTACTGCCGGCGGCACCCTGGCCGGCGATGGCTCCACCCCAGGGACGGATTTCGTGCGCAATTTCAGCATTACCGGGACGAGCAGCGGGGATCCAGGGAATGGTAATGGCGCAAGCGCGGCCAGCCTGCCGAAAACCGGCTTTGCCCCCGGCCTGAAGACCGTTCTTCCAGCGCAACCGGATCAATACGCCTTCGCCGATCTGGGCGACTTGTGGCTGGATATCCCCAAACTGGGCCTGCAGATGCCGATCGTCGGGGTGCCGTCCGTAGCTGGCCAGTGGGATGTCTCCTGGCTGGGTGAGCGCGCCGGTTGGCTGCAAGGCACTGCCTATCCAACGCTGAACGGCAATACGGTCATCACCGGGCACGTCTGGGACGCAGAGAATAATCCCGGCCTGTTCGTCAACCTGAGACAACTCAGCTACGGCGACCGCTTCAATATTCACATCAAAAACAGGGTCTACACCTACGAGGTACGCAAAAACTACCAGGTCATGGCAAATGATCTCAGCGTACTCGGGCATTCGGATTACGATATCGTCACCCTGCTGACCTGTGAAGGCTACAACATTTCCAAAGGAACCTATCTTTATCGGAGAGCGGTGCAGGCGGTATTAGTTGAAACGCAATAAAAACGCGGCACCGTAAGCTGAGAGTGAGACGTTCTTGGTTAAAAAGAGACCGGACGATTGTCATCCTCCGGTCTCTTTTCGCTTTACGATGGGGAATCTTTACTTGTGCAGATTCGGCGCAGCGAAGAAGGACAGGCCTTTTTCAGTCAAGGCCCAGGCGGTTTTGTTACAGGCAGCCACCTTGTCCATGAAATTCAGCTGCATATTATCCCAATCACCCGAATCGACCACTTCCTGCTTGTCGCGGAAGTAGTCCAGGATGTCCGATGGGTGGGCTCGGGTTGAATCGATCTCCGGATCGCCGCCTTCGTGCTTGGCCGAGATGTTGGCGACGTGGTCCGCGATCTGCACCAGTTCGTCACGCCGGTTGTACGGCTGCACCACAATGGATTTGTAGGTTTCAATAATGTGATGTTCGAAACGCACCACATCCTCGAAACCCAGGGCCTTGCGGAACTGGGCGGTCAGCTCCATGGTTTCATTGTTGACCGAGTTCGACCAGTTGAAGCCGATCAGCGGGCTGGTGCCGTCATCGCGGCTGAACAACTTGGCGGCCATCATGATCC
>CAYOUV010000021.1:0-45535 GCA_964407265.1 uncultured Anaerolineaceae bacterium | reverse complement strand
TCAGGCCTTCGCCGTAGTCGACCGAACCACCGCGGTCTTCGTTCCAGGCGGGTTCCTTGGTCCAGGTGTAGCCGGCATCCTTCAAAATCTTGACAGAATTTTCCATGCGAGTCTTGGAGTCAGCGCCTACACAGAATTTTGTCACATCCTTGTTGAACCAGAAGCCATTTCCGGGAGGAACCAAGGTATAAGCAGGCTCAGCCTGACCCTGGAGCAGTTTCTGGGTAATGAAGTCCGAATCGATCACGCAGGCCAGCGCCTGGTGCAGGGCAACGTTAGCCAAGTACGGTCGATTTTGATTGAAAGCCAGGTAGCGGAAACCATTCTGCTTGTTGGTGACAACCTTAATGTTGGAATCACCGGAGAGCTGCGCCACGAATCCCTGCGACAGACCGCTGGGGTTCAGGATGAAGTCAACATCATTGTTGCGCAGCGCCAAGACAGCGGCGTCCTGATCGTACAGGGTGTAGAGCGCGCTGTCGAAATATGGACCCGTCTTGTATTCAAGCACCTTATCGCCCGTGGCATCACCATAAGCGGTGAAATCAGTGCCGTCAGCGTAGGTTTCCTTGTAGGCGCCGTTGGCGAACTCTTCCACTACCGTGCCGATCAAGAAATCATCCGGGTTAACAGCATTATCAGCAAATGCACCCACTTCCCAGCGGTTAAGTTTCCAAGGACCGAAGACCGGCTCGCCGTCATTACTGAGTTTGTGCAGAGCATCCACGGCATCGGCCAGCTTGGTGGTGTAATCTTCGCTGGCGGGATCGACATCGGCGCCGGGCAGCATCGCCACAGCATCGGCGACCTTGGACTCCCAGTAGGCTTTGTTGACGATTGGGCCCTGCAGGGCGCCATATTGCCAGACAGCCAGACCGGGCATCTGCGTGAAGTAGAACTTGACTGTCTGAGCATCGACAGCTTCCACACGATCCAGGAAATCAGGGTTGTATGCCGACTGCCAGTTCAAACCCAGTTTGAATTGCAGAGCTGTATTGGCTGAAAAAGCAACATCATCAGCCGTTAACGGGGATCCATCCGTCCATTTCAGCCCGGGTAAAATCTTTATCGTTCCGACATAGAAATCGCCCTCTTGGGTGATCTCTGAGGGCATGCCGTCTGCTGTATAGGGGATGAAGTCAAAACGCTGATCGGACAGTTTGTACAGGGTCGGCCAATAGCTGCCCTGGACCGCATAGTTCCAGTAGCTGGCATCAGTATCGTCGAATTCAGCCCAAACGTTGGTCGAAGTCATGTCTGAAAGTACAGCAAAACGAATGACCGGCGCGCGACCCGTGGACGGTGCCTCGGCACTTGGTTGCGCCTCACCGCCGGGGGCGTTTGGGGAAGCCGGTTCGGCCGACGGGGCAGACGTCACCTGTGGACCGCAGGCACTCAGCACCATGCTGGCGATAATCAGCAGTCCAATATAAAGTAATACTCGTTTCTGTGTCATTTCTCTTTTACTCCTCTTGGATTAACGATGATTTTATAGAACTACCCGAGAAACTATTATTTTTCGACCACCTCCTTTTTCAGAGATGAACCCAAATATTTGCCCAAGTCAACTGGCGTCCAAATAAGCTCTTCAAAACATGATCCGGGGGAGGCCACCTCTCCCCCGGATCATGCCAGGGAACGGAGGCATTCATCACAGCGCCAGCTCCCTGCCCCATCCGGATTGTGTCCGGAGCGAATCGCAATCTATCCATGAACGGTACCTTGAACGGGTACTTTCTCAAGGAGGAGAAAAAGGAAAGTTGAGTCCAGGGCACCCGAGTGAATAAATTCACATCAATAGAAATATTCATTGGTGACTGCGATTATTTGTCTTTATCCTAGCAAAAGCAGGGCTGATCGACACGAGTCTATGGTTCCGTTTCTATTCATCCTCCAGAAGGTTATCCCGCATCCTACCGGAGGATTGGCTTCCCATCCTCCGAGGGGAGGATCCCGGAAATATCTGAAGCAAGAAATTTGTGTGCTTTTTGGGATTGAAACTCTTTAGCGATAAAGCATTCTGCAAGAACGCGCTATACTTATCAAGACGAGGAGCGCTTTATGGACGAAAGGACCATCCCCCAACTTCAAGATAAAATATCTTCTGGTGAGATGACTGCCGTTGATATTACACAAATGTATCTGGAGCGCATCGAACGGATAGACCAACATGGTCCATCCTTGAACGCAATTATCGAACTTAATCCGGACGCGATCTCAATTGCCAGGGCAATGGATGTTGAACGCAAAAAGGGCCAGGTGCGCGGGCCGCTACATGGTATCCCAATCCTGATCAAAGACAACATCGATACACACGACCGTATGACCACAACCGCCGGATCACTGGCCTTAGAAGGTTCGATCGCCCCTCGGGATGCTTTTTTGGTAGAACGCCTGCGACAGGTTGGTGCGATCATCTTGGGCAAAACCAACCTTTCGGAATGGGCTAACTTCCGTTCGACCCACTCATCCAGCGGGTGGTCCAGCCGTGGGGGACAGACCAAGAATCCTTACGCGATAGACCGGAGTCCCTGCGGGTCAAGCTCGGGTTCAGGCGCAGCCACGGCTGCCAACCTGTGCGCGGCAGCAATTGGCACCGAGACTGACGGCTCTATCATCTGTCCGGCACAAACGAACGGAATTGTCGGAATCAAACCTACTCTTGGTTTGATCAGCCGCTCCGGGATAATTCCAATTGCCCACAGCCAGGACACGGCCGGTCCGATGGCACGTACAGTAACCGGGGCTGCCATTCTGCTCGGAGCGCTAACCGGCATCGACCCACGCGATCCAGAAACACGGTTCAGCCGGGGGAAAGCTCTTTCGGATTACACCCCCTTCCTGGAGATTGGCGGCCTGAAGGGAGCTCGCATCGGCGTTGCCCGCAATTGCTTTGGCGATGATCTGCGGGTAACTAAAATCATAGAGAATTGTCTCAGCCTCATGAAACAAGCCGGAGCTGAACTCATTGATCCCGCCAATCTCGACAACGAAGAGAAATTCACCAAAAGCGAACTGGCGGTGTTGCATTACGAGTTCAAAGCGGACCTGAATACCTATCTTAAAACCGCCAACTCCGAAGGGCAGGTACACTCTCTACAAGAAATAATCGCATTCAACGAAGCGCACAAAGAGCACGTCATGCCCTATTTCGGTCAGGAGCGGATGCTGGCGGCTCAGAAGAAAGGCCCTTTAACCAGCAAGGGATATTTGAATGCACTGGCAAAAAACCATCGTCTGACACGGGAGGAAGGAATAGACGCCGTCCTTGAGAAATACAAGCTGGATGCAATTGTTTGTCCCTCCGGTGGACCGGCCTGGCTGATTGACCTGATCAACGGCGACCATTACCAGGGATGCGGCACGTCTTCTCCCGCTGTGGCAGGGTATCCGTGTATCACCGTTCCAGCGGGCTATATCTTTGGATTGCCAATTGGGATCACTTTTATGGCCAGTGCTTGGCAGGAACCCACGCTCATCCGCTTAGCTTATGCATTTGAGCAGGCGACCGCTATCAGGAGACCACCGCAACTATTACCCACGGCTGATTTGATGCAATAAAATTATGGTTCAAATGCAGTTAGCTTGCATAGGTTAAAATTAAAAGCATGGACAACAAGGCACGTTTACCGGTCAGCAAGATAAAAATAACGCTGCCAACCCGACGCTCCGAGGTCGTTTCGCGCCCACGCCTGCTCGATTCGCTCTATGAGCAACTTGACAAGAAGTTGGTCCTGGTTGCAGCGCCTGCCGGGTATGGGAAAACAACTTTACTAATCGACCTGGCAACCAATAGCGAGTTACCGATCTGTTGGATATCCTTGGATGTCTTAGATCAGGAGCCGCAACGCTTTCTTACTTACCTGATCTCCAGTATAGCTAATACCTTTCCAGACTTTGGGAAGGAATCATTTGTAGCATTAGAAAACCTGACCTCATTCGAGAAGGATGGGGAACGACTGCTGGTTGCGATTACTAACGAAATCGAGGACAAAATTTCTGAACATTTTGCAATCGTCCTCGACGATTATCATTTGATTGACCCAGTTCCTGTTATCCGACAGTTAGTAAGCCGCTTTATGCAGCTTTCTGGTGAAAATGTTCACCTGATCCTTTCATCACGCAGCCTCCCTGACCTGCCAGACCTACCGTTGTTCATATCCCGCAATCAAGCAACGGGATTGAGCTTTGAAGAGGTCGCCTTTACGCCTGAAGAAATCCAACAATTCTTTTTACAGAATTCAAATCAAGAATTATCTCGACAAGATGCAGAGCTTTTGGTTAACGAAACCGAGGGATGGATATCCGCCATCTATCTGACCAGCACTCAAACCGGATTACGCCCTCCGGTACGTCCTTTCGAAGCTAGCAGCGATCTGTCCGATTTTTTTGCACGCGAGGTGTTCAACAAGCAGGATCCATCCATACGCGAATTCCTTCTCGTTACCTCACTCTTTGACACATTCGATGTCAGCCTCTGCCAGGACGTTCTTGATCAGCTCTTAGAAGGAGAAAGGCGCGATTGGCAAACGCTGTTCACGGAGGTACAAAGCCACAACCTGTTTACTGTTTCCTTAGGTGCCGATGGCCGCTGGATGCGTTATCACCACCTCTTCCAGCACTTTTTACAAGCCCAATTGCATTATGAAAACCCAACTCTGGCCTGGCATATCCAACACCAGCTCGCACATTACTTCGAACAAAATGGAGTCTGGGAGGAAGCCTTACACCTTTATGAAACCTTAGCAGATCAAGACAGCCTGGCGCGTGTGCTGGATCGTGCCGGACCGATCTTTATCTTGAGCGGGAGGATTGTCTCTCTTTCAAATTGGCTCGAGCGTGTCCCGGCTTCAACGATTGAGTCACACCCAGAACTTATCTCCTTACAGGGAGCTGTCTATGCTTCCAAGGGTGATGCCCCATTGGCAATTTCCCTGCTCAGCCAAGCCGAATCCAAATTCCGTGCTTCTGGGTTAACCGACCAGCTGGCGATTGCCTTGGTGCGTCGAGCGGTCGCATACCGCCAACAGGGTCGATTTGAACAAGCCCTATCCGACGCCGAAGAGGCAATTTTTCTCACAACGGGAAACCCTGAAAATAATGCACAGTATGCCTTTGCAGAAGCACACCGTGTTAAAGGACAGGCTTTATTTCGTCTCGGAAAGACGGATAAGGCTCTTGCCTGCCTAGAGCGCGCCATCCATCTAAATGAATCTCTTGGGGAAACTAATAGTATTCCCATCCTGGAAATGGAGATCGGCGTGGTTTACCTGGCACGCGGAGATAGTCAAGCCGCTCTCCGTTATTTTGATCTTGCTTTAAAAGCCTGGGAGGAAACCGGCAATCTGGACTGGAAAGCGGTGCTACTCAACAATTTAGGAGTCCTGCACCATACGAGTGGGAATTTTGAGCAAGCCCTGCAAACCCTGGAAAATGCTTTGCATGCGGCCGAACGATCGGGCAATTTACCCACCCAAGCCTTAACTCTTAACAGTTTGGGAGATCTGCTTATCGATTTGCGAGATTTCGAACAAGCTCGTATGTATCACGAACAGGCGACCGATATCGCGACACAGATTGGTTACACTTATCTTGTCTTTTTTGGAACCCTCTCAAAAGCGCGACTAACTCGCCTGGCAGGTCAACCCACCCTTGCTGAAAGTTTATTGCAGCCACTATTAAATAAAATTGATAATGTTCCACCATTCCAAAAAGCCTTGCTGGACTTGGAAATCGGTTGTTGTATGTTGGAGACCAATCGCGCGGAACAAGCAGCCAGTTATTTTTCAAACGCATTGAACTTATTCATCCAGGGCAATCATGCTGTTGAGGAATGCATTGCCCGATTATGGTACGGGACCGCCCTCTCACAATTTGATCGCCAAAAGTGCCTGACCGAGCTTGCAGCCATGGACCAGGCGAACTGCGACCTAGACCTGTCGAGTACTCTCCTCATCAACGCGAGTCAGGCAATCAATTGGCTCAAAGAAACATTGCAGTCAAAAGAGATCAGTTCCCATCTAAAAATATTTTTCGATAAGGCAGAACAATTCTCTCAAAATTTACCATCATTGCGGCGACGGCTGAGACAAACTTCTCAACGCGTATCGATTTCCTCCCCACATCTGGATATCCACACATTTGGGCCAGCACAAGTCCTCCGCAACGAGCATCCGCTCAATTTGTCTGATTGGCAGACGCGGGAGACTCGCGATTTATTCTTTTACTTTTTAGATTCTCCGCCGGTTACCAAGGAACAAGTAGCAGCAATTTTTTGGCCAGATATTTCTCCAGCGCGCCTAAAAATGCGTTTTAAGACCAATATGTATCGATTGCGTCGAGCTGTGGGTCAAGATGTAATTATTTTTCAAGGCGATAATTACCGGTTCAATAAAAATATCGACTATGTCTGTGACCGCGAATCTTTCGAAGGGCTATTAACAGAGGCCAGTCTGATCAAACAGGTTAAAGAGCGAATACCTCGCTTGCAGAAAGCAGTAGACCTGGTAGCTGGCCCGTACCTGGCCGATATCGATACTGATTGGGCAGCTTTGGAACGCGCTCGCCTGGAAGAATTTTACTTAAATGCACTTTCAGAACTGGCGAATGACTATCTTTCTACCAATCAAGCTCTAAAAAGCCTTGAAATTAGTGAACGCATACTAAAAGTCAACCCTCTTTTGGAGCAAACCTATCGTCTACGCATGCGCGCATTTTCAATGCTCAAAGACCGGGTTTCGATCGCAAAGCAGTATCAACTTTGTCGTGAAGTCCTCGAGCAGGAATTGGGAATTCAACCATCGAACGAAACAGAGCAGCTATTTCAAAATCTAATTGATTAAAATTTGAGGCCACCTTTGTAGCCTGGCTACTGGTAGGATTAGACATAGAAACAATTCCTACATAGAAAAGGTGACTCATGAAAACAACATTTGCTCGTTTATCCCTTTCCATCTCCAAAATCAACAAAACCCACATTCAAATGCTACTGATGGTCGTCGTTTTAGCCATGCTTGTTCTGGGTGCTGGTGCCGTCGCTGATTTTGGTGGAGTCGGTAGGTAGTGATTTTGCTGACCGCCATTGTGGCCGGCATCCTGGTTGGGGTGTTAGGCGCTTGGCATGCCGGGGTATCCTGGCAACTTCCGATCTTACGTCATACCTGGCTCGCAATCGTAGGATTTCTACCTCAGTTATTAGCCTTTTATCTTCCTGCTACGCGAAACCTGTTAAATAAATCTCAGGCCGCGGTGTGTCTGGTGTTATCACAGCTTTTGTTGCTGGGCTTTTGTTTAGGCAACCTGAAGTCATCAGGAATTGCCATCCTTGCAGGAGGATTAACCCTAAATTTACTCGTTATACTGGCCAATGGTGGCTTGATGCCGCTACCCATCGAAACAGCGAACAAACTGTTACCACAGTCCGTTATGGATACATTAAAAATCGGCCAACGACTTAGCACTCAAAGCAAAGATATTCTGCTTCCGGCAAAACAGATCGTCCTCCCCTGGCTGGCAGATCGATTTACCTCGCCGCCGGGGTTCCCATATTTATTCGTTTTTAGTCTTGGGGATGTGCTTATCGCAGCAGGGGCTTTTTGGCTGCTCGCAAAACCTTTGCATAAACCCAAGCCCACTATTTAGGAGTCACCTATGCTTACCAATTCAGTTGTCAGCCAGCGTTATACCGTTTTGGATCCAGCCTCCGACCATAGCAACATCAATCGTTTAATGGCAGCAGCCATGATCAACAAAGGATTTTGCAGTCTGTTATTACAAAATCCTCTTGATGCAGTTCGGAAAGGGTTTGCTGGAGAATCATTCCCACTTTCTCAATGGGCACAATCTTTGCTTTTATCAATTCAAGCTGATAATTTACCGGAATTTGCCCAGGAACTCTCAGCCAAGTTATATGCAACTTCGTCCGTGACACAATAAGGAGGAACTCTTATTTTCTCATGGTGTGTTCACAACTTACATACCCTGATTACAGGATACTTCCGAACGGGATTCGATAATGGTGAGCGAAATAAAGCAGTCCGCGTCCGGGACCGCTCTCTTTAACACTATACCTGACCTCTTTGTTACGAGTGATCTACCAACCTTAGCAGAACGGATTACGCGCAGTTGTGTCGATAAACTCTCTGTCAAAGAGGCTTGGTTGGGGTTAATAGATACAAACGAAAAGGTTGATTGGCTTAGTTCCTGGCCTCAGCTTGCCAATCTCCCATTTAAACCGGAACATATTTCCAATGCCCTGTACAACAAAAGTGAAATTTTTATTACGCATGCCGAATCCAAAGGTGTGATCTTTCCATTAATCGTACAAGATCAAATTATTGGATTATTGGGATTAATCAGCGACCAGTCTGACTTTTTTACTAACGAACGCAATAATTTTTTATTCATGTATTGCCAGTTGGTTGCTTCTCATATTCAACAAATTCAATCTACGATCCAAATTCAAAGCCACTTGGATCAAATCGAAATTCTACAGGACATCGACCAAACCATTCTCTCATCCTTTGACATTCACGATAAAACAGAGACCATCCTCAAGAAAATTACGCAGCATCTAAACGTGGACGCAACAGACATATATTTACTCGATACATCCCAACAATCACTTAATTTGCTCGTGAGTTATGGGTTACAGCCCCTCCCTCCAGAACAACTAAAATTGAAGGAGATAGATAATTATATCGACCTGACCATATCGGAAAAAAGACTCTTATACATCGAAAATACTAACCAGGATTTAAATCCCTTCCTACGTTCTCGAAATTATGACGAAGATAGTTTCCAGGTTTATCTGTCAGTTCCGTTAATCGCTCGAAACGAGGTTAAAGGTGTCTTGGAGGTGTTTAATCGAACCCCACTCAATCAGAGTGTGGAATGGTTTGGTTTGCTCGAGAAGGTCACTGACCAAATCGCCATGGCAATTGATCATCTACAATTGCTTCAAGCCTGGGACCAAGGTCATATTGAAATTACTTCGGCCTACAACTCCACGATTGAAGGCCTATCGCGTGCCTTAGAGTTGAGAGACCGTGAGACCGAAGGACATACGAGGCGGGTTGCAGAAATGACCATGCGCCTGGCAGAAAAAATGGGAATCCCAGCTGAATTGAGAGAACCGATCCGACATGGTTCCTTATTGCACGATATTGGCAAGATGGGGATCCCAGATGCAATCTTGCTGAAACCCGGTAGTTTAAACACCCGGGAATGGGAAATCATGAAGCACCACCCAATCTATGCCTTTAACATTCTTTCACAAATTGAATATCTTAAACCAGCACTCGATATACCCCTTTATCATCACGAACACTGGGACGGCTCCGGTTATCCTTATGGCTTGAAGGAAGACCAAATCCCCCTCTCCGCGCGCATATTTACGGTTATTGATGTATATGATGCCTTGACATCTGACCGCCCTTATCGTATGGCGTGGACCAAAGAGCAAGCCCTTGAACATATTCGCTTACAAGCTGGTCGTCATTTCGACCCGCGAATCGTGCGCTATTTTCTGGAACTGGCGTCTGAGATTTTATAAATCTTCCAAAAACTATCTTTCACACATTTTCAGACATAGACACTGACCAATCAATAAAAGGTGCAAGCAGATTATAAAATGAGCTGCCTGCACCTTTTGTTATGCTAAAAACTACTTGCTGCCGAGGGATTTTACGGTTCCAACACCACTAATTTGCTGATGAACATTTGGAGTACCGTAATAGTTGACCGTCCCAGCACCACTGATCTCAGCTGTCAGTTCGTGGTCCACCCAAAGTGTTGCATCACCTGCACCACTTATGCGCACGTTAGCATTTTGTCCGGCCAATTCTGCGCCATCGAAACTGCCTAAACCACTGATGCGTAAATCGATCTCATCAGCAATGCCGTCGATTTTGATACTGCCGGTTCCACTCAAGCGAATGTCAAGGTTGCGAGTATTGATCTTAATCACGGTCACATCGCCAGCACCGCTGATGGAAAGCTGCAGATCGTCGGTATGAAGGTTTTCGATACGCAGATTTCCTGCCGTAGAAAAATCCACCACCTGCAACTCTTTCACCTTAATGGTAATTAGCACGTTCTTTGTCGGATTGACGCGCTTACCCCAGTCAGCCTCGGAATTATTGATGTACAAGACACCGTTTTGAATCTGGGTGCTGATTTGCGGCAATAAATTGTCATCGGTTTTCAGTGTAATAGATTCTGTGTCACTTTGCTGGATAATCACTTCAGCCGGATAATCGATCGATATTGCAGAAAAACCATCCACGTTTCGCGTTTGGCTTATAATTTTCCCAGAGCCTGCTACGCCACCACCAATCCTGGCACCGGTATCAAATTGCCAACCCCAGGACGGAACGTGGTCCCAGCCAAGTTGTGGAGCAAACAAGACAGCCAGCACTGCAAAGACAACGATCAATGCCGATATCAACATCCCGCCTGCATTCCAATATGCTCGCACAATTAAACCCAGGCCCAAAGCGATTAATACGAATGGCCAGATTTGTGCCAGCGCCCATAAATTTGACTTTGGAAGATTTCCCATGCTGACCAAGATCCATATTACACCAGCCGCAATCATGGCCAACGGCCAAAAAATTGATCGATTTTTCATGTTTTCTCCTAATCTATTTTTCCTGTGAGGGATTATCATCTTGATTGAAAGATTCGTCGCGACGAAGGGGCAGCAAGCCCGACCGTTTTACGATCAGGTAGATACCCAGCAATATCAGTGCGGTAGGAAAGACAAACTGGCTCAATCCAGAAGTTGTAAATAGCATCTCAAAAAATGATCCAAAGATCACGAACAGGATCGTACCGATCTCCAACACGCGCAAGCCTGCCCGACGACGATGCTCATCGCCCTGCCAGACACCCATGATAAAAATTCCTAAGCCGACAGACATGAGGATAACCGTCCAGCCATAGGACCAGCTTTCCCAATGATCGGTCAGATTTTGAAGAAGAAGCATCAAACCGATGACCGTAATGATGCTTCCGGGAATAGCCAACGAGCCAGCCGATTTTCCTCCGGCTACCATGCCGACGAAAAACATGGCGCCGAAGCCGATGACGATGAAGGGCCAAAAATTCGACCAGAAGTCAAAGCCGCGGAACAATTGACTTAGTAAGGCCAGGATGCCAAAGGCGATCAGCAACGAACCGCCAACCAGTGCACCCGAATTACGTTGAGTTGACATTTTCATTCTCCTTTATGTATGCGATTGATTAGAACGACACTTAATAGAAGCGCCGTATCTGATTAATTTACGTTGTTAGAGGTTGTTTCGTTGCATCTGTTTACCATTGATTAATAATTTGCCAATCGAGAACGCCTGTTATAAGTATAGGTTTTCATCGTCCGTTTGCCCCCCGCCCAATGATCATGCCCTGCCTGGTCAAGTGGACAGTTCAAATTCAGGCGCCTCCACTATAAAATAACTACAGATCCACTCGACACCGATTTCAGGAACTAAACCACAGGCACCATTATTAGTCGACATCGGCATTGTGGTGATTTAACATTATTTTAGGTATACATATTGATAATAGCAACAAAACAACTATAATATTAGTATATCAACTGGACTCGCTTCCGACCTCAATGCAATTTCCTGCTGGTGTATGGTAACAGGTTGTTTTTGTCAATCGGAATTGCGTTTGATAAAAATCCGAATAAGTGCCGGCGATGGGAAATTGCGTGATCGGAGGCGACACAACCCTTTCTCCATAACTGGATGCCAGATTGATTAATGGCTGGCTGTCAATCTGACAATCTCTAAACAGGGCCAGGAGCTAAGGAGATTTATTCATTACTTCACCCCAGAAAAAGGAGGTTGGAATGGATTCGGCATTTACGATTACTCCGGTGGAAAAGA
Organism: uncultured Anaerolineaceae bacterium; assembly: GCA_964407265.1. GTDB lineage: Bacteria > Chloroflexota > Anaerolineae > Anaerolineales > Villigracilaceae > CAYOUV01. The sequence continues at coordinate 33,641 of CAYOUV010000021.1, read as the reverse complement.
ATATCGTTCGATGCAAGCATACAGGGCTCCTTTCCCCAAAAGACGTGCAATCCCTGGCCAATTTCTTACATGACTACCGGGGCAAGTTATTGATCGATCTAACTGGCACAACCGGCGAAGAGTGCTCCCAGCATATTCAACAATTCCGCCCCATGATGCCTACCACAGCGATCTTTGGGGCTGACATTGACCCAACAATCCTGGAGATTCCCGAAAGCTACTATACCCATGAGGTTCGGTACTTCAAGACTGAAGCAAATGCCTTGGCCTGGTTGCGCGATCAGTGATTCCCAAGAGGCTTTGAGCTAACGATATTAAAAACGCTGGCAACCATAACCGACAGAATATTTACCCTCTGCCAAACGCTACGGACTAGCATAATACTGAAATAAAAGTCAAAAGTGGAGGGGTAAGTTTGCGTTTAAATGAGCTTTAATTTCGTGTCCCAATCCTAATTCCCATCAAAAACCCATATTCCTGACACCTGAAATTGTATATGTGACACATATCGCGATTATTCTTGACAAAAGCCACTATTACATCGCCCTTGGTTGATGCAGAATACTATTGTAACTTATTGCAACCTATTGCAACCCATTGCAGACCGCAACAAACTTGCCTACAAACTGATTATGGATAATCTACTAACCGCCAAACAGGTCCAGGATTTGCTCAAGGTAGATCGCACAACCGTTTATCGTATGCTTAGGGATGGTCGCTTGACGGGGGTCAAGGTCGGACAACAGTGGCGATTTTCAGGACAATCAATTGAAAATTTACTAGATGGTCAACTGGGTCCTGTTGAAAAAGGAACACCTGTTTCGGTAAATGTATTGCCATTGCATTGTGTCCAACCAATCCAGGATGTATTCGCTGAAATAGCTGAGGTTGGATCGGTGTTGACAGACAACAACGGTCAGCCACTGACAAAAGCAAGCAATTCCTGCGATTTCTGCAAATTGATCTTGGGCAGCGAGGAAGGGCGGCGGGGTTGCATTGAATCTTGGCAGAAGCTTGTCCAACTGGAAGGCTTATCCCCTGAATTCATTCCCTGTCATGCGGGTTTGATGTACACCCGCGCTCCAATCCATGTTCAGGGAGAATTGATCGCAACCCTGATAGCGGGGCAATTCCATACACACGCACCAGACCCAAAAGATGAGGTAGCCAGAATTCGGAAATTGGCTGAGAGATATCAGATCAATTTCAATCTTTTAACGCAAGCAGCCGACAGCACCTCTGTCCTGGATAAACGCAAGAAGTCTCAGTTGTCTCAATGGTTGCAGCGCGTTGCCCGGACATTTGAGCAGATTGGCTCAGAGCGGTCCGATTTGATGAATCGTCTCAAGCAGATCTCTGTCATGAGCGATATCATGCCTTAAGCACCCGTTAAGGTAATTCACAACTTTTGATAAGGACAAAGTACATATAATAAGAATATAGTTAGATTGTGAAAATATTCTCAATATCTTTCCTAGGAGGTTCTAAAATGGCATTCGAATTTGATCAGGAGTTAGATTGCAGTGGTTTGGCCTGCCCGATGCCAATCTTGAAAACCAAGAAGGCTGTCGACGCACTGCAGATGGGCCAGGTGCTCAAGATGATCGCTACCGACCCAGGTTCGTTGCCCGACATCCAGGCCTGGACCTCAAAAACCGGGCATGAATTGCTTGAACATGAACAAGAAGGGGATAAGTTCATTTTCTATATTAAGCGTACGAAATAATCAAGAGAGGATCCCAAAGGATGAGCGAGAAGAAAGAAAAACTAATATTAATGTGCACACACGGACCAGAAGATCCGGAACGAGCGACCATCCCCTTCGTCATGGCAACTACAGCGCAAGCTTCGGACGTAGATGTTGTGCTTGGCTTTCAAGTAAACGGTGTCATGCTGATCATGAAGGGAATTGCCGAGCACGTTGCTGCAGCAGGTTTTCCCCCTCTCAAGGAACTTCTGGATATTTATCTTGAAAATGGCGGCAAACTACTCGTCTGCGGACCTTGCGTAAAGTCTCGTCAGATCGAACCCGAGAAGGAATTCATTCAAGGGGCCATAGTAGTCAATGCGGCCACGTTCGTCAAAGAGTGCTCTGAAGCCACTAATGTGATGGTTTATTAGCTCTTTAACAGGAGGCACAAAATGAGTAAAAGATTGGCGATTATCGCAACACATGGAACTTTGGATGCTGCATATCCACCTCTCATTTTATCAACTGCCGGACTTGCTATGGACTTGGAGGCAGCCATTTTCTTCACCTTCTATGGCCTGGAAATCCTCAAGAAGGGCAACGCAGATAAATTGCAAGTTGCACCGATTGCCAATCCGGCCATGCCCATGCCGGTACCGAACATTATCGGAATGTTGCCCGGCATGACTGCCATGGCCACCTCGATGATGAATAACTGGATGAAAAAAGCCAATGTTGCCAAACTAAGCGAGTTATTGGAGATGGCACAGGAGATGGGCGTTAGATTGATTGCCTGTCAGATGACCATGGATGTCATGGGAATCAAGAAAGAGGATTTGATTGACGGCATAGAAATAGGCGGAGCCGCTACTTTTCTCGAGTTTGCAAGCGAAGACGCCATCGCTCTCACTTTCTAAGAATCGACCTCAGAGAAAAATTACTGAAGTCGATTCTTTTAGCTTCCAACTTGAAAGGACTAATTCCATGGAAGATAAGGTTTTGATCATAATGACCAGCGGTCCTGATACTCCGCGTCGCTGTGCGACGCCCTTCTTTTTTGCCACCTTGGCAGCCGCGATGGATTACGAGGTCACTATGTTTTTCACCATTGACGGTACTCTGCTGTTAAAAAAGGGGATAGCGGAGACAATTTACCCCAAAGCAGGTGGCAAACCTGTCGGTGATTTTTTGAAAGATGCCATGGAGGCGGGAGTTGAATTTACTGCCTGTACAGCTTCTATGGAGTTGCATGATCTGACTGCCGAAGACCTGATCGATGATGTCAAAATGGTCGGCGGTGCAGCAATGTGGCAAATGTCAGAAGACGCCAAAACCCTTACGTTCTAATTATGAAAGGAGTGGTCGACCATGGCTGATGTTCGTGGGTGCAACCTACCCGAAGACCTGTATTACCTGATCGACAAGCATGTGTGGGCTAAACCAATGAAAGATGGCATTATCCGCGTGGGCATGACCGCCGTTGCAGCAAAACTCTCTGGTGAGAAGTTAGCTGCGGTGACAATCAAAACCCGTGCCATCGGCCAGGAAGTAGCCCAGGGGAAGAGTGTTGCTACAGTTGAAAGCAGCAAGTTCGTCGGTCCGGTACCAGCTCCCGTGACTGGTGTGCTGGTGCGTGGTAACGACAAATTGGCTTCTGATCCCAACCTGGTGACACGTGAACCTTATGGTGAAGGCTGGATTGCAGAAATGAAGCCGACCGATTGGGATGGTGAAAAAAGCAACCTGGCTACCGGGGCTGAGGGTTTGGCAACTTACCAGAAGAAACTCGAAGCAGAAGATATTTCCTGCTAAAGCTTGTTCAACCAACAAAGAGGAGAAATTAAATGCCCGAGGAGACCGTCCATCAATATTTGCAAAAGCAGGGCGTTTCCAGACGCGACTTTCTCAAGATATGCGGCGCATTGGTAGGCGCATTAGGCCTGACCAGGATGCCTCCATTTGATGAAAGTGGCCTGCCTGGCAACTTGAAGCATACCTCCGTCAAACCGATTGACATGGTTAGGCATGCGCTGGAGACGAAACCCCGTCTACCGGTGATTTGGTTGGAGTTTCAGGATTGTGCCGGATGTAGCGAGGCGCTGACGCGCTCCCACTCGCCGACACTGGTTAATTTGGTACTCAACTCGATCACGGTCGAATATCACGAAACACTCTCAGCTGCAGCCGGCTTCCAAGTCGAAGAAGCCAAGCAAGCTGCCATGAAAAAGTATGCTGGTCAGTACATCTTGGTTGTGGAAGGTAGCATCCCAGAAGGGGATGGTTATTGCACTATTGGCGGCAAGTCCGCGTTGGATTTACTGAAAGAAGCCGCTGCCGGAGCAGCCGCCATCATCGCAACCGGCAATTGTGCCTCGTTTGGCGGTATTCCTAAAGCAAGACCGAATCCTACCAACGCCAAAGGTGTCTGGGAAATTATCACCGACAAGCCAATTGTAAATATTCCTGGTTGCCCAGCTATTCCCGAAGCATTCACCGGCACCTTAGCCAACTTTTTGATCTTTGGCAGTCTGCCTGAGTTGGACGGGCTGCGCCGCCCGAAGACCTTTTATGGCAATACCATTCACGACCGCTGCTTGCGTCGCCCCTTCTACGAGGCAGGAAAATTCGCCGAGTCGTTCGACGACGAAGGAGCGCGCCAGGGATGGTGCCTGTACAAGTTGGGTTGTAAAGGCCCAACGACATACAATGCTTGCGCTACGATCAAATGGGACGCCGGCTTATCCTTCCCCGTCCAATCCGGGCATCCCTGCCTGGGATGCTCTGAGCCGAACTTCTGGGATGGTGGTGGTTTCTACCAGGGCCAATCGGCTCCATTGAACCGCCCGGCCGTGACGGTGGTCGGTGCAGCGGCTGCCGCTGGAATAGTCGCAGGCGCAGCCATGGGGGCAGCCAACCAGTCACAAAAGAAAAGTGCCGCCCGCAAGTCAAAAAAACAGAAAGACGCGTAGGAGGAAACCATGAATTGGAACGCTTTCCTTGAATTTGTGCGTGGCCCGCTGTTTCAGGTTTCTCTACTGGTTTTCGTAGCTGGAATGCTGTACCGGTTGGTACGCGTCCTGATGTTGGGCTGGTCGCGAGACAATGTGCCTTCAAAAGGTAGCAAAGGGGGTGGTGTGGTCAAGAGCTTTTTGAAGAGCATCCTGATCTGGCCATTCATCCCTTGGGTAAAACGCACCTTTAGCAAGAACCCGGTCATCTACCTGGCGGGTGGTTTGTTCCATCTGGCATTGCTCGTCGTCCTAATTTTGGGAACCGCGCATATGCTGGTTTGGAAGAGCCTGCTTGGATTTGGTTGGGCGACGCTGCCGCTACCAATGGTTGACTGGATGGCAGCCGTTGGCATTGCAGCGATGGTCGCATTGCTAATCCACCGCCTGGTTAACCCTGTCATGCGACTGATCAGCGGTCCTTCCGAATGGGCCAACTGGACGCTGGTCTTTCTTCCAATGGTAAGTGGCTACATGCTGACCCACCACATGTTTTTCCGTTATGAAGTGCTGTTCAGCATCCACATGCTGGTTGTGGATATCTTGTTGATTTGGATTCCACTCAGCAGAATCTCTCACTTTATTTTCTACTTCTTCGCCCGAACGATCCATGGAGTGGAGTTCGGCAAGCGAGCGGTCAACCCGTAGGAGGAAAACGATGCAAACCCTAGAAGCCATGAATGTTTTTGTGGAAGAAACCGGCGGCTGGGTAGCCTCCCAACTGGAAGCCTGCACCCGCTGCGGGATGTGCGCCGAGGCCTGCCACTTTTACCAAGGCACCGGCAATCCCGAATACGCCCCGGTCTGGAAATTAGAATTGTTACGCCGGGCTTACGAGCAACGTTTCACCCTGACTGGCAAATTCAAGTTGTTACTCGGCATCGACAAACGTATATCAGATGAAGACTTAGATCATTGGAGCGAAATCAATTACTACGCCTGCACGGTCTGCAATAAATGCTCGATGGTCTGTCCGATGGGTATCGACCTGGGGCCGCTCTTGCACGAAGTACGGGCTGGTCTGGCTGCGGCCGGGAAAGTCCCGGATGACCTGATGGTCGCGGTCAACAAGCAGATCGAAGAAGGAAGCCCGCTGGGTATGACCAGCGAGGTCTGGGATTCGCGCCTCGAGTGGGTTGCTGATGATTGGGATGTAGTAATTCCGCGCGACGTCAAAGGCGCAGACACTCTCGTTGTGTTCTCATCCATCGAGGTGATGAAATTTCCCAGCAATATCGCCGCCATTGCCAAAATACTCAATAAGGCTGGCGAAAATTGGACGGTCTCTTCGAAGGCGCGCGAGGTGGTTAACTTCGGTTTTTACGAGGGCAGTGAAGAGCATACCAAGCTTTTCTTGCAGCGCGTTCTGGATGGCGCCAAAGAATTGGGCGTCAAGCGCATCGTTGTAACCGAGTGTGGTCATGCCTATGACGCCTTGCGTTGGCTGGCAGGCAATTTAATACCCGAAGCCAATGACTTCGAAATTACGCATATCACCGGTGTGCTTGGCGAACTTGTAGGTTCTGGCCGCATCAAAGTAAAACCAGGCTTCTTCGATGAAAACGACAGCGGTACAATCACTTTCCACGATGCCTGTAAAATCCAGCGCCGCGGGGGTTATATTAAGGAGCCGCGTGAGGTCCTCAATATTTTGGCTCCAAAATCTTTCAAGGAAATGACGCCCAATCGCGAGGAGGCGATTTGTTGCGGTGGTGGTGGTGGCGTGATTGCCATCAAGGCCGCCGATCCAATGCGCTACGCAGCCTTCGAGTTGAAGATCGAGCAGGTCAATAAAGTTGGCGCTACAACTGTGACCATGTCCTGCTCCAATTGCCGCTTGCAATTCACCGACGGTGTAGAACATTTCAACCTAGATTGGAAAATAACCGGTCTAGCCCAAATGGTCGCCGATGCGATGGAAGATTAGAGGAGCTAAATCATGGCACAAAGATTAGTTGTAGACCCAATCACACGGATCGAAGGTCATCTGCGCATCGAAGCTGAACTCGGTTCAGACAATAAGATTACCAAGGCTTACTCGTCTGGTACGATGGTGCGCGGCATCGAAATCATCTTGAAAGGGCGAGATCCACGTGACGCGTGGGCCTTTACCCAGCGCGCTTGTGGCGTGTGCACTACAGTGCATTCATTTGCCTCAATCCGCTCGGTGGAAGATGCCCTGAAGATCCAGATCCCAAAAGCAGCCAACCTTATTCGCAACCTGATGATCGCTCAACAATACGCCCACGATCACGTAATGCATTTCTATCACCTGCATGCATTGGATTGGGTGGATGTAGTAGCAGCGCTAAAAGCCGACCCAACCCAAACATCTGCAATCCAACAGAAGATTTCACCTTGGCACAACTCATCCGAAGGGTACTTCAGCGACGTGCAAAAGAAAGTCCAGGCTCTGGTTGATAGCGGGCAGCTCTCGATCTTTGCCAACGCTTATTGGGGTCACCCAGCTTATAAGCTTCCGCCAGAGGTCAACCTTCTGGCAGTGGCCCACTATTTAGAAGCACTGGACTGGCAAAAGGATGTCGTTCAGATTCATACCATTTTTGGTGGCAAAAACCCTCATCCAAACTTTGTGGTTGGTGGCGTACCGATGCCGATCGACTTGAACAGCGATACAGCCCTCAATGCTGAAAAGCTGTCAATTATTAGTGACAGCATCCAACGCATCAATGATTTCGTTGACCAGGTCTATTTGCCGGACCTGCTGGCTATCGCGCCCTATTACCTTGATTACGCCAGCATAGGCGAAGGATTGGGGAACTTCCTGACTTGGGGAGAATTCCCAGACACCGACAACAGCGACACGTCTAAGTTTTTGGTTCCGCGTGCCGTAATCATGAACCGCGACCTGAGTAACATCGCCGAACCCGATCCGCGTGATTTCCAAAAAATGAAGGAGTATGTGACCCATTCTTGGTACGACTATGCTGAGGGTGATCAGGTCGGTTTGCACCCGTGGAAAGGCGAGACCAAATTCGATTACACTGGCCCCAAACCGCCGTATGATTTGCTTAATGTCGACCAAAAATACTCCTGGCTCAAATCGCCGCGTTGGTCGGACTCGCCGATGGAGGTCGGCCCATTAGCGCGCGTATTGGCCATGTATGCCACCGGTAATGAGCAAGTCCAGGATTTGACCAACTCTGTACTCAAGACACTGAATGCGCCAATCGAAGCCGTCTTCTCAACGCTGGGTCGTACAGCAGCACGTGCCATCGAGACCAAAGTCTTCTCAGACCACCTGCGCACGATTTTCAACGATCTAGTGACTGAGATAAAAGCCGGCAACACCAAGACCTTTAACGGTGACCGGTGGGAGCCAACCTCCTGGCCCAACCACGCCGAGGGCTTTGGGTATATGGAGGCTCCGCGTGGAGCCCTAGGTCACTGGGTTGTGATCGATGGTGGCAAGATCGAAAATTACCAGATGGTTGTCCCTACTACTTGGAACGCCTCGCCGCGAGACCAAAAAGATCAAGCCGGCGCTTATGAGATGTCACTGGTCGACACACCGCTGGCTGTCCCTGATCAGCCGTTGGAAATCCTGCGTACAATTCACTCCTTCGATCCATGCATGGCATGCGCCATCCATATGATTGACGCTGACGGAAACGACCTGGGTGAAACCGCCACCGGCTTGAATGTTTGCATAAGCTAGTAACAATGGAACGAGAAGTGACCTCTGCGTAGTTCCAACTCCCAGAGGTCACTTCTCTTCTTGAATTAATTGCAACTTCTCCAATTGGCTGCATAACACATTTTATGATCATGGATAGCGAAGTCAGCCTGAAATCACTTTTAATCGTTGCAGAAAGCCTGGAGCAACTAATTGGCCAACATGGCGCCCAAGCAGTATTGCGCTCGGCCGGGCAACAAGCATCTGCTAATCTAATAGAGATGCTTCCACTCAAGCTTTCCGAAGAGGATGCAGTAAACCGAAGCGGGATGCTGCTGATCGAATTAGGCTTTCTGCGCAAGCTGGAAATAACAGATACTGGTGATCTAAAAATTTCAGGCAACCTGGTGTTAGAGTTAATTCAGGATCTTGGGCTTGCCGGAAATCAGTCCATGCGATTCTATGTAGTTGGCCTGTTTGAAGGATTTTTCCAACAAATGTCTGGTTCAAAGAAAAGGGTTATTGCAGTACAGTCACGACAAGAGTATGAGGTTTGGAGACTGGAATGAATGGCAACGGTGCTGATCGTAAGATTGTACTCGGTTTGGGCAACACACTTAATCGCGATGAGGGTCTGGGTGTTCATGCCCTGAAAGCCTTGGAGGCTCGTTTGGGAAAAGCAACCGGGGTTGAGTTCGTAGATGGAGGGGTGTTGGGACTGAACCTTTTACCTTGGGTGGAGGCATCCAGCCATTTACTGGTGCTCGATGCGATCAATGCACGCAAGCAGCCAGGCACACTGATTGAGCTGGCACGCGACGACATTCCACTATATACCGGCATTAAAATGTCAGACCACCAGATTACCTTCCAAGAAGTATTAGGGCTGGCCAGTTTTCGTGACCAATTACCTCTTCATTTGCATATGATCGGCGCACAGCCGGCGGACCTATCAGTTGGTGTGGATCTAAGCCCTCAGATTGACGCTGTCCTGCCGATGATCTTAGATCGAGCCGAAGCCATATTGCATGAATGGGGACTAATCAATCCGACTTATAAAAGGAATGATCGATGAATTACTATTTTCTCGATAAGGTTTCCTGGGTTCACAGTCAATCACTATACCACGCCGCTGCTCATCTGGGTCGAGAGGCATTATTTATATTACGCCCGGCAACACCTTACGTTTGCCTCGGCTTCCATCAAGATGCAGAACAGGAGATCGATGTCGCGTTCGCCCAGGCCCACGACATCCCGATGATCCGGCGTGAAGTTGGCGGTGGAGCAGTTTACCTAGACAGCGGCCAGTTATTCTACCAACTGATCCTACGGGCTGACCGCCCCGATGTACCTAAAAATAAAGGTGCATTCTATCGCAAGTTCCTTGAGCCGGTGATTGAAACCTATCGTGAGTTTGGCGTCCCAGCCGAATACAAACCGGTCAATGACATCCTCGCCAATGGGCGCAAAATCTCTGGGAATGGGGCAGCTGAGATTGAGGGCATGCTGGTCTTGGTCGGGAATTTCATCATGGACTTTAATTACGAGATGATGTCTAAGGTTTTGCGCGTGCCAGACGAGAAGTTCCGAGATAAGGTTTTCAAGACCTTGCAGGAAAACTTGAGTACCATGTTGCGAGAGACCGGGCAAGTCCCCGATACAACCAATCTGGCCTCCGCGCTGGCAAAACGCTATGAAGCTCTTTTAGGACCTCTGACGATGCAGGTCAAGGTTGACACCGAATTGCTGGCCGAAGCTGACCACCGCATGGCTGAGATGTATAATGACGAGTGGCTTTTTGCTAACGATCGTCGCCGTGCAGACACGCGCCAAGTCAAAATTCGCGAAGGTGTTTACGTGGTTCAGAACATGCTCAAGACTCCGGGCGGCTTGATCCGGGTGACTGCCATCAGCGAGGCTGGGTTTTTACATGAGGTCCACATCTCCGGTGATTTCTTTTTCTACCCGGCTGAGGATCTGCCCGAACTCGAACGAACTTTGGACGGCGTCGAGGCCTCATCGGCGGCCGTCACCAAAGCCGTTAACCAGTTTTACGCCCTCCGGTCCATCGAATCCCCAGGCGTTCAGCCAGAGGACTTTGGAAAAGTATTAGCACCAACATATTAAATGGTTTGTTGAGGCGCAAGGAGAACGAAATGTTTGGATTCGGCCTTCCAGAATTACTGATCCTGTTATTAATAATCGTGTTGCTATTCGGCGTAGGCCGTATCAGCAAGCTCTCGGGGGAACTCGGAAGTAGCGTACATGCCTTTCGAAAAGGCTTATCTGGCAAAGATGACAAGGACGAGTCGGATTAGAGCAATGTCGCCAGGACAAACCTTACGTGCATGAACTTCCCGTCACACAGAGCATCTTGGAAATATCACTGCGTCGTGCCAACGAAGTCAATGCGACTCGTATTACGGACCTGTATCTGGTGATTGGGCAACTATCCAGCTTGATAGATGATTCTATCCAGTTCTATTGGGATATCATCGCCAAAGATACGATTGCTGATGGAGCAAAGTTGCATTTCCGGCGCATCCCGGCTGAGTTGCAATGCATCACCTGCGCCACGAAATTCCGCCCAGATGGGGATGACATGACCTGCCCTTCTTGCGGTAATATCGGGGCTAAAATCGCCGCCGGGGATGAACTTTTCCTGGAAGCGATTGACGTGGAAAACGAAGAGCCCTCCATTTCAGGAGAGGGTTCCGGCTAACATTACACATCCTACGAGAACGATCACTATGGTTATTGTAGCGAGATGGGGAATGCGTCTCTAATAACAATAACCGCTTTACTTACAAGACTATAAAGCGGATAAATTGAATCTGATCGGCTCCAGATTCGAAGATGGCCTAAAATCAAGATCACAATCGCATCAATTGTGCAATATGTGCCAATTAGTTTCCGGTCGAAAACTTCAGGATTTTCTCCAAGAAGCACTTGTTTTCTCACCGTTCTATAATTCCGAGTTCGCCTTTAGAAAATCCATAACAGCGTCAAAGTACCTAAGCCCCAGGGCTGTCACCGTATCAGCCCCGCTGTGATAAATTGCGATTCGTCCGGTAGGGGAGTCATACGGCGCAGCGCATGGAAAAGCCATGTTGGAGCAACTCATAGGCTATTCTTCCCAAGAGATATTTAACAAGGGGGAAATCATAAAAAGGTCCCTTGTATTAAAAAGGGAAATGACCCTTAAGCGGACACCTAATTGAACCAATTTCCACAAAGTAGTTGACTCGCGTAAAAAATTCAGTATAATGAATATTAGATTTGGGAGCGCTCCCATAATATTGGAATATATGCCAATAAAAAACAATTATTACCAGAAATACCCATATATGGAAGAACGATTTTGAGAACGCTACCAAATTCAGGAGACTTCAGTGCCCAACCTCACGCTTGAAGACATTGCAAAACTAGCGGGCGTATCTCGCTCCACGGTTTCTCGTGTTGTGAACGGGCACCCAAGCGTTCGTAATAACATCCGCAAGCGTGTCTTGAATGTCATTGAAAGTACCGGATACAGTCCTAATGCGGCTGCCCGCGCTCTGGCTTCGCAGCGTTCCCAGACGATCGGCCTGATCCTGCCTCTTAGCATTAGCATCTTCTTTACTGACCCCTATTACCCACATCTGATAAAAGGAATCGCCCAGGCGTGCAATCAAAATGACTACACCCTGGCGTTTTTTTTGGTCAACTCTAAGGATGATGAAGAAAAAATTTTTTCACGTGTTTCGCGAAAGGGCTTGCTGGATGGTGTCATTGTCCAGTCCGGTCAACAAGGCGACCAGGAAATCATCGGTCGCATGATCGATGCCAACATGCCTCTCGTGGTTGTCGGTCGTCCATTTCGATCTGACAATGTCAGCTATATTGACATCGACAACATTAACGCTGCTCGTAACGCCGTCAGCCACCTTGTCCGTGCGGGACGCCAGCGCATCGCAACAATCACTGGTCCAGTCAACAGCACAGTGGGAATTGATCGAAAAGAAGGGTATCGGAGAGCTCTTATTGAGAGAGGTCGAGAGATAAACGAGGCTCTTATCAGAGAAGGAGATTTCACTGAGGCAGGTGGATATTATGCGATGCAACAATTGCTGCCCGCCAAACCCGACGCAGTTTTTGCTGCATCTGACATCATGGCGATTGGCGCGATGCGAGCAGCACGAGATGCTGGATTACACATCCCTGAAGACGTCGCTTTTGTCGGCTTTGATGATCTTCCTATTGCTACCCTGTCAGATATTCAGTTGACCACCATCCGCCAGCCGGTTGTTTCATTCGGCGCCAGAGCTGTAGATATTCTGATCGACCTGATCGAGAATTGTATTACCCCACCCCGCCATATCATTTTGGAAACCGAATTGGTCATTCGGGATTCGTGCGGCACAAAACAAAAGAAATGAGCACGCACACCCATTATGTTTTCCCCACAGGATTTCCAATCAACTACCCATGGAAATGCCATGACTGATAAAAAGGAGGTGTTTTTTAGATAAAAATATTCAACATATTCAAATCAATGTTGCCTATCGTATTTCAAATAAAATTATAGTATGAGGAGAATGCTCACCATGAAGAAAATTTGGTATGTTTTGTCACTGCTGATGGTAGTTACCATGGCATTGACAGCCTGTGGCCCAGCTGCAACTGAAGCTCCTGCGCCCGCTGCGCCGGCTGCACCTGCTGCAACTGAAGCACCGGCTATGACTGAAGCACCGGCTGATGCGAACGCTCTGCCCCGCAATGAAACCCTGTACTTCAATGGTCAACAATGGGGTGCTGTTGTTTGTTGGAATCCTTACTCTTCCAACTGCAACAACGCGATGGCTCTGGCTCAACAGGATAACGCCCGCGTCACCATGTTCGAAACTCCATACCTGTACAACATGCTTGACGGCCAGGTGTATCCTCTGCTGGCTGACGGCCCGTTCACTTGGGATGACGGCATGACCCAGGTCACATTCAAGATCAACTCCGCCGCCAAGTGGAGCGATGGTACCCCGGTGACCGCGGACGATGTGGCCTACACCTGGGCTTCCCATGTTAAGTACAACACCCAATTTGGCGCTGCCAACAAAGACTACATCGACACCATTGAAGCAGTTGATCCCCAGACGGTAGTGGTCAAGGCCAAACTGGGCGAGGATGGGAAAGCCATTAACCCTCTGATCGTCAATGCCTACCTGAGCAGCAACTATGTCATCCAGAAAGCATGGACCCAGACTTTGGAGGCTCGCACCGCTGGTGACGCCACAGCATTTATGGCTGATACCGCGGAAGACGCAGTATACTCCGGTCCCTATCACAAATTCTTCGCCGATGATTCGAAGGTTGTCCTGGTTCGCGATGACAATTACTGGGGCCAGGATGCCAGTATGTTTGGCAAGCTGCCTGTTCCGAAATATCTGGCGCATACGATCTTCAAGGATAATGCGGCCGGTTCTGTCGCCTTGGCACAGGGTGAAGTGGATGTGAGCCAGCAGTTCAATTCCAATATTCAGGTCCTGTGGCTCAACTATGGGTTGCCTGTCTCCACCTACCTACCCGATGCACCTTATGGCATCGGTGCCAGCCTCCCAACTGCCTTCTACAACCAGGATTCCTATGGTTTGGACCAGATTGCGGTCCGCAAGGCTATTGCCATTGCAGTTGACTACCCCACCATTATCGCCAACGCGATGACCGACCAATCGGCTACCTTCGATCAGGTTCCGCGCTCGCTAATGAACCCGACCCCGGGTGAGCAAGCCCTGTATGACCACGCGGCTGTCGCGGACCTGCAGTGGGCTGGAAATGACATCGAAGGCGCCAAGAAACTGCTCGATGATGCCGGCATCGTCGATACCAATGGCGATGGTTGGCGCGAATACAACGGGCAGGACCTTCACTACGTCGCGACCTGCCCCAATGGCTGGTCCGACTGGCAGGCTGCGATTGAGGTGGTTGCTGCCGCTGGGAAGAAGATCGGGATCGACATCACGACCAACTACCCCGAATGGGACGTTTATCAGACCGTCGTCACCAACTGGCCTCTCGCTGAGGGCTATGACATCTTCATGATGTGGAGTGACGGCGCTGGCCCGACCCAGCCCTGGTCACGTATCCGCCACTTGATAAGTGGTGAATTCGCCCAGACCCAGAATAACTGGAACGGCAACTGGGGTGGCTACCAGAACCCTGACGCCGACAAACTGATCAATGAGATCCCCACGTTGACCGATCCTGCAGCGCTGAAAGCGGACTACACCGAGTTGGTCAAGATCTATCTGACCGATATCCCCTCCTTCACGCTTATGTACCGCCCCCAATCGTTCCATGCGGTAAACGAGAGCGTTTGGACAGGCTTCCCTCACCAGGATGATGGTACCAATCCGCCCGTCCCACCGCTCGACTTGACCGACGGTTGGAGTATCGCAGGTCTCTATAACCTGACGCTGGTCAACCCGTAACCTGACCTGAATCTAAAACAGCCATGTTCCGCCAACACCGGAACATGGCTGTTGATCAACTTTCTGAGGAGGTATTGCGTTGAAAGGATATCGAAAATATTTCCTAAACAAGTTGGCCTGGTTCTTGGTCACCTTTGTGTTCGCCTTCATACTGAATTTCATCCTCCCGCGCATGATGCCAGGAGATCCAGTAGCTGCCATCGTCTCAAGGCTTGCCCAGGGCATGTCCAGTTCTACGGGCATGAAACAGGTCTATGAACAATACGCGGAATTATTCGGAACCAATAAACCCATGCTTGAGCAGTTCTTCATCTATGTGGGGAATGTAATTCATGGCAACTTCGGTACCTCCTTCAGCCAGTATCCCAGATCGGTGGCGGACATTCTCAAATCTTCACTTCTGTGGACCGTGTGTCTACAGTTCCCAGCCATTATCGTTGGCTGGTTTATCGGGAATACCCTTGGCGCGTTGGCTGCTTATCTCAAGGGGGGTTTTGATAGAGTCCTTATGCCCGTCAGTATTTTTGTCAGCAATTTACCGGCATTTGGTATGGCCATCATCTTGCTGGTCATTTTTGGAGTCAATTTAAAATGGTTTCCAACCTCGGGAGGGTATGGGTTTGATCTGATTCCCAGCTTTACCTGGACCTTTATGTGGTCCGTGATCGTCCACTACCAACTGCCGTTCTGGTCGATCGTCTTGATCGCCATCGGCGGTCAGGCGATTGGCATGCGTTCTATGGCTATCTATGAACTGAATTCAGACTACGTAAAATACAGCCGGTTCATGGGCATCAAAGACCGCAAGATCGTCGGCTATGTATTCAGAAATGCAATGCTTCCACAGGTTACTGGTTTGGCATTATCGATCGGTACCATGGTCAGCGGTGCGCTGATAGCGGAGATTATTTTTAGTTATCCGGGACTTGGTTACACGATCCTAAACAGTGTCATGGGACATGACTATCCGCTGATCTCTGCCACCACGTTGATCATCACCTTGATGGTGCTGGGTGCGATGTTTCTCATTGAAATTATTTACGGCTTTATTGACCCACGTATTAAAGCAGCACAGTCGGATTAAGGAGAAATGCGGTTATGAAACATTTCCTTCGGCAGGTATTTCGCTCTCCTAATTTTGTGATTGGTTTTGTTATCTTTATGGCATTACTGCTGATTGTAATTATTTATCCGCTAATCATCACTGATTCTCCCTTAGCGATCATCGGTCAGGGTACTTTCTTTCCACCCGGGATTTATGTGAATACTTTTGATAGCATTAATTCATCGGATACGTACATACTTAATCTGGATGACGCCGCAGCCAAACGAATTGCCAGCAAGATGGACAATCAGGAACGCCTCGACATGGGGGCCTGGCTGGTGGCAGCCGGGATTCCTGAAAGCGAGATTGACGTCACGGATACCGAAAAACTCCTGGATCAGTGGGAGAAAAACTATGATTCTACGAAGAATATTCCTGGATTGACGAACGCCAAGCGAAACTATTATGCTCGGCTCAATAACTCGATCCAAGGAGTTTTGTCAACCGAGGGGGCGACCATTGCAGTAAAAAACCCGGAAACGGGTGCCCTGGATGAAAAAGGTTTCGTCAAGCAATCTGATTACGTGAACATCGGCCAGGTTGCGAATGTACGGGTCTTACCGCTTGGAACCGATAACTTTGGCAGGGATATGCTGACGGAGCTGGTTAAAGCCACCAGCATATCCCTACAGATCGGTCTTGTCGCCGGGATCGTTGCGACCTTGATTGGTTTGACCCTGGGACTACTGTCGGGTTATGTTGGCGGCCTGGTGGATGACATCATTATGTTCATCACCAATCTCTTTACCGTCATCCCCGGCTTTGTTTTGTTGATCTTGATTTCCTTCAGCATCGGACAGGATAAACGTGGTGCTGTTACGATCGCAGTTGTGATTGGGTTGACCTCCTGGGTTTGGACTACCAGGGCTGTGCGGTCGCAAGTGATTTCACTGCGCAATCGTGACCATGTCAATTTATCAAAACTATCCGGACACTCTGTCCTTCACATCATCGTCGCAGATATTCTGCCTTACATCGCTTCTTATGTTGTCATGGCGCTGATCTTGCAAATTTCATCAGGTATCCTGGCGGAGGCGGGGCTGTCAATCCTCGGGTTAGGACCCAGAACCACCGAAGTGCCGACCTTGGGATTGATGATGAACTGGGCGATGATCTACCAGGCTCATATCCTGGGAAAATGGTGGGCGTATTTCCCCGTGCTCGTAGCAATTGCTCTAATTACATTCTCGATGAATTTGATGAATACAGGACTCGATCAGGTATTCAATCCAGCATTGAGAGATTAGGTGGTTTAAATGTCAAATGTAATGTTAGAGGTCAGGGAACTGACAACGAAATATGTCACACGCTTTAAAGAAGATATTTACGCGGTTGATCATGTTTCTCTGAAGGTTGAAGAAGGAAAATCGCTTGGAATTGCGGGGGAATCGGGCTGCGGTAAGTCGACTCTCGCGCTCAGCCTGATGGGGTATTACTTCGCTCCGCTGCACTATACGAGTGGAGAGATCATCATCGATGGTCGTAATATTTCCAAAATGAAACCTGATGACATTCGCAAGTCGATCTTGGGTACTGAGATTTCTTACATCCCCCAATCCGCGATGAATGCGCTCAACCCAACCCAAAAAATCATCGACTTTATAAAGGATGTCATTCATGCGCATGAAGAGTACACCCCCATGAGGGGGATTTATGATCTTGCCAAAGAATGCTTTGAGCTCTTGGGGCTTCCAGCAGAAGTTTTGCAAAAGTACCCCGTTGAACTTTCAGGTGGCATGAAACAGCGTACAGTAATCGCGATCTCGGTGATTCTGTTTCCAAAAGTGTTGATCGCTGACGAACCATCCTCTGCGCTTGATGTCACTTCACAGAAGATGGTCATTAAAATGCTGCGTGATTTAATGGAAAAGAAACTCATCAAATCAATGATCTTCATTACACATGAACTTCCACTGCTTTACAATGTCACCGACGACATTATGGTTATGTATGCAGGACAGATCGTGGAAAAAGGAACCGCTAAGGAAGTGGTGTTCGATCCACTCCACCCCTATGCCAAGGGATTAATGGGCTCGATCATTGTGCCTGAAAGTGGTTTACGGGATGTTAAGTTGACTGCCATTCCCGGGGTACCACCAAATCTTAAAAACCCGCCTCCGGGCTGCCGGTTTGCCCAACGCTGCAAATTCGTTAAACCGGAATGCAGGGCGATATCAGTCCCGATTCGAGAGGTGGGTGGTGGTCGCCAATACCGATGTATCTTTTCAGAGGAAGAATTGAGGCAGGCCTATACGCAGGAGGCACATCAAAATGGCAAATGAAAACCAATCCTGCCTGAGAGGAGTCGGCCTCACCAAGGTATTCGGATTCGGCGGTCAGAAAACCGTGGCTGTTGATCATGTGGATTTTGATTTTTGCAAGAGCGAAATCGTTTCAATTGTGGGTGAATCGGGCAGCGGAAAGACCACTCTGACGAAGATGCTCTTGGGATTGATCAACCCTACCGAGGGTGAGGTCTACTTCCAGGGGAAAAAGCGCGATATTAGTACCGCAAAAAAGAAAAAGGAATACTGGAAAAGCATTCAGGCGATCTTTCAAGATCCTTATTCATCCTACAATATATTCAACAAGATCGATTCCGTGCTATTGGATTGCATTCGCATGCGTGGCGGTGGAAATCTTCCAGGCGCGAAAAAAACAGAATTGATGGTAGAGGCGTGCAGCTTTGTCAATCTTAAGTTCGAAGAATTGACCAACAAGTATCCTTTTGAGCTTTCCGGCGGACAGATGCAGCGCTTAATGATCGCCCGGATCTTCCTGCTGGAGCCGAAGATCCTTTTGGCTGATGAACCCACCTCGATGATCGATGCCTGTTCCCGCGCAACCATCCTGGATATGCTGATGAAGCTGCGTAACGAAACCGGGATGACCCTTATTTTCATCACGCATGATATTGGCCTGGCGTATTACATTTCCGACAGTGTGTATATCATGGAGAAGGGAAAATTAATCGAGAATGGAACTGCGGATCAGGTGATTCTGCATCCAAAGCAAGCCTATACCAAGCGCCTGATCAATGATGTCCCAAAGATCCACGAAGAATGGGATCTCTCAACTGTGTCATAGATTTTCCTTGGTTTTGGATTCAAGCAAAATTACGTAATACCCAAACTTAGCGCCCATGAATGAACTTGGCCAAAAGGAAGCCCAGCTCTTTATTTGAGGGACAGAGAAACCACATTTGACCACCATTAAAGGGATATGTCCTATGAAAATCCGGGATAAGGTCGCGCATTTCCCAAAAATTGGCCTGGTTATACTGGCCTACGTTGCCTTCATCGCATTGGGAATGCCAGATGGCTTGCTGGGAGTGGCATGGCCTTCGATTCGGGCGAGTTTTTCCATTCCCTTGGATGCGATCGGCATATTTCTAGCCGCGGCCGTGGCAGGCTACATGACATCCAGCTTCCTGAGCGGCCCCTTGGTTTCACGGATTGGCGTTGGCCGCATGCTGGCGGCCAGCTGCGCATTGACCGGTGTGGCCCTGATCGGCTACACCCTCGTCCCCGAATGGTGGATGGTGGTTTCCCTGGGCGTGATCGCCGGGTTGGGGGCGGGCGCAATCGATTCCGGTCTTAATACGTATGTCGCCTCGCATTTCGGCGAGGGGTTGATGCAGTGGCTGCATGCCAGCTGGGGCGTTGGCGTGACACTTGGCCCAATCATCATGACCATTGGGTTGAGCACTGTGAACACGTGGCATGCCGGGTACCGTGTCGTGGGCGGTTTCCAACTTGTGCTGGCAGCCTGTTTCGTGGCCACGCTGGCCATGTGGAATCAAAAAGATACATCTGCCGGGATCGAAAAGCCGAAACGCTTGACCGATTACAAAACACCGATGGGAGCGACGCTGCACCAGCCGAAGGTGTGGTTAAGCATCCTGTTGTTTTTCCTGTACGTTGGCGCTGAAAGTTCGCTCGGCATCTGGACCTACAGTCTGCTGACCGAATCTCGCGGCATCGACCCGACTGTGGCGGGATTTTTTGCCGGCAGTTATTGGGCGATGTTTACAGTGGGTCGGTTGGTGGCAGGCGTATTTGCAAAAAGCCTCGGGGTTAATATGCTGGTGACGGGTGGCTTGATTGGCGCCCTGTCAGGTGTGTGCCTGCTGATCTGGAATCCAACAGCTATGGCAAACCTGCTGGCCGTGGCCTTGATCGGCTTTGCGATAGCCCCGATCTTCCCGGCATTGATGTCCGGCACCAGCCAGCGGGTGACTGACCATTATGCAGCCAATACCATCGGCTTGCAAATGACTGCAACTGGTCTTGGGACTGCGGTGATCCCCAGTCTGTTGGGCGTGCTGGCGAACCGGATTTCACTGGAAGTCATCCCGATCTGTTTTGGAGTGGTGTTCCTGACCTTGTTTGGAATATTTCGATTATCCATGGCACCCAAGAAAATCTCTCAGGAAAAAACAGTATGAATATCCAATCTTTGACAGGCGCCTGGGAATTTCGCCAGGCAGGTACGGAAGAATGGCTGCCCGCCAGCGTCCCCGGCGGCGTGCATACCGATTTACTGGCCTTAGGCCGCATCCCTGACCCATTTGTGGGCGATAACGAAAAGCACGTGGCCTGGGTGGCTGAAGCAAACTGGGAGTATCGCTACCAGTTTGACGCCACTCCCGAGCTTTTGGGCCAAGCGCACATCTGGCTGGTCTGTGATGGGTTGGACACACTCGCAACCGTCAGCCTGAACGGTAGCGAGTTGGGTCTGGCCGACAACATGTTCCGCCGGTATCAATGGGAAGTCAAGCAATTATTAAATGCGAAAGGCGCGAACGTTTTAACGATCAGCTTTTCATCACCGGTGAAATTTGCAGCAGAAAAGCAAGCCCTTCGTCCTCTACTGGGCGTCGCTCAAGCAATCCCCGGTGGCTCCCATCTGCGCAAGGCTCCATGTCAATTTGGCTGGGATTGGGGGCCACAACTCCCGCCGATCGGCATCTGGAAGGATATCCGCCTGGAAGGCTACAGTGAGGGGCGCTTCGCCGAGGTCCATCTGCGCCAGGATCACGCCAAAGGACAAGTGGCGGTCGAGGTGCAGGTCGCCATCCAACACTGGGGAGAGGCCCCGCTCGCCTCGATCGTACGTATCACCTCACCGGACGGCGAAATCCTTGAAAAAGAAGCTGCCATTAACACTCAAGGTGGTGTCACCGTGAAGGTACCAATCCCCAAACCTGAACTTTGGTGGCCCAACGGTTACGGCGGGCAACCACTCTATCAGGTGGAAGTCTCTCTCGTGCACCATGATGATTCCCAAACAGAACCGCTGGATCAACATGTGTACCAGGTTGGGCTGCGCACGATTGAATTGCGCCAACAAGAAGACCAATGGGGACGCTCCTTTGTCTTTGTAGTAAACGGCACCCCGATCTTCGCCAAAGGCTCCAACTGGATCCCGGCCGATTCCTTTCCCACCCGTATTACGGATCATTTCCTGGAAGGCCTGATTCGTTCAGCGACCGAATCTCACCAGAACATGCTGCGCGTCTGGGGCGGCGGGTTTTATGAAGAAGAACGCTTTTACGATCTCTGCGATCGTTACGGTATCCTGGTCTGGCAGGAGTTTGTCTTTTCATGCAGTATTTACCCATTGGATGAGCCTGTCTTCCTGGAAAATGTCCGGGTGGAGGCAATCGAGAACATCCGCCGTCTCCGTCATCGCGCCAGCCTGGCGCTGTGGTGCGGAAATAATGAGATGGAATGGGGTTGGGTGGAGTGGAACTGGAACCGCCCCGAACTGCAGGATTTGAGGGCTGCTTATGACCGGTTTTTCCACGAAACTCTGCCCGCCTGGTGCCGGGCCGAAGACCCGGATCATTCCTATTGGCCAAGCTCACCCTCTTCCGATATTCCATTCGATGATCCGAATGGTCAGCACCAGGGCGATTCCCATTATTGGGACGTTTGGCATGGCAGGCAACCTTTTACCTCTTATCGCAACCAATACCCGCGCTTCATGAGTGAGTTCGGCTTCCAGGCACTGCCACCCCTGGCGACCATCCGCAGCTATGCGGACGAGGCCGATTGGAACATGACCTCCTACATCATGGAGCAACACCAAAAGAATGCCAGTGGAAATTCCCTGATGGTTGGCCAGATGTTGGATACATTCCGGTTACCCAAGGATTTTGTCTCATTGGTCTACCTGAGCATGGTGCTCCAAGCGGAAGGCATCCGTTACGGCGTGGAACATTGGCGTCGCCATCCAGATCGAGTCGCCGGAATCCTGTACTGGCAGCTCAATGACTGCTGGCCAGTCGCTTCCTGGTCCAGCCTGGATTACTTCGGGCGTTGGAAGGCGCTGCATTATGCTGCACGCCGTTTCTATGCGCCGGTGATGCTTTCCATCGAAGACAAGCCGCCCGAACAGGCAGTATACGTATCCAATGATTTGCTTGAGCCATGGGAAGGGACCGCGCACTGGTCGTTGGAGACATTTGCCGGGGAGGTCGTGACCTCGGGACAGGCGCCAGTCAAGGTCGCTCCGCAAACTGCGATCCAGGTATGCGGGATGGACTTTTCTGACCGAATCTCGGATGACAACATCCGCCAGATGGTTTTTATCGTCGAACTATGGCAGGGAGAACGGTTTGTTACCCGGCAAACCGCGGGATTCGCTCCAATCAAGCACTTATCGCTCACCGACCCGGTCGTGAGCGTGAATATGCGTGGCGAGAGGCGCGAATTGGTCGTTGAACTGACCTCCCGCTCTCTGGCGCTCCTGGTGGAAGTATCTCTGGATGGTTCCGAGGTTATCTTCAGCGACAACTACTTTAACCTGCCTGCTGGACGAACAACCCGGATTTCCTGTCCCATGCCTGCCGGCTGGACATTGGACCAGGCGAAAAAAGCATTTCGCCTCTGCTCTGTTTTCGACTCTTACTCCCACGGCGCTTTAGGTTGATTTCCTTGAATTACCAAATCATCATTTGATACCTTCATATCCGATTTCAGCACCCACCTCCCCACGAAAGATGGGCATCCAGAAAGGTTTGAGCCATGAATAAAATTAACGACTTGGTTAAAAAAATGTCGCTGGAAGAAAAAGCCGCCCTATGTACTGGAGCCAGTCCATGGTCGACAACTCCAATCGAAAGTCTGGGCCTGCCGGAATTGACCGTTTCGGATGGACCACACGGCGTGCGGCGGGTGGCGGACGTCAGTAACATGATTGCAGCGAGCCTACCCGCCACCTGTTTCCCGACTGCCTCCTGCATGGCCTCCACCTGGAATGTGGATTTGATCCATGCTATGGGACAGGCACTGGCTGAAGAGTGCATCGCCTTGAAGGTTGACGTAATCCTCGGTCCCGGTGCGAACATGAAGCGCACCCCACTGGGAGGGCGCAATTTCGAATATTACTCCGAGGATCCCTACCTCGCCGGACAAATGGCCGCCAGCTTTATCAACGGCGTGCAAAGCAAGGGCGTGGGCACCTCTCTCAAGCATTTCGCTGTTAATAACCAGGAGACCCGACGTCTCAGCATCAGCTCAGAAGTGGATGAACGCACCTTGCGAGAGATTTACCTGCCCGCCTTTGAGACTGCCGTTAAAAAAGCAAAACCCTGGACGGTGATGTGCGCTTACAACAAGCTCAACGGCACCTACTGCTCCGAGAATCACAGGCTGCTTGTGGACATCCTCAAGGACGAGTGGGGGTTCGAAGGCTTTGTCGTTTCCGACTGGGGCGCTGTACACGACCGGGTGACCTCCTTGAAAGGCGGCCTGGATCTGGAGATGCCAGGCCCGAGAGAACGGCGAGTCACAGCAGTCATTGAAGCCGTCCGCTCTGGCGCATTGAGCCAATCCGTGCTGGACGAGTCAGTACACCGAATTCTGGAGATCGTCTTCAAAGCTGCCGAGACATCCAAAGGTGGTTCATTTGACACCGCTATACACCATGCCCTTGCACGCCGAATTGCTGCGGAGGGCATGGTTTTGCTAAAAAACAACGGTATTCTCCCTTTGGGTGACGAGAAGCATATTGCCGTTATTGGTCGCGCTGCCAAAGAGGCGCACTTCCAGGGCGGAGGCAGCTCGCATATCAACCCGACCCAGGTGGATAATCCGTTCGAAGAGCTAAAAAAATTGGCCGGGGATGCCGAGTTGAGCTATGCCGAGGGCTATCCAATGGATGACAGTTTCGACCAGGCAATGATTGACGAGGCCGTAAAAAACGTCCGCGCCGCCAAAGTGGCCCTGCTTTATCTTGCCCTGCCGGAATCTAAAGAGTCGGAAGGCTACGACCGGCCTGACCTCGACCTGACCCCGCAACAAGTTGCCCTGATAAAGGCCGTTACCGCAGTCCAGCCCAAGACCATCGTCATCCTAAATAATGGTGCCCCGGTGGTTATGAGCGAATGGATAGACGGCACGGCTGCCATCCTCGAGGCCTGGATGATGGGGCAGGCTGGCGGAGGGGCAATTGCCGACATCCTCTATGGAAAGGTTAACCCCTCTGGCAGGTTGGCGGAGACTTACCCGCTAAAACTAGCAGATACACCCGCCCACATCAACTTTCCTGGAGGAAATGGCGAGGTGCGCTACGGCGAGGGCATCTTCATTGGTTATCGGTATTATGATGCCAAAGAAGTCCCCGTGCAATTCCCCTTTGGTTACGGTATGAGTTACACCACTTTCGTTTTCAAGAACCCCAAAGTTTCAGCAGCTACCTTCAGGGATGTGGATGGTCTGACTATTTCTGTGGATGTGACCAACAGCGGTCAGGTGGCCGGCAAGGAAGTGGTCCAGGTCTACGTGCATGATCACAAATCCAGATTGGTCCGCCCATCCAAAGAGCTTAAGGGCTTCGCAAAAGTTGCGCTCCAACCTGGCGAAACCAAGACCATAACCCTGGAACTCGATTTTCGCGCCTTTGCCTATTTCCACCCGGCTTACAAGCAGTGGATCACCGAGGATGGGGAGTTCGACATCCTGATCGGGGCATCCGCAGCTGATATTCGCTGCACCCAGACCGTTACCCTGCAATCTACCCTGGAGTTGCCCTCCATCCTGAGCCAGGAATCGACTGTGCACGATTGGATGGATGATCCGCGAGGCAGACAAATCTTTGCTCCGCTTTTTCAGCAAATAACAGCCCAGATGCAGGCCAGGTTTGGTGGGGGCGAAGACGATGCTACCGGAATGGATCCCATGGGTTTTTTGATGGAGATGCCTTTGACGGAATTACTCTACTTCCAGGGAAGTCCCCAGACAAAATCGCCCGAAGAAATGGTGGCTGGATTACTATCCCAGGTTTTCGGAGCAGACCGATAGCTGGCCTGCTTTCGTATCCTGTGGGAGAGTGCTGGGATAAGTTGCAGGAGGAGCTTCTTTTTCCAATCAACGAATTCTGGCGGGATGGATAGCGCTCACGATCCGTTGATATGGGTGTATTCCTTAATACGTGTTACCTACACCTCAAAGCGTCGTTTTTTCGCTCCGATGTTATCAGGGCAACCATGATCGACAACAAAAAACTGAACTATTACCTGGCTGCGTGGAATCTTTCGAACCCGCAGCTTCTCACACAGACGGAGACCAGTCACATCTACACCGTCACGCACAATACCGAAACAGTTGTCCTCAAACTGCTGTCGCCATCAGAGACGGAAGAGCAGAGTGGCGCGGTGGCGCTGCGCTATTTTGATGGTTGTGGAGCGGTGCGTCTACTGCGTTTCGACGAAGCTGCACAACTGGTGGAATACGCCGCTGGCAAGGAACTCGTAACGCTGGTCGAGCGCGGTGAGGATGAAAACGCCACGCAAATCATTGCGCAGGTGATCAAGCAACTTCACGGTGTTCATCAGGATATTCCCACCAATGGTTTATTCCTGCTTGATCGCTGGTTTGAGGCGTTGTTCAACAAGGCTGCGGCGGATCGGCAAGCGGGCATCGAGTCTATCTATGTACGGGGTGCCTCCCTCGCCGAGCAGTTGCTCGCTGACCAGTGCGATGTGCGGGTTTTGCATGGAGACATTCATCATCGCAATATCCGGCAGTCCTCGCGCGGTTGGCTCACCTTCGACCCCAAAGGCCTGGTTGGCGAGCGCGCTTACGACTGCGCCAACGCGCTCTGTAACCCGGCTATGCCCGAGATCGTCCATAACGAAGCCCGCCTGCTGACCAACGCCGCAATCCTTGCGGATGCGCTCGAAATCGACCAGTCGCGCCTGCTGGCGTTCACCTACGCTTACGCCTGTCTAAACGCGAGTTGGTGGTCACGGGGCACCGGGGCGGAAGATGCCGTGCAGTGGTCGCTCGACGTCGCTATGATCATCGAGCCGCACATCGAGCTGTTGTGATGCAAAACCCGGGATTGCATATTAGCGTCGCCTAATGACGCGATTTTCAATGATTGTGTCTTCGCGGCTGATGGAGTAAGTTTGATAATTGGAGAGACAAAATGGATGTTTTAGAAGCAATACGCAAGCGAAGAAGTGTCCGCCGATACACGGAAGATTCTATTCCCAAAGTGGATTTGGAGACCATCGTTGATGCCGGGCGATTGGCGCCAACAGGAAGTAATCGGCAACCGTGGGATTTTGTGATTGTAACCGACCGGGACATGATCACACAATTCAAAATATCGGGCACCTGGATTACGAGTGCGGGTGCGGTGATCGTTGTGGTTATGGATCCCCAATCTCGCTGGTGGGTAGAAGACGGCGCAGCCGCTATCGAGAATATGCTTCTGGCGTGTACGGCTCAGGGATATGGAGCTTGTTGGGTGGAGGGGGATGCCTTGTCACACGAAGAGCAATTCAAAACGCTCTTGGAGGTTCCGGCGGATAAGCGAGTGATGGCCTTGATTCCAATTGGCGTAGCGGCAGAAACTCCGACACCGGAAAAGAAACCCCTGGAGCAGGTACTCCATTGGGAGAAGTATTGAGTGGGAATGGTTGCGAATACCAATGGAAAGGAATTGAAGTGACCGGTAGCGGAATGGAGTATACCCACCGGAGCGCGCCAAACGGGGTAGCTATTTTTTTCTTTCACACCAAGGAGATTAATCATGAGACGCTCTTTAGGTCGTTCCGGAATCGAAGTAAGTGCATTGGGTATGGGATGTTGGGCAATTGGCGGTCCATTTTGGGCCGGGGAGACGCCCCTCGGATGGGGGGAGGTAGATGACGAGGAGTCGATCCGAGCCATTCACATCGCCCTGGATCGAGGCGTTGATTTCTTCGATACGGCCAATGTTTATGGCGCAGGTCACAGCGAACGGGTGCTCGGCCGCGCGCTCGCCGGCCGCAGGTCGCAGGTTGTCATCGCCACAAAATTCAACGCCGTATTTGACGAAACCACACGTCAGGTGACAGGCGCAGACGCTTCGCCGCAAGGAATCCGCAAGGCTTGTGATGATTCCCTGCGCCGCTTGAATACCAACTACATTGACCTGTATCAATTCCATGATAACGGTTACCCTGCAGAAAAAGCCGCCCCGATCCGGGATACGCTCGAAACGCTGGTGCAGTCAGGTAAGATCCGCGCCTATGGCTGGAGCACCGATTTCGTCGACAGGGCGGAGGTATTTGCCCAGGGACCGAAATGCACCTCCATCCAATTACAGCTTAATGTACTGGATGACAACCCGGCTATGATCGCCTTCTGCGAGAAGCACAACCTGGCTGCCATCAACCGCGGTCCGCTGGCAATGGGGCTCCTAACTGGAAAATATACTTCTGTAACCAAAATCTCAGGCGATGATGTGCGCGGTAAAAAAAGCCCTGAGTGGATGAAATACTTTAAAGATGGCAAACCCAATCCCGAATGGATGTCTATGCGTGAGGCTATCCTTGAAATCCTCACCAGCGAGGGTCGCACGGTGGCACAAGGTGCTCTTGCCTGGAATTGGGCTCGTTCCTCGCAGACTATTCCCATCCCCGGTTTTCGCACCGTAAAACAAGTTGAGGAGAATGCCGGGGCGATGGAGTTCGGTGCGCTGACGCCAGAACAGGTGAGCCAAATTAACGTGATCTTGAAAAGGGCATAGCTATATGCCTGATAAATGCCTGTTCCATAGGAGCACTTATGCGCTACGGCTATTTCGATGATGAACATCGCGAGTATGTAATTACGCAGCCAGATACCCCTTTACCCTGGATCAACTACCTGGGCAGCGAAGACTATTTTGGTCTTATTTCCAATACCGCTGGTGGATATACATTTTTCAAGGACGCCCGCCTACGCCGCCTGACGCGTTACCGCTATAATAACGCCCCGCTGGACATGGGAGGACGTTACATCTACCTACGGGATGATGATAGAACGGATTCAGACAACTCTTTATTCTGGTCGCCGTCTTGGATGCCGGTCCGCCGCCCATTGGACTCCTACGAATGCCGCCACGGGATGGGCTATACCGTCATCAAGTCCAAACTCGCGGGAATCGAATCCCAAACCCGCTATTTTGTCCCGCTTGGTGAGAACCTCGAAATATGGGAGATAACCCTCACCAACCACCGCGATCAGAGCGCCAACCTGTCTGTTTTCTCCGCTATCGAATTCTGCCTGTGGGATGCACTTGACGATGCCAACAACTTCCAGCGCAATTACTCGATTGGCGAAGTTGAGATCATAGATAACGTCATTTATCACAAAAGCGAATACCGCGAGCGCCGCGACCACTTTGCCTACTTTGCTTGCTCAGAAAAACTGGCTGGATATGACACCGACCGCGAAGCTTTCCTCGGTCCATACCGGGGCTGGAATTCGCCCCAGGCAGTGGAAGCAGGCCGGTTGTCCGGCTCGATCGCGCACGGTTGGCAGCCAATTGGGGCACAGCACATCAAAGTTCGTTTGAAGGTGGGCGAACAAAAAAAGATCATTTTCCTGCTTGGTTATCACGAAAACCCCAAGGATGCCAAATTCGATCCGCCCGGTTCACAGACCATCAACAAAAAAACTGCAAAACCGGTCATCGCCCGCTACCTGAACACGGACCAGGTAGAAGAAGCGTTTATCGAACTAAGCAAATATTGGGACCACATTTTAGACAAGTTCACTGTCCACACCCCGGACATTCACACGGATCGCATGCTCAATATCTGGAATGCCTACCAGGTGATGATCACCTTCAACCTGAGCCGTTCGGCCTCCTACTTCGAGAGCGGCGTGGGTCGCGGGATGGGCTTCCGTGATTCGAATCAGGACCTGCTGGGTTTCGTGCACTTGCTTCCGGAACGCGCGCGGGAACGAATTTTGGATTTGGCAGCCACACAACTACCGACGGGGGGTGCCTATCACCAATACCAGCCGCTGACGAAGCGCGGCAACAACGATGTGGGCAGCAACTTCAATGACGACCCGCTCTGGCTGGTGCTTTCGGCGGCTGCATACTTGAAAGAAACGGGCGACTGGAGCATTCTCAAAGAGCCGGTGCCTTACGATAACCAGCCCGGAAGTGAAGAACCGCTTTATCGGCACCTGCAACGATCCATCCGCTATACGACCGAGAGGCTTGGCCCACACGGTTTACCCCTGATCGGCCGCGCCGACTGGAACGACTGTCTTAACCTGAATTGTTTCTCCGAGGCGCCCGGTCAATCCTTCCAGACTACCACCAATAAGGAGGGCAAGGTTGCGGAGAGCGTTTTCATTGCGGGACTGTTCGTCCTTGCAGCCAAAGAGATGGCCGGATTAGCCAGCAATCTGGGGGAAAAGGGTGATATGGAGGCAGCGTTGATTGCGGCTGAGGAAATGGAGCAGGCCATCTGGAAGGCAGGCTGGGATGGTGACTGGTTCCGTCGTGCCTACGATGACTTCGGTCACGTGCTCGGCTCACAGGAAAATGTCGAAGGGCGCATCTTCATCGAACCGCAGGGCATCTGCATTATGGCCGGACTTGGCATTGAAGATGGCCGCGCCAGAAAAGCGTTGGATTCGGTAGCCAGGCATCTGGCCACGCCGCATGGCATCGTCCTGCACCAGCCTGCCTTCACAAAGTACTATGTACACCTGGGAGAAATCTCATCCTATCCACCAGGATACAAGGAAAATGCGGGAGTTTTCTGCCATACCAACCCATGGATCATGATCGCCGAAGCAATGATCGGTCACGGCGACCGCGCTCACGATTATTACCTGCGCATCAACCCATCGGCACGTGAACAGATCAGCGAGGTGCATCGTTGCGAGCCATATGTATCCGCCCAGATGATCGCGGGAAAAGATGCGGCCGGATTTGGCGAGGCCAAGAACTCCTGGCTGACAGGCACCGCTGCCTGGAATTACGTCGCCATCTCACAGTGGATCCTCGGCATCCGCCCAACCTATGACGGACTGCGGGTCGCGCCGGTTATACCGTCGGCGTGGAGTGGCTTCGAGGCAATCCGCAACTACCGGGGAGTTCGATACATCATTCAGGTGCAGCGGAAAGGTCCGGGGGGGACAGTCTCGCTCAAGGTTGATGGGAAACCCGTTACCGGCAACGTCATCCCCCTCCCATCAGCGGGGACAAAGGAAGTACATGTTAACGTGAGGCTTGCATGACCCGGTACGGTTATTTCGACGATAACGCGAAAGAATACGTAATTACCCGCCCCGACACACCAAGTTCGTGGAGCAACTACCTTGGTTCAACCGAATACGGCGCAATCATCAACAACAACGCCGGCGGTTACAGCTTTTACCAATCGGGCGCTCGCGGACGCTTCCTTCGATTGCATTTCAACAGCGTCCCGCTCGATCAGCCAGGCCGCTATTTTTACCTGCGAGATAACCTCAATGGCGATTACTGGTCGGCATCCTGGCAACCTGTGGGCAAGTCGCTCGATCAATACCGATCCACCTGTCGTCACGGCACAGCCTACACGATCATCGCATCGAGCTATTCGGGCATTGCCACCGAGACCACTTATTTTGTCCCGCTTGGCCAGAACTTCGAATACTGGCAACTGAAAGTCACCAACAAAAGTCCTCTTACCCGGGACCTATCGCTCTTCTCATTTTGCGAATTTACCAACCAGTGGGACACCTACCAGGATTCGGTCAACCTGCAATACTCGCTCTTTATCGTGCGCGGCGAATTAACCAAGGACCAACTCCTGCGGATTGCCATCCAGGATAATCTGACTCCTGACTTGGAATCTTGTAACAAACCCGACCTGGCAATGCACACCTGGATGGGCATGGCCGGTGCGACCGTGGATGGCTTTGACAGCTGTCGAGAATCTTTCCTGGGGCCATATCGCGACTATCACAACCCGCTGGTCGTAGAAAAAGGTAGGTGCACGGATAGTTGTGTCTACGGCGACAATGCCTGTGGCACTTTGCAAACCAACCTTACACTCCAGCCTGATGAAAGCCGCGAGGTGCTGATCCTGCTCGGCATCGGCGATGCGCGCACCGCTGGGAAAAGAATCTTCGCGGAATTTGGATCGTACGAACGCGCCGAGATCGAACTGCAAAAACTGAAGGAAAAGTGGCATGCCAAACTCGACAGCCTCAGCGTGGAAACTCCCGATGATGAATTCAACCATACCATCAATGTTTGGGGGTTGTATAACTGTCTGGTGACCTTTGCCTGGTCACGAGCCGCAAGCCTGGTCTATAATGGCGAGCGCGACGGGCTAGGCTTCCGTGACTCAGTGCAGGATATCCTCGGCGTGATAGCCGCTGTCCCTGAGGAAGCCCGCCAACGTCTGGAACTGATGCTGACTGGCCAACTCGCCAATGGCGGCGCGCTGCCCATCGTCAAACCGTTCGAACATCACCCCGGTCACGAAACCCCACCCGCCGATGAGGAATATCGCTCAGATGATTGCTTGTGGTTCTTCAATGCCGTGCCCACCTATGTAGGCGAGACAGGTGATTCTGATTTTTACAACAAAATTCTGCCCTACGCCGATCACGGCCAAGCAACCGTGCTCAAGCATCTGCGGCGAGCGCTAGAATTCAACCTCGAGCGCACAGGTAAACACGGCCTGCCTTGCGGCTTGTCTGCTGACTGGAATGACTGTTTGCGACTTGGTTATTACGGCGAGAGTCTTTTCGTCGCTTTTCAAGTTCGGCTGGGATTAAGCGTTTATGCAGAGGTTGCAGATCGTCTTGGCAAACCGGCCGAAGCCGAGTGGGCGCTGGCTCAGCGCGAAGAACTGGATGTATCCATTCAAACCCATGCCTGGGATGGAAACTGGTTCATCTGGGCCATTGGCGAGGACAGCACGGTCTACGGCACTAAGGGGTCTGCTGAAGGCCAAATATATCTCAACACGCAGTTATGGTCGGTCATCAG
Source organism: uncultured Anaerolineaceae bacterium (assembly GCA_964407265.1). Lineage (GTDB taxonomy): Bacteria > Chloroflexota > Anaerolineae > Anaerolineales > Villigracilaceae > CAYOUV01. The sequence goes on along the minus strand of CAYOUV010000021.1, from coordinate 1,468 downwards.
TGGAGCAGCAATGCCTGAACAGGCTCAGCGCTGCATGAAATCCGTGCAGGAACGACTAGCCACACCCTACGGCCTGATGTTGTCTGCCCCACCTTTCGTCAAAACACCGGTGGATGTCATGCGCGCTGTGGTTTTCAACCCGGGCGTAAAGGAAAATGCAGGGATCTTTAACCATACCCAAGGTTGGGGGGTGATGGCGGAATGCCTGCTCGGACATGGCGATCAGGCTTACCAGTATTACCGGGCCTGCATGCCCGCTGCCTACAATACACGCGCCGAGGTTCGCCAGAGCGAGCCGTATGTTCAAGCGCAGACAACTTACTCCACCTACTCCCCACGCCCAGGCAACAGCCGCACTTCGTGGCTAACTGGCGCAGCAGCGTGGAGTTATTACAGCGCAACGCAATACATCCTTGGCATTCGCCCGGAAATCAACGGCCTACGGATAGACCCGTGTATCCCGTCTGCGTGGAGTGGTTTTTCGGCCGTGCGCAGGTTCAGGGGGAAAACGTTGCGGATCACGATCTACAACCCAGAGCATGTCTGCAAAGGCGTCATCAAAATGACCGTTGACGGGGACGAGATCCCGGGGAATCTCATCCCAAGTGATCTACCAGGTGTCGAACACCAGGTAGCAGTTTGGCTGGGAAAATGACATGGACGAGAATTGGCTGCAAATCCACAGTTACGAAGGGAAAGGCTTCCAACCGCTGGTAATCTTCAATGGCTGGCGAGTGGCAATTCTGAATTACATGGACGAAATTCACCCGGAAAATAACAACCGCATGGAACGTCACACCAAAACGGATGAGGTTTTCGTGCTGGCCAAAGGTCAGGCAGTTTTGATTGTCGGTGGCAATGACGCGCAGGTGGATGAGATATTCCCACAGGTAATGGAGATCGGCAAGATCTACAACGTCCGCGTGAATACCTGGCACACAATCCTGGTCAGTCGGGACGCATCCGTTTTGATCGTAGAGGAACTTGATACAGGGGCGCAGAACTCAGAGTATTTGGACCTTCCAGCAGTGTTGCACCAGCAGGTAGTAGAGACAGCCCGACGAGAACAAATTAGCTTTTAGCAATACCTGCAGATCTCAGCACTGCACAGCACCCCCAGCCGGAATGAAATCAGTCGCACTCACTCAGCCTCCGCGCGGAGGCTGGCCCGGCGCTACCAATCACGGTGTTTCGATGAATATCTTACCGTGGTCCTTTGTCTCTAAAAAGAAAGTTCGACACGGTTGTAAATCCGGGGAGCGACGGGGTAAGTTAGAGAGGAGCAGCCAGTATGCTGCTCCTCTCTAAAAAAATATTTAATCGTTCAGGATAAGTTGAGTTACCTTGTGGCGAGGGTGAGATTTGAACTCACGACCAAGGGCTTATGAGTCCCCTGCTCTACCACTGAGCTACCTCGCCAAGCGGGAAAAATCTTACTATGGTCTCAGACATTTGTCAACGCCTCCGC
>CAYOUV010000020.1:0-45828 GCA_964407265.1 uncultured Anaerolineaceae bacterium | reverse complement strand
TCAACCCGATCATACACCACCGGGCGCTGAATTGCAAGCAACCCTGTCTGATAAAGCAGCACTTTTTTCAGCGGTAGCGCAGGGCGGAATCGACCGATTTAAATCTCAGCAGGCGCGCGACCAGACGGGGTGATTCCCCGGCGGATAGCAGGTTGTGAGCACAGGTGTTTCGCAAAATGCGCGGAGAGATCGTCTCTGGATCCAAATCAGCCAGGATTGCCATCCGCCAGCATGCCCGCCCGATGCCGCGCACGCTCAACACGTGAGGGGCTTCCCGGTTGGGTTCGGACCAAAGCCAGCCTTCGCTGTCATCCTGGAGAGCCCGGACGGCCAACCAGGCGCGCAAGGCTGCGCAGGTTGGGCTATCGAGCGGCAGGCGTCGCTCCCCCTTGCCGCGCACCTGGACCACCCCGCGTGTTTCCCCAAGCTGGAGATCTACCAGGCTCAATTTCCTGGCTTCCACCGCATGCATGCCGGTGTGGAGCAGCAGGCGGACCAGGGCCGCAGCGCGGACCCAATTGGCCTGCCAGGCGACTAGATCCACCGGCGCTTCAAACTGCCGGTCGATTGCTGCTTCCAATTGGCGCTGCTCTTCCGCCTCCAGCCAGGAATAGGCTTTTTCTGCGTCCCAGAGATTGGGGATCGAGCGGGTCGGGTTGTTCTCGGGTTCATAAAACCAATATTCGAATACAAAGAAGAACCGCAAAGCCGTCAGGGCACGATTACATGCGGCAGGAGGGAAAGACTGCCGGAGGACTTTTAAATAAGTAAGCACATCCTCGCGGGTCACAAGCGTGGGGCCGAACAAAGGAAGACCACGCTCTTTCCACCAGAGCCAGAAACGGCGGACCTCCGTACAGTCAGTGGGGATCTCTTCCGGTGGGCGATTTTTATCTCGGAGGTACTCTGTAAAGATCTCCATCTTTTCATCCATGTACTCCTCAAAATTGACATCCATTTCATCTTCCTTTCTTTACTAAAATATGCGGCCGTCATCTCAGGCCAGACAGGCTGCAAGGTCACCTGTTACAGGCAGCTTCCCATCCCTTGCGAGGCTTCCCGGGCAGCCTGGACGATCTCTTGGCAGGGAAGCCTGATCAGATCTGGACGGACGGGAAAGAGCATTAAAAGATCGATGGTTAAACAAAAACACTGGCAGCAAGCATGGATCGTTAGAAAAGCCTGGAAACAGGTTCCGTCTAAAAAGACCGGTTCTAACGAATCTCTGCCAGCGCCAGCGCTGTTATCGGATTCTCCCGCTTAGGCGGGAGAAAAAAACGTGCAATTACCGGTGATCGATTGTGGCTGCTATCTTAGCGCAAGTGTTTTTAATGAGTCAAGGATTTTGAGCAAAGTCTGTAAGCAGAATGACGCTATGAGTCTCTATGGACTCGCCCGGCTGCGCCTGCAGCTGGATTTAAAAAAATACGGCACGCCTGTCAGACCTTCTGATTTGGGCAGCAATCGAATTTCATGTATGGGATCGATATTCCGTACGAGATATGAAAAAACCACCCTTTGCGGGGTGATCTTTTTTCTGGGACAAGATGGCGCGGACGCGGGGACACGATTATTTCCCTGTATGATCGTGCCCCTTTCTCTCCGCGTCATCCGGTTATTTTTTATGAAATAGACCGATGGATTACCTGTTTTGGGCCGGGCGTACTAAAATTTATATTATCATATTCCAGGCCTCAAAGCAGGCTACAAATTTCAGGGGTTGGAGACAATTGCGGCCTCTTCCCTGGTGGATTTTTTATCTAAGATCCGTTGTAAGGTGCTTGAGGCTCATGGATCACCTTTAGCATTTTGGCGTGCAGTTCCGGGGCTGCGGCGATGACGGACTGCGGCGGCGAGATATAATCCGCAGCGCTCTCCAGATTGGTTACCTTCGCGCCTGCCTGCTCGGCAATCAGTCCACCCGCTGCCACATCCCAGGCTTTGAGCGAGAGTTCCCAGAACCCATCGAAGCGGCCCGCAGCCACATAGCACAAGTCCAGCGCGGCGGAGCCCAGGCGCCGTACGCCCTGGGTGATTTTTGCGAATCTCCCAAAGTAGTCCAGGTTGTTGACCGGAGTAGTCCACATGTCATACGGGAAACCGGTCACCAATAAGCTGTGTTGCAAGTCGGGTGCAGTCGAAATGTGGATTGCTTTTCCGTTGAGCCAGGCACCTTGCCCGCGCTCGGCACTGAACAGCTCGTCGCGCATCGGGTCATAAACAACACCCAGCTTCATTTTTCCGGCATGAGCGTAGGCGATCGATACGCTGAAGATGGGGATGTAGTGCGCGTAATTGACTGTTCCGTCCAGCGGATCGACATACCACAGGTGTTCATCGCCTCCTTCCACGAGGCCGCTTTCTTCTGCCAGGATACGATGATCGGGGAACTTCTGCTGGATCTGGTCCAGCAGGTACTCTTCGGACTGGTGGTCCACCTCGGTGACCAGATCGATCACACCTTTATACTCCACCTGATGTTCTTTCTGGTAGCCGGCACGTAAAATTTGACCGGCCTGTCTCGCCAGCCGTTCGATATCTTTTAGGGTTGGATTCATTTGTCAGCTTTCGGTGTTTTTGAGTTCGTCCAGGATGCTGTAGATCTGGTCCAACTCGGTTTGGATTTCTTTTCTGTCGTTGAGTGACTGTTCAAGCAGCGCCTGGAAAGACGCTTTTTGATCGGCGGGTAATGTCGGCAGGAGTCGTTCGGTACGAGCAATTTGCGTATTCTTGTGGAGCAGCTTGGTCTCCAGGCGTTCGCGGTATCCTTGATAGAAATCGCGATCCCCCAGTGGGTCGGGTATAGCGGGGAGGCCTTGTGTCAGCAGTTCGGCAATCGTCAGCAGGAATTCCTCGGTGTCGATGGGTTTTTCGATAAAACGCGCGGCCCCCAATTTCATGGCGAAATCCTTGTCTTCGGGTGTGACATAGGTAGCCGAGAGAAAGATGACCGGGATATCGCGCGTGCGCGGGTCCGTGCGCAGGTGATGTACGAAGGCGAAACCATCCATTTTGGGCATTAAAATGTCGGTGATGATCAGGGATGGGTGTTCTGTGTCAACCAACTTGAGCGCCTCTTCGCCGTTGCGGGCGCTGACTACCGGATAGCCCTTGAAACGCAAGGTGACTTCCAATAGCTCTAGGATGTGAGCGACGTCTTCGACGACCAGCAGGGGTCCGTAGGGAACTTTCATAGGAATATTCTACACGATTTTCAGGTCCGCTAACCTTGCTGTACGTTTACGGATTTACCTCAGCTGCTCCAGACACGGCGGCCGAGGGCGGAAAGCGCGAATTCGACGGCCAGCTGCGCGGTCTGATTCTGGATGTCGAGAATGGGGTTGACTTCTACCAGGTCGATCCCGGCCAGCTTGCCGCTCTCAGCGATCATTTCGCAGGCCAGGTGTGCTTCGCGATAGGTCAGGCCGCCCATGACCGGTGTCCCGACGCCGGGGGCGTGGCGCGGATCCATTGAATCCATGTCGAATGAGAGATAGATCCCGTCCACATCGCGCGAGATATGCTCAATCAGCTTGGTCATGCTGGCATACATGCCGATGCGGTCGATCTGTTCCATGCCCATCACCATCACACCCGCCTCTTGCAGGTTGATTTTCTCGCCGGGATCCAGGTCGCGCGCGCCAAGGATGGCAATCCGCTGCGGATCGATGACCGGTGTGGCCTCGTCCCATATCTGCACCAGGCGCTTGTCGCCGTATCCGGCCAGAGCCGCCAGCGGCATGCCGTGAATATTTCCGGAGGGGGTGGTTTCAGGGGTGTTGAAATCAGCGTGCGCGTCGATCCAGATCACTCCCAATCTTTGGTGCTTGGCCGCGCCGCGGATCGATCCGAGTGCGATGCTGTGGTCGCCGCCCAAAACGATTGGGAGCCGACCGCCCTGGATGGAGGTGGCCACTGCGCCTGCTGTCCGGCGTGCCATGGGGACGATGCAGTCGACGTATTTGAGCTTGGGCTCCGAGATCTGGCACATTTCGGCTATCGGGACTTCCACATTGCCTTTGTCTTCGACTTCGTATCCGAGTTTTTCGAGCTGCTGCTGCAAGAGGGCATAACGGATTGCGCTGGGACCCATGTCCACGCCGCGCCGGTCCGCGCCCAGGTCGATCGGGACACCGATAATGTCGATTTGCATACTACCTCCGAATGAGTTGGACAAGCAGCAATTTTATCAAAAGAATGGCGATGAAAATGGAATTGCTTTGTCATCTGGTGTTCATCAGGCTTTTGTATACTCTGGCTCTAAGCATAAAAAAAGGAGAACAAGGAATTTATGTCTACGACCAAACGCTATCACCCGCTTCTGGTAAGTCTGCATTGGCTGATCGCCATTCTCATTTTCGCCACGGCTTATTTTGCCGTTGGCTTTGGAGAAGGGGAGGGGGGCCGAGGCTTTGTCACAATTGCAGGCTTTCAACCCATCGCCATCCACATGCTCTTGGGCATCCTGACCCTGATCCTGCTGGTCGTGCGCCTGATCGTGCGCTGGCGCACCCAGAAACCGGCCTGGGCCACCACCGGCAGTGTCATCCTGGATAAGATCGGCGGGTGGACGCATGCCTTGCTGTATTTCTTCGCTTTTGCGATTACCATCACCGGCATTACGCTGGCTACGCAAACCAACCGCCTGGCGCGCGCCTTGGGTTTTTCGGGAAGCGCCAGCCAGGTTGGCGGCGGGTTTCCCGGTCAATTCGCGGGGCGAGGCGGGGGTGAGGGATTCCGCGAAGGCGGCTTTCGCTTCGGGCTGGGCGCTTTCCATGGGCTGAGCTGGGTGCTGCTTTTGCTGTTGATCCTGTTGCACATCGGTGCAGCCCTGTACCACCAGTTTTTGAGGAAAGACCACTTGCTGGGCCGCATGTGGTTTGGTAAACAGACGGAATCGTAACTAAAAAACCGGGAGAAATCCCGGTTTTTTGATCCTACATGGCGCCGTTCCATTCGGCGATCAGCCGCTTGAAGAATTCATCCAGATAGCGCAGGCGCTCGTCTGCAATTTGACGTGCGGCGGCGGTGAACATGCGCTCGCGCACTTTGCGCAGCTTGAATAAATGCTCGTGGTAGGAGCTGTGCGCTTCGCCGGGCATTTCCTGACCGCTGCGCAGGAACTGTTCGGACGGTTCGGCGTACCAGGGCTGACCGGCCAGGGTGGCGTAGCCGATGACGCGCGCCACACCGATCGCTCCCAGCACGTCCAGTTTGTCGGCGTCGAACAGGATTTTTGCCTCTAAGGTTTGCGGCGGCTCGGAGCGGTCGCGGAAGCGGTGAGCGCGGATGCAATGCTGGACAGCGGCGATGCGCTCCGCGCTCCAGCCTTCGGCACCGAGCACCTCGGCCGCGAATCCGGCCGAGGCGTGATGATGCTCTGCGCGCGAGTCGGCCCCGGGAGTGGTCCCCTCGGCGTCGTGCAGCAGGGCTGCTGCGCGCACGATCTCCAGGTCCGCGCCTTCGGCCTGGGCCAGCTTCTCGGCCATGCGGTAGACGCGCAGGATGTGGTCGAAGTCGTGGACGGCGTCGGAATGGCTGTACCAGGCGCGCGCCTGCTCGAGGCTGGGCATGGATTACAAGACTCCCAGGACGTGCAGCAGCCACCAGATGCCAGCCAGTGCCAGCAGCACGACGCACCCGTGCAGGGCAAAGCGCATGACGATGTGGACCAGGTGGAAGAAGTAGCGCAGGATAACGATCAGTATCACTAACCCGACGGCCAGGGCCAGCCAGGTGATTTGTGCGTTGGATACAAGTACAGGATGGATGGTCATGGTCTGGGATGGTTTGGGTCAGGCGCTGCGGTAGTAACCGACGTCGACCGAGTAGACGCGCCCGCACTTGACGACCTGTTTGACCAGGTTGGTGCCGAAGCGGTAGCCGAGATGGCGGTAATCCGGCACGGACAGGATCAGCAGGTCAGCTTGTTTGCCCTCCTCGAGCGATCCGATGCGGTCCGCGCGGCGGATGGCGTGGGCAGCGTTGATGGTGCATGCCGCAATCGCCTGTGCCGGGGTCAGTTTGAGCATGCGGCAGGCCAGGGCGATGACGAATTGCATTGATTCGTTCCAGGCCGTGCCGGGGTTGCAGTCGGTGGCTAAAGCCAGGATCGCGCCTGCCTCGAGCAGGTCCCCGGCCGGGGTGTAGTCCTGCTCGGCCAGCCCGAAAGGCGTGCAGGGCAGCGAGACGGCAACCGTGTCGGATTGGCCCAGCGCCGCGATGTCTGCTGCCGAGGTCTTGACCAGGTGATCGGCCGAGGCGGCGCCCAGTTCGACCGCCAGTGCTGCGCCGCCCAGGTTGTCGAACTCGTCGGCGTGGATCTTGAGCGGGAAGCCGAGCGTCCTGGCCTTCTCCAGGATCTGGCGCGACTGGGCCAGATCGAAAGCCTGGTCCTCGCAGAAGACGTCCACGAAGGGCAGGTTCTGGCGGCGCGGGGCGTGAGTCTGCCACCACTGCTGGACCAGCGGCAGCATGGTCTCGCAGATCAGGTCGGTGTAGCCCTGCGGGTCGCCTTTGAACTCCGGGGCGATGGCGTGCGCGCCCAGGAAGGTGATCGCCAGGTCGAGCGGGCTTTCGTCGTCTAAGGCCAGCAGGGCCTTGAGCAGGCGCAGTTCGGTGGCGGTCTGCAAGCCGTAGCCGGTCTTGGCCTCGGCGGTGGTGGTGCCGTGTGAGAACATGCGCAGCAGGCGCGGGCGGGTCTGGGCGATCAGCGTCTCGATCGAAGCGGTGCGGGTGGCGCGCACGGTGGAGATGATGCCGCCACCCGCAGCCAGGATGTCGAGGTATTTGGCCCCGGCCATCTTCATCTCGAATTCGGCTGCGCGGTCGCCACCCCAGATCAGGTGCGTGTGTGGATCGACAAAACCGGGCAGGATCACGCAGCCCGAGGCGTCCAGTGTCGGCTCGTGGGGGTGAGCGGCGCGCAGGTCAACGGTCTTTCCAACAGCGACGATCTTCTCGTCGCGCATCAGCACCGCGCCGTCTTCGATGATCCCCAGCCGGCCGAGCTCGGGTCCGCGCTGTGGGCCGCCCGCCAGGGTCAGGAGTTGTGCAGCAGAGTGGATCAGCATAGTCTAATTTAACCACAAATATATGGGTTGATTGCGAAGAAAATTCATAATCACGCTTTTTTAGCCATCAAATCTTGAGAGCTTTTATTTATCATCATTATCCTTGTCGCGTTGGTGCTGGCGGTAATTCTCAAGCCGGCGGAAGAAGCGGTAGAGTGGTGGACCGAGCAGGACGGCCAGCAGCACAAATACGAACGCCAATTCTTCCCAGCCGATGGCAAAGACGGGCTCGCAGGCCAGGCAAGCCAGGAGCAAGACCAGCAGACTCAAACTACCCCTTCCCATAAGCTATGCTGCCTCCTGTGATTTATCCTTGCGTTTCACCTTAAGCACGGCGATCTTGGTGGGGTGGTTGAACGGTGCCGGGTCGACCGGCGGCCCTCCCAGACGGGTGTGGGGGTAACCGGTGAAATCCTCGGGCACCGGGATCAGGGTTTCGATTTGCAGATAGCCATCGGTGCAGAGTGCTGTCAGCGTCTGCATGTAGTCCTTTCCGCTGACGAATAAGGCATTATTAATCGCCACCAGCCAGCCGCCATTCCTGATCAGCGGGCGGACTTTATTGATCAGCCTGGCACTGTCGCTTTCCAGGTCGACTTTGCCCTTGGCTGTGCTGGAGAAATATGGCGGGTCGAGGAAAATGCAATCGAACAACTCTCCATTGCGTTTGAGCTGGCTGATGAACGGGAAGAAATCTGCAGTTTGAAAGTCCTGTTTGTGAATCGGGAAGCCGTTCAGCGTGTAGGACGTTTTAGCCAGGTTGATGAAGTTCTTATTGCGGTCGAGATGGACGACTCTTGCAGCACCCCCGGCCTGGGCGGCGACGCCAAGGCTGCCTGTGTAGGCGAACGTGTTGAGCACGGTTTTACCGCTTAGCTTTGCGATGGCCCATTTACGTAAGTCCCGCGTATCAAGATAGAAACTGGAGTCGCGGTTCAGGTTCAGATCGACAGCGTACCAGACTCCGAATTCCTGAATGCGGCGGTCGGGACCTTCCCCGTAGGTGAGCTGGCCACGTTTTTGCTGGCTTGTGGCCCCGTTACGGACTTTGACTACAAGCGCGTCTACCCAGGGCAATTCGGCCAAGATCACCTGTTGGGCTGTCTGGACGGCGGCTTGGCCCTGTGCCGGGGGATCGGCATAATTGTGAATGACAGCCGTGCGGGCATACAGGTCAATGGCGAGCGACGGGCAGCCCTCAGAAAAGCCGTTGAAAAGGCGAAAAGCGGTCTGATGCTTGTCATCAAACAGCGCTTCGCGGGCTGCGATGGCTATCTCAAGTAAAACCGCCATCGAATCGTTATGATTCATTTCCATACTTTATTGTACCCGCAGCTTGTCTCTGTCCCCCATAACTTAATCTTCAAGGATGGCTTTTCTTACGCGCTGGAGGCGTAACCAATTGCATTCTTGCCATTATGTTTGACATCGTACATCAATTGATCGGCAGTCCTCAGGATTTCGTCCACGCTCTCGGGCGGCTTGACAAAAGTGATTGCGCCAATACTCAAGGTGACTGCCCACTGATTTTGTTGCATTTCGTCCAGAACCAAAGCTTGCAGACGGGTCAGCAGGGATTGAGCAGCTTTCTGGCTGGTTTGCGGCAGCAGCAGGGCAAACTCATCCCCACCGATACGAGCCACCGCATCCAGGTTGCGTGTGTTACGCGTCAGGTTGTTTGCTAAAACGCGCAGGAGCTTATCGCCGACGCTATGCCCGAACCGGTCATTGATGTCTTTGAAGCAATCCAGGTCGATGTAGGCCAGTGTAAAAGGACTCAGGTAGCGTTGAGCCCGCTGGATTTCTTGATTGGCGGTTTCGTAGAATGCGCGGCTGTTGAGCACACCGGTCAGGAAATCTGTCCGTGCCAGTATTTTCTCAGTATTTAGAAGGCGCCGCAATTCGGCCAGCAAGAAAGTCGCGAAAATGAAGATTCCCATCCGCATGACTGCATTCCAAAAAGGGATCAGCACGTTGGAGAATTGCTGTCCTGACAACTGGTTGGCAATCAACCAGACGGCTGCGCTCTCGATGGAGACCAGTACGCCAGCCCGTCTACCGGCTGTCCAGGCCGCCAGGGAGACAGGTATCAGATAAAAGAATGAAAATGAAATTTCAAAGCCTGTCCAGTAATCCAGAACCCCCAGCAGCATGGCAAGCAAGAAAGATATCAGCAGCATCAGCCCCGCTGGCTGCTTTTCTAAAGTATCTAGTAAGTGGTGAAAAATGTTTTTCTTGGCGGGCACACATCCATTGTAGTCATTTTTCGGGATGATAGCGACAACCGTAAGGAATCTCTAAACTTGTTTCGTTTTCGGTAATTCCGTCTCATGAGAGATCTTGTCCCAGCAGCAGCGTGCTCAGATCGCCCGGTGTGGGCGGCATGTGGTAGACGAAGATCAACTCCTGGTCATCGTATTTCTCCGGCTGCCAGCCGGGGATATCGGCCGAGACAGCCACCACGCGCGCACCAGGCCTGAGTTGGCGTTCTAGTTGCGGGGCCAGGCGGGCTGCTTTGGCTGAGGTCAGGTAGGTGTAGACCACGTCGGCCTCTTTTAAATCAACTTTGTAATAATCCTTGCGCCGAATCCTGATTTGCCCGGTAAGGCCATTGAACACGGCTCGCAGCCAGGTGACCAGGCACTGGAGCGGGCCGATCTCGATCCCCACTGCATGTGCGCCGAACTCACGCGCAGCCATGATCAGCACGCGCCCGTCTCCTGCGCCCAGGTCAAATAGCATCTCGCCAGGTTGCAGGTCCACCAGTTTGAGTGCCTTGCGGATGCGTGCGAGCCGCGTTGGCACCCAGGGCCGGCCGTACAGGATCGGCAGGAGAACCCACAACCACCAGATGACAAACAGGACGACGACAACGTACGTCAGGGTCAGGCGCAGCGATTCGTTCATCTCATTTCCTTTTGCATACGTCGTAGTGCCAGCAGGGCGATCAGGTTGAAGGCCACCGCACCCAGCGCCACGGCCAGGAATCCGAAGTGGTACAGGAAGGGCGCCAGCGGTGCACCCACTGCGCGTCCGAGCGAGAGCGCGGCTACATTGAAAGCCATCATTGTAGCCCGCGCCTTGGGCAGCACTTCGGTCATCATTGGGATGACACTGACCAGCGTGAATTCAAAGGTGATGTAAAACAGGAACAGTCCCACCAATGCGCCAGCCTGGTGCCTCCCCAGCCAGGGTAGGCCCAGCGCGGCCAGACAGTTGCCGATCAGCCCAAGCGCGACCGCGCGCGGCTTACCGAGCCGGTCCACGAAAAAGGCTACCAGCCCCTCTCCGCCTAATTCTGAGAGGCCGATCACCGCTGCCGAAGCACCCAGAGCGGCGATCTGCAAGCCAAATGAATCCTCCAGCCAGACGCCGAAGATCAGATTGACCACCTCGTTGGCAGTGCTGGCCCAAAGCCCCACGGAAAGACCTGCCAGGGCCGGCAGGGAAGTCAGCACGACCCGAAAATTGGTCCAGAGCGGATTGCGCCGGCTTTCGCCTGGTTTGTCCCCGGGCAGCATGATCGCCAGCCCGATAAAAGTCAGCAAGGCGAGCAGGGTCAGCAAAGGGAAGGGTGCCATCCAGCCCCAGCGGGCGATGAAGAAACCCATCAGCGGGATGCCGAAGATGAAGGCGAACGACCAGCCCATCTCGGTCAGGGCGATCACCAGCCCGCGTCGTTCGTAAGGGATGCGGTCACCCAGGTCGGCTTGCATGGACGGGTCGAAGACGTATTTGCCGAGGGTGGTCAAGATCAGCGCCAGGACCAGGATTGGGAAGCTTGGCCAGACCACCACCAGCGTTGTCCCCAGGATGAATAGGCCCAGTCCGAAGAGCATGCCGAACTTGCGTCCCCGGCTGTCAGCCACCGAAGCGGCGAAGGGGCCAAAGGTTCCGACCACCGAGCGGACGGTCAGCGCCAGGGACATCGATTCAAGATTTACACCCAGCCCGCGCGCAAAGACCGGCAGGAACGGGTAGACCATCCGGTACATGGTGTTGAACACCGTCCGGATGATGACGAAAACCGGCAGTTGAAAGCGCAGGCGGTTCAAGTTACTTTTGGGGAGTAGACAGGGTCAGCCACCAGCGGGTCAGGAAGTAGGCAGCCACCCAGGTCAGCAGGTTCAGGGCTACAAAGAAGAGGATGACATTCCACAAACCCGAGGAGAAGATGGGTGAGGGCGGCGGGTGCATGACGTAGCTGGCGGTGGAGAAGACCAGCCGCAGCACGACGATGAAAATCAGGTTGGCGGCCGAGGTCAGCGGCAGGCTGTCCATCAACCACAAGCCGAATTGCAGCAGGAAGCCAGCTACTGCAAAGATCAGCGCCAGGCGGAAGCGCGGCTCTGCCAGGAATAGGCCGTTCCAGTTGGCCTCCATGGCCCACAAAGACATCGGCAGGTAGGTGATCCAGAAGACGATGCCGGTGCGACCCAGGGCCTGCGACCAGCGCTGAAAGCTCTCACGGCGGGTCAGCAGGCCGAATAGACCAGCGATCCCGGCGGCGATGAAAGCTCCCTCCGCGGCCAGCACCCAGGCCCCGTGCAGGTAGACGATGCGCACGTTGGCCCCCAGCGATTTTTCCTGTGGGCCGAAGACGGCCATCAGGAAGATCAGCATGACGCTGACGGCGAACCAGAACAAGGGGGATTTGGTGACTTTTGGCATGGGGCGAATTTTACCTTAGAATACTGCTCTGCCTTTCATGGATGTTATCGGCGCCATGCGTTTTGTGGTCCGGATGAGGAAACTTTTACAAATCTTTGAATTATCTCCACAATTTCTGCATACTAAGTGATTATGATACAGAGGTTAATTAGAAGGAGTATGAAGATGAAAAAAGTATGGAAATGGATCCTTGGGATCGTGATTGTACTGGTAGTTGTGGGCGTTCTGGTGGCTGCAGCATTCGCCTTTCGTGGCGCGATGAACTACAATTTCCGCGCCGGGGTCATGCCGCATGAACGGGCCTGGAATGGCCGCTCGTTTGAAGGTTATCAAGGCGGGCGTTACCCGATGGGTCCCGGAATGGGGATGCCGGGTGGACGCGGCTACTCGCACTTTGACGGTGGTTTTTTGTTCCTCGGCCTGATCTTCCGCGCGATCATCCCGCTGGGCCTGTTGGCCCTGCTGGTCTATGGGGCTTACTGGCTGGGCAAGCGTAAGAACGCTCCCAGCATGGTACCCACCACACCGGTTCCTGCACCTGTCTCGACACATGCTTGTGGCAAATGCGGCAATTCGGTCCAGGATGACTGGCGCAACTGCCCGTATTGCGGCAAGAAACAATAAGGTTTCCCCTGATGCAGACAGCCCGGCTTTATAAGCCGGGCTGTCTTGTTTTGGGGGTTTGAGCTGGATTACTTCAGCATCGGCATCTGGATGCCGTGCCGCTTGGCGGCGGCGATGGCTTGCTCATATCCCGCATCAGCGTGCCGCACCACGCCCAGGCCGGGATCGGTGGTCAGCACACGTTCCAGGCGGACGGCCGCTTCCGGTGTGCCGTCGGCCACGATGACCTGCCCGGCGTGCTGGCTGTAGCCGATACCTACCCCGCCGCCATGGTGGAACGAGACCCAGGTCGCCCCGCCAACGGCATTGATCAGCGCGTTCAGGATTGGCCAGTCGGAGACGGCGTCGGTGCCATCCTTCATCCCCTCCGTTTCACGGTTGGGACTGGCGACCGAGCCCGAGTCCAGGTGGTCGCGACCGATCACGATCGGGGCTTTCAATTCACCCTGCGCCACCATCTCATTGAACATCAAACCCGCTGCGACGCGCTCGCCGTATCCCAGCCAGCAGATGCGCGCCGGCAGTCCCTGGAAGGGCACTTTTTCCTTGGCCAGCTTCAGCCAGCGATGCAGGTGTTCGTCTTCAGGGAAGAGTTCCCTAATCGCTTCATCGGTCTTGTAAATATCCTCCGGGTCGCCGGAGAGCGCCACCCAGCGGAAGGGACCCTTTCCCTCGCAGAAGAGTGGGCGGATATAGGCCGGGACGAAACCGGGAAATTCGAAGGCCTCCGTCACACCCCAGTCGAAGGCGCGCTGGCGCAGGTTGTTGCCGTAATCGAACACTTCCGCGCCCTGGCGCTGGAATTCCAGCATGGCCTGGACGTGCTTGGCCATCGAAGCCATGCTCAGCTCCTCGTATTTCTTGGGATTGGACTTGCGCAGTTCATCAGCCGCGACCAGCGAAAGCCCGGATGGAACATAGGAAAGCACATCGTGGGCCGGGGTCTGGTCGGTGACCACGTCGGGGGTGACGCCGCGCATGGCCAGTTCCTGGTAGATGTCGGCGGCATTGCCGATCAGGCCGATCGAGCGCGGGAGCTGCTTGTCCCGGTACTCCTCGACCAGGGTCATGGCTTCCTCGAGCGAATCGACGACCGTATCCACATAGCCCATCTCGAGACGGCGCTTGGCGTGCTGCGGATCGACCTCGACGATCAGGCCGACCCCTTCGTTCATGGTAATCGCCAGCGGTTGGGCGCCGCCCATCCCGCCCAGACCGGCGGTCAGTGAAAATTTGCCTTTGAGCGAGCCCCAGCCGCGTTGCTGTGCCAGGGCGCCGAAGGTTTCGTAAGTGCCCTGCAGAATGCCCTGCGTGCCAATGTAAATCCACGAACCGGCGGTCATCTGCCCGAACATGATCAGTCCCTGGGCGGCCAGTTTGTCAAAGTGCTCCTGCGTGGCCCAGTGCGGGACCAGGTTGGAATTGGCGATCAGGACGCGCGGCGCGTCCGTATGGGACTTGAAGACCGCCACCGGTTTGCCGGACTGCACCAATAGGGTCTCGTCTTCTTCCAGGTTTTTGAGCGAATCAAGAATGGCATCGAAAGCTTCCCAGGAACGAGCGGCCTGTCCGCGCCCACCGTAGACCACCAGGTCCTGCGGGCGCTCAGCCACTTCCGGGTCAAGGTTGTTCTGGATCATGCGGTAGGGGGCTTCGATCAGCCAGTTTTTACAGGTCAGTTGCGTGCCGCGCGGGGCGCGCACTTCGCGTGGACCAGACATAAACTTCTCCTTTCAAGAAAAAATCCCTCACGGTTATTATACGACGTGAGAGATTGGTTGTGGATTTTTGCAGTTGTTAGGCGCGGAAAAACTCTCCGATCCCGAGCACAGTGATGATTGCACCGGCCACTGTTAAAAAGCCAAATTCTCCAAAGTTTTCCAGGAAAGCATACGTTTGCGAGCCTAGCATGGGAGCGATCAAGGCATAGCTGTAGGGCGTACTGAGCCAAAGTGTGATTAAACCAACCAGTAGAAATAGAACGCCAACCAGATTATCCCTATCGTCCGCGAAAAGGGCGATCCAGATCAATGCGATCAGGACGATGAAAAGTACGATGATGGATAGGATATAGGCTGTAGAGGCAGACACTATTCTGGAAAAGAACAGCCCGCGAAAGAAAGTGGTGTAGTGATCGGCTACGAAAGCCACAATGATCGAGATAACCATCAAAATGATCGAGAGAAACCGGTTTATGCTCATCGTTTCTTCCTTTGGTGAGTGTCTAAAAAAATGGTCAATATGATTATATGTCATTTACACATGAATTAGACTGGATTGCTCGGGATGCAAATGGCGCGCTTGGATTTTATGGTTTCTCTCCTCGCGGATTAAAACGAAACCCCTCCCGCTGATTATACAACGGGAGGGGAAACAAGCGACTTGGGCTAATTAAGCAGCAACAGCGGATTGTTGGAGCAAGGCTTCGAAATTCGTGCTCTTCAGCCGCGCGACCAGGTCGTTTTGCGCTTCGCACCAGACCGGGCGCAGCGGACAATCCTCATCAAAGGTGCAGGTGCCACTATCACCAACGCACTCGTTTAGCTGGATTGGACCGTCGATGGCTTCGATCACTTCTAACAGCGTGATCTCTTTGGGTTCGCGTGCCAGGGTTACGCCGCCCCGCGCCCCGCGCGAGGTGTGCAGCAATCCGGCGATAGAGAGCTGAGAGATGATCTTTGCTAAAAATGATGGCGGGATGTGCTGTTCCTGTGCCACCTGACTGGTGGCGGCACGCTGGCTGGAGCCCAATCGGGCCAGATAAAGTACCGCGCGGACTGCGTAATCTGCCTGGCGAGTGATTTGCATTGTTCTTTCCTCTCTGGCAATACAGGTAATTTTTATCGTCTTATGCGATTTTATTGTGCATTCCTGTTCAATACAAGTGATGGAGGTCATGCTTCAAATATGACCTTTTACTCCGATTTTTGTCCAAAAAATCCGGACCAGATATGACATTCCGGTCCGGATTTGTGGCATTTACCCCAAATACTTAGTGTGTGACGGCGACGTTACCGGCCCCAGCTTTGATGATAATGGTCAGGGATGGGCCGGACCCGCTCTGGCTGTAAGTACTCCCACTCTGGCTCCAGTCCGGGGAGGTGTTGACGTTTGCCAGGCCACCATCCACCGAAATGTTGGTGGGGATGCCCTGCGGGATGACCAGGCTCAAATTGCTCAGGCCAGTTTCAATTGTGACGGCCATGTTACGCTCGAGCTTGCCACTGAAGTCCAGCGTGTAATTCCCAGCACCACTTTTGAAGATCAGGGTTGACAGGTTGGCATTGGCCAAGCCGCTCATGGTTACGTTTGAAGCGCCGGTCTCGTAACGCAGCACACTCATTTCGGCTTGATTGGGCTCTGAGAATGCCAGCTTGACATCGGCTGCGCCATCTTGCACGGTCAGACTGGTCAGCGACAGGCCGCCCAATTCGAATCTACCCTGGTAGGCTCCGGCGTTGATCGTCAGGGACATGGGAGCCTGGCCCAGTTTCAAGTCCCAGGTGTTCTTGGCGTTCTCAAAGTTGGGCAAACCCTTGACCGTATAGTTGCCCTGTTCCACGCGCGTCTGCCCAGCGACGGTGGTGACCGTCGGCTTGAAGTCGGTGATGTTGTAGACAGCGGTTCCATCCACCAGATAGGCCTCGTCCCCGGGGGCAAGGTTCAGCTTGCCTGCGCCAAAGGCCAGGGTCAGGCTAGCGGTCTCGCTGGAGGCGGGGTTCTCCACGCGGATTTGATCGGTCTTTTCGGGACCGGGTGTGACGCTGGAGATGGGTAGATTGAAATTCACGCCGCAAGCCAGAGTGGCAAGCGCCAGGATCAAAATGATGATTAATATGCGTTTCATAACAAACTCCTTTTCTGGATAGATATACGCTGGAGTACCAGGATGGTTGCAGGGCGGAATAATCTTCGATCCGGCCGCATAAAAATAGTGATGCATGTCATGAGGCAGAGGTGAGCAGCGACGGGTGCGATTCGCCTACCATTATGCTTTAATGAACAATGGAGGCGCATATGTCCAAGACAATTGAAAATCTATTAGCTGCGTTTGCTGGGGAATCCCAGGCCAATCGCAAGTACCTGGCCTTTGCTGAAATGGCTGAAAAAGAAGGCTACAAGCAAATTGCCAAGCTGTTCCGGGCCGTTGCCCAGGCCGAGACGGTGCATGCCATGAATCATTTGAAAGCAGCCGGGGAGATCAAGTCTACTGAAGAGAATCTGAAGGCGGCCATTGGGGGCGAGAGCTATGAGGTTGATTCGATGTACCCACCCATGCTCGAGGAAGCCGAAGCCGCTGGTGATAAAAAAGCCGCCAATTCTTTCAAGTGGGCCCTGGAGGTCGAAAAGGTGCACGCCTTACTCTATAAAAAGATACTGGATCTGCTTGGCAAAGAGATGCCCGAGACGGATTATTATGTCTGCCCGGTTTGCGGCTACACTCACGAGGGCAAGTTCGAGGGCAGGTGCCCGGTGTGCAACACGCCTGGCGAACGTTTCGAACGCATAGACTGATCGCTTCACTTTATGGGGCTCAGCCCACCCCGCGAACGAACAACCCGTCTTGGAATGAAGGCGGGTTGTAATTTTCAAGCTACCTTTCGACCTTTTGGCTTTTCTTTTTCGACCAGTAAAGCCGTCTGCAATGCCTGGTTGAGCGAGCGTACCTCGATCACTTCGATGCCCTGCGGCCAGGGTTCGCCCTGGCGCACACGCTTGGGGACAATGGCGGTCTTAAAGCCCAGCTTGGCGGCTTCGCGCAGACGCAGCCTCATTTGTCCAGGCATGCGCAGTTCACCGGCCAGGCCAATTTCGCCGATCAAGACCGCCTCGGCGCGGACGGAGACATCGCGCATCGAGGAGGCAATGGCGGCCGCAATCGCCAGGTCGGCAGCGGGCTCGTCGATTTTCAATCCGCTGACCACGTTGACGAAAATATCCTGCTCGCCCAATTTCAGGCCGATGCGGCGCGTCAGCACGGCAGCGATCAGCAGCAGGCGATTGAAGTCCACTCCGTTGGGCGTGCGGCGCGCGTTCCCAAACTGGGTCGGGCTGGTCAGCCCCTGGATTTCGACCAGCAGCGGACGGGTGCCCTCCATCGTCACAGCGATGGCTGAGCCGGGTGCGTTGATCATGCGTTCAGCCAGGAAGGCTTCGGACGGGTTGAGCACTTCGGCCAGGCCGCGCTCGCGCATCTCGAACACCCCCACCTCGGCTGTAGCCCCGAAGCGGTTTTTAACCGAGCGCAGCAGTCGGTAAGCCTGGAAGCGGTCACCTTCAAGATAAAGCACCGTGTCAACGATGTGCTCCAACACCCGCGGACCGGCGATGGTGCCTTCCTTGGTGACGTGCCCGATGATGAAAACCGAGATGCCGCTGGACTTGGCCAGCTCGCGTAACTGCGACGAACACTCACGCACCTGCGAGACCGAGCCGGCTGACGAATCCAGTTCCGAGAGATACATGGTCTGGATCGAGTCGACGATCAGCAGCGTCGGGCTCACTTCGCGGACGTGGTTGAAGATGGTCTCCAGGTTGGTCTCGGTCACCAGCAGCAGGTTGGGCGGCAGTTCGGCATCTTTGTCCTGCAGGCGCAGGGCGCGCATCTTGATCTGCCGCTCGGACTCCTCACCCGAGACATACAGCACGCGGCTCTGAGCACCGGCAGACGGCCTCGCCATTTCCATCGCCATTTGCAGCATCAGCGTGGACTTGCCGATGCCGGGATCACCGCCTATCAGTACGATCGAGCCGGGCACGATCCCGCCGCCCAGTACGCGTGCGAACTCGCTGATTGGTAAGGGGATGCGGTCTTCCGCGGTCCCGCTGATCTGGTCAATCGGTCGCGGCTCGGAACGGCCGCTCAGGCCGCGCACCGTCGATTTGGATTTGGCGACCGGCTCGTCATGCACGATCTCTTCGACCATGCTGTTGAACGCACCGCACTGCGGGCATTTGCCCATGTAGCTGGCGGATACGCGTCCGCATTGCTGGCAGACGTAACGGGTGTGGGTTTTAGGCATCTCGATTCACCGCGATTTTGAATAAAAATAGGGGCGACTCGCTGAGCCGCCCCTAAAGTATAACAGAATTTTTGTTCTGCAATCACTATGCCGGTTGTTGTTTCTTGAGCATATCCACGAAATGTTTCCTGAATTTCAGCACTTTGGGCGCAACAACTGCCATGCAGTAGGGCTGGTAGGGATTGTTGCTGAAGTATTCCTGATGGTAGTCCTCGGCCAGGTAGAACTTGTCGAATTCCGTCACTTCAGTAACGATGGAATTGTCCCAGATGCCGGCCTGGCTGATCTCCCGGATGACTTCTTCGGCTACTCGCTTTTGTTCCTCGTCATGGTAGAAGATGGCTGAACGGTACTGCGAGCCAACGTCCGCGCCCTGGCGGTTGAGCGTGGTCGGGTCGTGGATGGTGAAGAAGACTTTCAGAATGTCCTTGAACGCGATCAGGCCCGGATCGAAGCTCACCTGCACTGCCTCGGCGTGGCCGGTCATACCGCTGCAAACCTGTTTGTAGCTGGGGTTGGAGACGTGCCCGCCGCTGTAGCCCGATTCGACCGAGATCACACCTTTCAATTCATCGAAGACCGCTTCCAGGCACCAGAAGCAGCCTCCGGCCAGTGTTGCGACTTGCGTTTTGGTACTCATAGGATAACTCCTTTCTTGATTTCTATCACATAGACGTGATGACGACCTGAAAAATTCATTAAGAAATGATTACGGGGGATGTAGGATAAAAAAATCAGGGCGACCACTGGTCGCCCTGACCGATGTCAGGTGGAGGTTTACGCGCTTGGCGCCGGGGCTTTTTCGGGCGTCTCGACGCGGGTCAGGATAATCTCGCCGTCGGGGTCGACTTCCACCTGGACGGTGTCGCCGTCGACGAAGTCACCTGAGAGCAGCCGGTCGGAGAGCGGATCCTCGACCTTTTGCTGGATGATGCGCCGCAGAGGGCGAGCGCCCATCTCCGGGTCGTAACCCTGCTCAGCCAGCGCATTAAGTGTCTCGGGTGTGGCCGTGAGCGTCAGGTTGTGATCCATCAGCCGTCCGGCAACCTTGTCCAATTCCAGCGAAACGATCTGCTGGATGTCTTCCTTGTTCAGGGCGCGGAAGATGACGACCGCGTCCAGGCGGTTGATGAACTCGGGGCGGAAGGCGCGCTTGAGCGATTCGTTCAGCTTCTTGCGCATCTCATCGTAAGAGACTTTTTCTTGATCTTCCACATCCCGTTTCAATTGGAAGCCCAGTCCGGTTTGATTTTTGATCATGTCGGCGCCGATGTTGGAGGTCATGACGATGATCGCATTACGGAAGTCGACCTTGCGGCCGCGGGCGTCTGCCAGATGGCCCTCTTCCATGATCTGCAGCAGCATGTTGTGGACCTCGGGATGGGCCTTTTCGACCTCGTCGAAGACCACGATCGAGTACGGGTGGCGGCGCAAAGCCTCGGTCAGCTGGCCGGCGTCATCGTAGCCGACGTATCCGGGAGGTGCTCCCACCAGGCGCGAGGCGGTGTGCCGTTCCATGAATTCGGACATGTCGAGCTGGATGGCGGCGTCCTCGCTGCCGAACATGAATTTGGCCAGCGTCTTGGTCAGCTCGGTCTTGCCGACCCCGGTGGGGCCGAGGAACATGAACGAACCGATCGGGCGGCGCGGGTCTTTCAACCCGGCACGGGCGCGGCGTACGGCACGCGAGATGGCCACAATGGCGTCATCCTGGCCGATAATGGCTTTACGCAGTTCGTCTTCCATTTGCAGCAGGCGCTGCGATTCTTCCTGGGCGATCTGCATGACCGGCACGCCGGTCCACATGGCGACCACCTCGGCGATATCGTCGGCGGTAACGGTCGGGCTGCTGTCCCGGTCCCAGCCGGTGCGCAGGCGCTCGAGTTTATCTTCGAGTTCGAGTTCCTTTTCTTCCCATTCCTTGACTTCTTCGCTGGCACTGTCTTCCTGAGCCAGGGCGCGGTTCTGGCGCGCCTCGCGCAGCTGCGCGAACAGGTCTTTGGCCTGCTTGGCGGCTGGACTCTTGTACATGCGTACGCGTGAAGCGGATTCGTCGATCAGGTCGATGGCTTTATCGGGCAGGAAGCGTTCGCTGACGTAGCGGGAGGAAAGGTGCGTGGCCGCTTCGAGCGCTTCGTCCGAAATGACCAGGTGGTGATGATCCTCATAGGCGCCGCGAATGCCGCGCAGGATTTCGATGGTCTCGTCCTCAGACGGCTCATCGACCTGGATGGGCTGGAAGCGGCGCTCCAGCGCAGCATCCGATTCGATGTGCTTGCGGTATTCGTCCAGGGTGGTGGCGCCGATCACCTGCAGTTCGCCGCGAGACAGGGCCGGCTTGAGAATGTTGGCCGCGTCCACTGAAGAACCGGCGGCGCCAGCGCCGACCAGCATGTGGACCTCGTCAATGAACAGGATGGCGGCCGACTGCTTGAGCTCGTCGATGACGCGCTTGAGGCGCTCCTCGAACTGGCCGCGGTACATCGTCCCGGCCACGAGAGAGCCCACGTCCAGTTGCAGCACGCGCTTGTTCATCAGTGGTGCCGGGACGTCGCCTTCGATGATGCGCTGGGCCAGGCCCTCGACGATGGCAGTCTTGCCAACGCCGGGTTCGCCGATCAGCGCGGGATTGTTCTTGGTGCGGCGCGCCAGGATTTGAATGACGCGTTCGATTTCCATCTGGCGGCCGATGACCGGGTCGAGTTTCTTTTCCTCGGCCAGGGTGGTCAGGTCGATCGCCAGTTGGTCGACCAACGGGGTCTTGGGGTCTTTTGCCCCTGTCCTTTGCGGCTCGCGGGCCGAACCTGTGGGTGCTGCCGGAGTGCTGCTTTCGTTCAGCACGCGGCGGGTCTGGCGGCGGATCTGGTCGGGCGTTACGCCCAGTTTACGCAGCACTTCCATGGCGGCGCCCTCTACGCGCACCAGGCCGAGCAGCAAATGTTCCGTGCCGATGTAATGATGGCTTAAACGGCGGGCTTCATCGATGGCGTATTCCAAAACCTGTTGGGTTTCAGGCGCCAGTTCGATCTTCTCGCCAGTGTAATCTCCTTCGCTGGAGACGCGTTCGACGATCTCGCGCACGCGGTCCGATTCGAGACCCAATTCGCGCAAGACACGCCCGGCAACGCCACCATCTTCTTCCATTAATCCCAGTAGAAGGTGTTCAGTACCGATTTGATTTTGGCGGGCGCGCTCGGCCTCTTGATGGGCCAGGCTTAGTACCCGCCGGGCACGCTGTGTAAAGCGTTCCATGCCAGCCATAATTTATGTCACTCCTCAACTCATTCCGACAAGAACGGTCGGGTTTGATTGTACCAAAAAAGGTGAGGGAATCCGTATATGAAATTGATTAGAGTTTATTTGCGTCGAACCCAACCAGTTCGCCTTCCCCGCCGGACGCGCTGCGGTCCTGGAACATTCCCTGTAAATTACCTGTCGTCCCCGTCGCCGTGAATCTTACCCCGCTCCAGCCGGTCCAGCAGCTTTGACAGGTTGTGCTCGGCGACTTCGTCCAGCGTTAAATCCAGTTCGGTGCAGATTTGCGCCAGATACCAGAGCACGTCGCCCAGTTCAGCCTGGAGCGCGGCGCGGGTTTCTTCATTGATCTGGCCGCCTTTGTCGCGGAAGATTTTCTTGATCTTGCCGGCCACTTCCCCGGCCTCGTTGGTCAAGCCCAATGTGGGGTAGATGAGCGGATGCCCGATGGCCCGGTACTTGGCGGTGATGCGGGATTTTTGTTGGTAGTCGTTAAAATTCATATGAATCCTTTTTACATCGTGGGGATTGTAAAATTCGCTAGGCTTCCCATGCCTGGCCGAACGCTTCAGCCAGGGCGGTCTCTTCGCGGCGGGCGCAGATCGGCACTGACGTGAATCGCCACGGTCCAATCCACAATGTTCATGAGGACCTCACAAATCAGGCTTTGAAAGCAGTAGCCTTCTCGCACTAGAAGTCGTCTTTTTCACCGGGCTTGAAGAGCCGATTTTTAGGTTTCAATTGGTTTTAAGTGTTCACGGAGCCAGCGAGTAAACTCATCTTGTTTGAGATTTCCCGCAGCGAGGTCAAGAATGACTTTTTCTTGTTCTTTGATTTAAGCCGCAATCTGAAAGTTGTTGAGTACCAGAAATGCTTCCATCGCAGCGTGACCAATCCGTTTATTGCCATCAATGAAAGCATGGTTCATGATAAGTGAATAACCAAGAGCTGCAGCTTTCTCAATAATAGAAGGGTACAACTCCTTACCGTCAAAAGTCGCGCGCGGCTGTGCAACTGCCGATTCGAGTGATTCCATGCTCAATATGCCAACTGTACCGCCGGATTGTTCCATTATCCAACGGTACAGTTTTAGCACATCATTAATGGTTACGTAACGCATCAGGCAGCAAGTCGTTTATACAATTCAGCGTTTTTCTTCAATACAAAGTCAGCAGCCTTGCGGAATTGTTCTTCCGGCTGTTCAAGCATATCTTCCACACTGATGCGTACCAATTCTTCTGGTGAAACACCATACTGTGCGGCTAATTCCTTCAACTTTCGTATTCGGTCTTTCGGCAGGTTAATTTTAAATGTGGTCATATCTTGCTCCTTAATAAAGTGTACCGTCAGGTAGAGTGAAATACAAGTGTCATCAATGGAATGCCTTGACCATCTCGCGCCAGAAGTCGTCTTTTTCACCCGGGGTGAAGGGCGTATAGAGCGTCAGCCGGTCGGCGATACCGGCGTATCGTTCTTTCAGCGCAGCCGGCAAACCGGCTGCGTCGGAAACGGCGCAGAAAGTCTCCAAAATCTCGTCCGTGACCAGGCCGAACATCTCGCCCCATTCGCCCTTGGCGGCGTGCGCCGAAAGTTTCTCGGCCACCTCTTCCCAGCCGTGCAGGGCGAAGACCGGCCGGTAGGACGGGGTGGAGGCGTAGAAAGAGATCTGCGCCCGTGCGAAATTCTGTTCCTCGGGCGTGGTCGCCGCAAAGGCTGTGACCGAGACCGTTAGGTCCGCCCGCGTGCGCCCGGCTTTGGCTATCCCGGCTTCGATGGCTGGCAGGATCACCTCGCGCAGGTAGCGCGGCGAGTTGAAGGGATGAACGTGGAAGCCGTCGCAAACTTCGCCGGCCAGTTTTGCCAGTCCCGTGTTGACCCCGGCGATATAAATTGGAATGTTCGGGTTTTCAATCGGGCCGGGATTGAAGAAGGGCGTCATCAGGCGCAGCCTGTAATAATCGCCGCTGAAGCTGAACTTGGTGCCATTCTGCCAGCAATCCCAGAAGGCGCGGACCGCCAGGATCTGCTCGCGCAGCTTGCCGACCACCGACTCGGGCCAGGGCATCCCGAAGCGCTTCTCGATATGCCCCTTGACCTGGGTGCCCAGCCCCAGGATGAAGCGGCCGCCGGACTGCGCCGCCAGGTCCCAGGCGGTGTACGCCAGGTCGGCCGGCGAACGCGCAAATGAGACGGCGATGGCCGTGCCGATCCCCATTTTTTGCGAGTGTTCGGCGATCAGCGCGCACGGCAGGAAGGGGTTGTGCTGGGTTTCGGAAGTCCATAGGGCATCGAAGCCGATCTGTTCGGCGGCTTCTGCTACTGCCGGGACGTCGGTCAGGTGCATGGGGGCCAGGGCGGCATCGAATTTCATGAGAAATCCTTTCCAAACATGAAGGAAAAAGCTTTGAGCACTTTGTGTCCTTTGTGGCTAATCAGCGAGCAAATAGGCCATGATCCAGTTGGTGGTTGCCACCAGCGCCTCGGTATGCGTGCGTTCGTAGTTGTGTGAAGCATCCACGCCGGGGCCGATCAATGCCACGCTCACGTCCCCTCCGGCGCGCCAGAAGGCCTCGCCGTCCGAGCTGTAGTGAGGGTAGATGTCCACTTTGTACGGAATCTGGTGTTCGTCTGCCAGCGTCCGCAGTTTGTTCGACAGGTCATGATGGTAGGGTCCGCCGCTGTCCTTGACGCACAGCGTGGCGTGGAACTCGTCCGAGGCCTGACCCAGGCCAACGGCGGCCATGTCCACCGCCACCAGTTCCTTCACCTCCGGCGGGATACCGGTCGCGGCGCCGTGCCCGACTTCCTCGTAATTACTGAAGAGCAGGTAGGTGGTCTGGGCTGGCTGCAGTCCAGCCTCGCTCAGCGCCTTGACGGCCGCGACCAGGTTGGCGACGCAGGCCTTGTCGTCCAGGTGGCGCGAGCGCACAAAGCCGTCCGTCAGCTCGACGCGCGGATCGAAAGCCACGAAATCACCGACCTGGATGCCCAGGTCCTCGGTTTCGTCGGCGTACTGGACGCGTGCGTCCAGGCGCACCTCCATGCTTTCGGCATCGCGCGGGGTCTCGCCGACTTCCTTGCCATATACATGCCCGGAGGCTTTTTCGACCAGCAGCGCGCCGCGCACCTTCTCTCCCCCACGGGTGAAGACCCAACAGCCCTCGCCTTCGACCGTGTTCCAGAAGAACGAGCCGATATTGGTCAACTTGAGGCGCCCGTCCGGTTTGATCTCCTTGACCATCGCGCCGAGTGTGTCGACGTGGGCGGTCAGGGCGCGCGGGGCTTCCTGCGCCTTTCCAGGCCAGCGTGCGAGCAGGGCGCCCTTCTTGGTGCGGGTCAGGCCCAGGTCGGGGAATGAGCCGAGCGTCTCTTCGACCAGGTCTATTGCCGCTTCGGTGAATCCAGTTGGGGAGGGCGTGTTCAGCAAACGAGTCAGGAAGTCCAGCATAAAGCCGGTATCGATAGTGGGGAGGGTTGTCATGGGGAAGTTGTCAGTCCTTCGTAGATTGAGATTTTCTCACGCCAGTTGGCCGGGATGGGGATGCTCTGGCCGCTGTGATAATCGTAGGCGACCATGATGACCGCGCCGCTGGCGAACTGCTGGCCGCTCTCGGCATGGACGACTTCCTGCTCGATGGTCAGGGATTTATTGCCCAGCCGGGAGACGCGCGCCCCGGTCTTGATCGGCGTACCCCACAGGATCGGGGCATGGAAGGTGAGGTGCACGTCGGCCAGGATGATGCCGATGTCCATGAAGGAGTCGCCTTGGTGGAACAAGCCCATTTCCAGGAAATACTGGACGCGAGCCTGCTCGAAGAAGGTCAGGAACTTGGCATTGTTGACGTGCCCCTGCGGATCGAGGTCGCCGTACCGGACTTCGGTGGGGTGATAAAAACGGAATTCAGGCATGCAGAAATTATACCGTCTAAGGGCGAGAAGCAAGGTAGTCAATCAGGTTTCAAACGAGGTCACTGGCATAATTAATGAACCCGCACAGCATTTATGATAGAATAAATGTGCTAAAGGAAAGAACCATGCCTGTCATTCGCTCTTCCGACATCGGGAACTATCTCTACTGCCACCGAGCCTGGTGGTACCGCAAGCAGGGCGTCGAATCCGAGAACCAGGCTGAATTATCGGCCGGGACTGCCTTGCACCGCCAGCATGGACGCAAAGTCCTGGCGGCGGGATTGTTGCGCGCACTGGGGGTCGTGGCTTTGTTGGCGGCACTGGTCTTACTGGTAGGCTATTGCACCGTGCAGGTGATCGGATGACAGTGCTGTACATCGCTCTGGGGTTGTTCCTGTTGGCGCTGGTCCTGTTCTGGCAGTCCGGCCGCCAGCGTCGGGAAGCTGGCCTGCCCGGCGGACGGGTGATCTACACCGACACGCGTACCTGGGGTCCGGTCGAGAAGCCGCTGTATTTCGCCGAACTCGGCCTGACGGGTAAACCCGATTACCTGGTGGAGCGGAAGGACCGGATCATCCCGGTGGAGGTCAAATCAGGCCACGCCCCGGAGGCGCCGTACGATTCGCACATCTTCCAACTGGCCTCCTACTGTCTGCTGGTGGATAAGACCTATGGCAAGCGCCCACCGTACGGTATCATCCATTACACCAACCGTGATTTTGCGGTGGATTACACCTCTGAGCTCGAATCCAACCTGCTGGATTTGTTGATCGAAATGCGCCGCGATGAATACCGCTCCAGTGTCCCGCGCTCGCACGAAGACGTGGCCCGCTGCGCCCGCTGTGGTTTCCAGACTGCATGTGACCAGCGGCTGGTATAAGGGCAAGGTATAATTAATCCACCTTATGTCTGATCCCTTTATCCCCAAGCGGCCGATCGTCATGGCTTACCCCAAAATGCCGGAGGCTTTTGCTGAGGCAGAAGCCATCGCGGCTTTTTTGAAAGAAAAAGGCTTCGAAGCGCCCATGGGCTCTTTGTACGATGAAGTGCTGCGCAAGCGCGTCAAGTCCGGTGAGTTTGATATGTTGATCGCTGTCGGCGGGGACGGGACCATGCTGCGGGCCGGCCACCTGTGCGCGCCGTGCGATGTGCCGATCCTGGGCGTCAATTTGGGACGCGTGGGTTTTTTAATCCAGGTGGAACGCAAGGAATGGCGCGAGATGTTCGAGCGTCTGCTTGAAGGAGATGCTTGGCTCGAGAGCCGCATGATGCTGCGCATCGAACACACCCGCGCCGGGGAAGTGCTCGGTTCGTGGTTTGCGCTTAACGAGGGCGTTGTCAGCCGCGGACAGTATTTACGCCCGGTTCATCTGAGCACCGATGTGGATGGCCGCCTGCTGACCAGTTATGTGTGCGACGGGCTGATCGCGGCCACGGCCACCGGATCGACCGCTTATGCGCTGGCTGCCGGGGGACCGATCCTGCCACCGGAACTGCGCAACATCCTGCTCGTCCCGATTGCCCCGCACCTGTCGGTTGACCGGGCGGTTGTGCTGGCCGAAGGCTCGGCCGTCATCATTTCGGTCAAAAGTGATAATGGCGTCTTGAGTGTGGACGGGCAAATCCCGATTGGCCTGGCTGAAGACGATCGGGTCAATATCCGTGTTGGAGAATACACCACGAAATTTGTGCGCTTCGGGGATCCGGGATATTTTTACCGCAACCTGACCGCGCATATGAATCAAAATCCAACCCTGGGAATGTCACGATGAGCGAAGTTCTATATTGTGCTAATCATCCAAAACGTGAAACCTCTTTACGCTGCAATCGCTGCAATAAACCAATTTGTCCCAGTTGTGCGGTGCGCGTCCCGACCGGTTACCGCTGCAAGGAATGTGTGCGCAGTCAGCTTAAGGTCTTTGAAAATGCTCAATGGTACGACTACCTATCGGCTTTCATAGCAGCCGTCTTGCTCTCTGGTGTGGCCTCGATCATCATCAGCTTTATTGCGACGATCTGGTTTGGATTGCTGGTGCTGTTTGCTGCCCCATTTGCCGGAACGTTGATTGCCCGCGTGGTCCAGTTTGTGGTCCGCCGGCACCGCTCGAACGCGCTCTTCCTGACCGCTGGTGCTGGCGTGGTCATCGGGGGCATCCCGGCTATTCTTACCCATTTAGCCTCCGTTCTCATCCTGTTTGGGAATCCGAATTTTTCCGGAGCATTTTGGTCGCTCTTACCGCTGGTCTGGCAGGTCGTTTACCTTGTGATCGCTGTACCGACGGTGTATGCCTATCTGCGCGGGATTCAAATCAAGTAATATGCTGACCGAACTACGGATTGAAAACTTTGCCATTATCGACCAGTTGGAACTCCGCCCGAGTTCCGGCCTGATCATCCTGACCGGTGAAACCGGTGCCGGGAAGTCGATCATCCTGGATGCGGTCGAGATGCTGGTCGGTGGCCGGGCTGAGGCGACCGCCATCCGGGCGGATGCCGAGCTTGCCCTGGTGGAGGGCATCTTCAAGTTGAGCGGTGCCGAGAAGAGTGCTGTCCACGAGATTCTCACGCGTGAAGAAATGCTCGACGACCCGGATTATGTCACGCTCAGTCGCGAGGTGCGTCGCGAGGGCCGCAATATCGCCCGCGTCAACGGCCGGACGGTCAATGCGGGATTGCTGAAGGAACTCGGCGCGCTATTGGTGGACATCCACGGCCAGTCCGAGCACCTGTCTTTGCTCGATACGCGTGCCCATCTGGGCCTGCTCGATCGTTTTGCGAACGTCGGCCCGGCTTTGGGCGCTTATCGCGAAACCTATCGCCAGCTTCAGAGCGTACGGCGCGAACTCAAGGAACTGCGCGAGGCCCAGGCAGATGCCGAACGCCGCACCGAACTGCTTACCTATCAGGCCGATGAAATCGAAGCCGCGCGGCTCAAGCCTGGCGAGGAGGATGAATTGCGCCAGGAGCGCGACCGGCTGGCAAATGCCGAGTCGCTGGCCACACTGGCCCAGCAGGCGCTGGCTGTGCTCGACGAAGGCAATCCGGAAGCCCCAGCCGCGACCGATCTGATCGGGCAGGCCTCGCAGGCTTTGTCGAACCTGAGCCGGATAGACACTTCCCAAGCGGCCTTATCTGACCAGGCGCTCAACCTCGAGGAAACCCTGGCAGACCTGGTCCATAGTTTGCGTGATTATCTCGAAACGATTGAGTTCAATCCAAAACGGCTGGAAGTTGTCGAAGAACGCCTCGACCTGATCCATCGCCTGACACGTAAATACGGCGGCACGATCGAAACTGTGATTGCTTTTGCGGTGGATGCCCGCCGGCAGCTCGACAATATTTCGCATGCCACCGAGCGCACGGACGAACTCGAAAAGCAGGAAACCCAATTGCTCGATAAGCTGGCTGAGCAGGGGCAGTTACTGTCAGAAAAACGCAAGGAAGCGGCGGCGCTCATGGGTAAAGGCATCGAATCCGAACTGGAGAATTTGCGCATGGCTTCGGCCAGTTTTGCGGTCGATTTCCAAACCAAACCGGACCAGGCCGGCATTCCGCTTGCAGACGAGCAGCGAGTGGCTTTTGACCAGACTGGCTTCGACCGGGTTGAATTCCTGGTAGCGCCCAATCCCGGCGAAGGGTTGAAGCCGTTGGCCAAGATTGCCTCCGGGGGCGAAACCTCACGGCTGATGCTGGCACTCAAGAATGTGCTGGCGCAGGCCGATCAAATCCCCAGCCTGATCTTTGATGAGATCGACCAGGGCATCGGCGGGCGCGTTGGTCTGGTGGTCGGGTATAAACTTTGGAATCTGGGTCGGAACCATCAGGTCTTCTGCGTGACGCATCTGCCGCAGCTGGCTGTCTTTGGAGACCAGCATTATCAGGTGCAAAAGTTGGTCAAGGATGGGAGGACATTGACCCGCATTGAAAAACTGGAAGGCGACCCCCGCTTGCTTGAACTGGCCCAGATGCTTGGCCAGGTGGGAGAGGGAACCTTGCGTTCTGCGCACGAAATATTACAGACTGCTCAATCCATGATCGCCGCACAAAGCTGAGCGCACTCAGTAAATTGCGGCAATAGAGTTACCTGGAAAGAAAAATAGCCGCAATGTACCAGATCGAACTGTTCGGCATACCACTCATTTATTACGACGGCCAGCTTTTATCCATCCGCAGGCGGGCCTCGCGGGCTTTGCTGTGCTATTTGGCGGCCCTGGGTAAACCGGTTGGCCGGGCGCGTTTATGGGCTTTATTCTGGCCTGACGATTCCGAGAAGGATGCCCGTCGTCATTTGCGCGAAACATTGGGGAAATTGCGCGGTTCGTTGCCGGACCCGGACTTGATCCAGACCTACCAGGAGACCATTTTTCTTGACCTCGAGCGAGCGACGGTCGACGTGCTCAGTTTCCACTCGCTACTGGAACAGGCCGGACGTTCTTCCAAGACATTTTCTTCCGCCAAACCCTTATCTGCGCCCGCTTATAAAGCACTGGCGAGAGCAGCTGAGAAGTGGCGCTCTCCGCATTTTCTATCCGGCCTGGATCTGTCCTTCTCTTCGGATTTGGAAACCTGGCAAGTGCTGACCAATCGGGATCTCGAAAGTGAAATGCTCCTGATATTAAGTCGTCTGGCGGAACATGATCGCCGGGCAGGAAACTTATTCCAGGCCAAATACTGGCTGGACAAATCTTTAGAAATTGATCGTCTGGATGAGAGTATGCATGCCCGGCTCATCAAATTACTTTTGGACAGCGGCCAGCAGAGTGAGGCTCGCAAACATTACGCATTCGTTGAGCAACTGCTGGCGGATGAGTTGGGGAGTGAACCATCCGACGAATTTCTATCTTTAAAGGCGCGCTTATACGGAGAATCACCCCGGGAACATGCAACCCCTGAGCCGACCTGGCCTATTCGCTCCAGCATGCCTGCCCCTTTCCTGGGACACGAGCAGGCGCTGGCTCAGCTTAGAGATACCCAGATAAATGGTGGATGGGTGATCGTCTTGGGAGAAGCCGGAATTGGCAAAACA
Source organism: uncultured Anaerolineaceae bacterium (assembly GCA_964407265.1). Taxonomy (GTDB): domain Bacteria; phylum Chloroflexota; class Anaerolineae; order Anaerolineales; family Villigracilaceae; genus CAYOUV01. The sequence continues at coordinate 15,247 of CAYOUV010000020.1, read as the reverse complement.
CGACTGGTCCAGGAGTTTTATCAGAGTCTCGAGAGGCCCTCGCGATTGCTGCTGGCTGCCTGCCATCCGCTTGAATCAAGCCTGCCCTTTTACCCCTGGATTGAAGCTCTGCGCCACAGCCTGACCCCTGTGGAATGGGCGAAAATTCCGACTGTTTGGGCAAGCCAGCTGGCAGTGTTGCTGCCGGAACTTGCGGACCAGCGTAACGACCTGCAGCCAGTGCAGGATCTCAGCCCGGCTCGGACGCGTCTGAATTTGTTCGAGGCGCTTTACCAGACGCTTATTTCCCTGTCCAAGGAAATACCCCTGCTGGTTTTCCTGGATGATGCGCATTGGGCGGACGAATCGACGCTGGCATTGATCTCTTATTTGGATGAGCATGAATTCTTCGCGCCCGAACGAGCCACTTTGATCATGGCAGCCCGGGTGGAGGGACCCAACCCGGCTTTTGACAATTTGCTCCAGATGACCACGCGCCAGACAGTCCAGCGCCTGGAATTATCACGCTTGGAGCAGACGGATGTGGCGGCATTAGCCTTTTACGTTTTTGGCGAGCAGCCTCCACTGGAATTCGTTTCAAAATTAACGCAGGATACGGGTGGTAATCCGTTCTTTGTTTTGGAAACCCTGCGGGCTGTTCTAGACCTGTCTCCTGACCTCCAATTGAGAAAACTCACAAAATTACCGCTCGCGCGCAGCATCCATCAATTGATCAACACCCGCCTGCAGAAATTGAGTGACCGCGCCCTCGATCTGCTGCAGACAGCGGCTGTTTTAGGCAGCCGCTTCAAAGCGAATTTACTGGAAAGAGCCAGTGTTTATGGTCCCGAACAATTTACCCGCTTGTTGGAAGAATTGGAAGAAGCTCGTCTGATCCTTGGTTTTGAGGAAGACGATGGTTTGTGGTATGCATTTGTGCATGAAAAATTCCGGGAGAGTCTCTTGCTCAAACTCAGCCCGACACGCATGCGCAAGCTGCATTACAAGGTGGCAAGAACGCTTGAGGATTGGTTGAATGGGCAAATCGCACCTCAGGCAGCTATTTTAGCCGAGCATTATGAGGCGGCTGGTGTTTACTCCAACGCGTTTGACTGCTGGGTCGAGGCTGCTTCCTATACCTACAGTCTGGCCTCCGTGCAGGATGCAAACGCGGCCTTTTTACGGGCAGAACGTTTAATTGTGCGTCTTCCGGGTTTGCGGGACGAGCAAATTTATCAACTTTACTCTCGTTGGAATTATGTTGGTTTTGAAAATGATGACTGGCTTTCGCTTGAGCGTCGTAACCAGAATTTGCTGCGGATTGGACGTGAGCGCAAAAACGACTTGCTGATTGGCACAGCCCTGATCGGTTTGAGCGATGCTGATTTTGCAGCCAATAAATTTGCTGAAGGTCTGAGATATATCGAGGAAGCCATTCCCTTCCTGGAACGTTCGGGAAATACTTACGAGTTGCTGAGTGCTTTTAATGATCGCGGTGTAATGTTGTATATGCTGGGCAGGATGCGTGAAGCACAAGAATGGTTCCGGACAGCCCTCTTACGTTCGTCGAGTTTGGATTTCCCGTACAACCTGCGTATCAGCCAGGACGCGAACTTTCAGATGGCCATTTCAGAGACGCTGATGGGTCGGCTAGTCTCCGGTCTGCAATACGCCCAGAAATCGCTGGATGAAGCTACCCGACTTCAATCGATGGCCTCTATTCTGGGTGCACATAGTGTGATAGGACTGGCAAACTATTTGATGGGCAACTTTGCAACGGGTCGGGAGGCATGTCTGCAGGGTATCGAATTGTCGGAGCGCATTGAAGCCTGGCGGATGCTGGGTTATTCATATGCCTATTGTTCCCTGAACGAATTGGAACTCGGTTTGCTCAAGGATGCCTGGCTGCATGCTGAACGCGCGATGGAGATCGGGATCCATAAAGGACATAACGAGATTGTTTCTTTAGCATACCGTGCCGCCGGTGACATCTTCCTGCGGCTGCGGGCGTATGATCAAGCTATCGAACTTTTCCAGCGAGGGGTAGAGGCTGGCGGTGATCACTATTCATCTTTAGACAATCTGTTCCGTGTCGGGTTTGCCATGGTGGAGACAAACCTGGAAGAGGGCCTTGCATACATAAAGCAAGCCTTTGAGAAGGCTGCCAAACTCGATCTGGGGAGCATCAGTATTTATGCGGAATGCATCAATGCTATCCTGCAATTGGCGAATCAACAAGATCGTCCAACCAGACAGGATGCTGAGGGATTGCGCGCCAGGGCCGAAGAACATTCCATGCGTTTTTTTGTTGTCCTATCGGATTTAATGCTGGCATATCTGGCTCTCTATCGGGAGGCTTACACTGAAACAGCGGAATTGCTCTCCAAGGTGGTCGAAGGCGGCCGCAGTATGTCAAACCCATGGATTGAGATTCGCGCCTATGTTTTGATGATCCGGATGTCTAAACAGCAGGGGCTTTCTCCTGACGGCTTGCAAGCTGAACTGGAGTCGGTTTTGGAAAAAATTGGGCAGGCATCGGGGATCCAGTCCCTGGATACGCTTTGGCAGGCCTACCGACGAAAACTGATCGCCAGCCTGTGATTGTTTGTCCACATTTTGTCAACGCCGGGGTGATATAGTAATCACGTTCTAATTTCATCGCCATACGGCATGTGGACTTAGGGAACCACGTGGGTAGAAGTTGGTAGTGTAGCGGGCACTACCAACTTCTGCAGGTTAATGGGGGAATGTTTAGCTTATTCTCATAATCTGCTAGTAAAATTCTACCTAAATCTACATTGACGCCTCCTCGCGCATTTGTTACATTGCTAGGCGTGAATAAGCAGGCGAGACTCCATCCATTTTCTTAAACTCAAGGTAAGTATGCTGCGAAAACGATTGCAACTCGGCCTGATCCATGTGGCTGTTGCCATGACACTGGTACCGATCAACAGTACCCTCAACCGGGTCATGATCTATGAACTGGCGATTTCGGCTACGGTAGTGGCCATCCTGGCTTCCCTGCCATACGTCTTTTCCCCCATTCAAGTTGCCATCGGTTCATACTCTGACCGGCATCCGCTGTTTGGCCTGCGCCGCAGTCCCTATATTTTGGCAGGACTGCTGCTGTGTGTGCTTGGATTGATGATCGCGCCGCAGGTAGCGTTCAGCATGTCATCAAATTTCTGGCTGGGTGTGCTGGTCGGCCTGCTGGCTTTCGGAGCCTGGGGCATGGGCTACAACCTGGCCAGTGTTTCCTATCTTTCGCTGGCCTCCGAACTCTCAGGTGATGAGGGGCACGGCAAGACGATCGCGGTCATGTGGTTCATGATGATCGTCAGCATCATCCTGACGGCCATCGCCGTCGGACAGATGGTCGACCCGTACACGCCGCAGGCTCTGGTGCAGGCCTTCCGGGCTGTCGGTTTGGTGGCACTGGCCCTGGGCCTGGTTGGATTGATCGGCCTGGAGCCGCGCGCCCGAGCTGGGTCGGATTCGCGGGCCGAAACCTTTACATTGAAGGAAATGGCCGGGGCGATTCTCTCCAACCGTACGGCGACCACCTTCTTCTGGTATCTGTTACTTTTGCTGGCTGCCATTCTGGGGCAGGACGTCCTGCTGGAACCGTTTGGAGCCCAGGCTTTCGGCCTGTCTGTCCGCCAGACGACGCGCATCACTTCCCTGTGGGGCACCTTTGTGCTGCTGGCGATCCTGATCGCCGGGGCCCTGGAAGGACGCATTGCCAAGCGCAAGGTCGCGCAAGCCGGGAACCTGGGCGCGCTGGCAGGCTTCCTGGTGATCCTGTTGAGCGGCATCATCCGTAACCCGTCGGTTTTTTACAGCGGCGTAACCTTGCTGGGACTCGGCACCGGGCTCTCGACGGTCGCCAACCTGTCGCTGATGTTCGACCTGACCTTACCGGGCAGCGTTGGGTTGTTCATCGGGGCCTGGGGCTTCTCGAACGCCATATCGCGCCTGGTCGGTTCGGTGCTGGGTGGCGTGGTGCGCGACCTGGTAGCCGGGCTCTCGGACGCGCTGACCGGTTATCTGGCTGTCTTCGGGATCGAAGCCGGGCTGCTGCTGGCTGCGACCTTGCTGCTTTCCCGCATCGACGTGGCTGCTTTCCGCAGGCAGGCGCAAGAGCCGGAATTTTTGGAAAGGGTTGCCATCGCGGCGGAGTAACGCATGACCGATAAGGCGCGTGACGAGTGGCTTTCCTTGAGTGGCGCGGCCGCAATGCTGGGTGTACATCCCAGCACGGTGCGCGCCTGGTCTGATAAGGGGTTGCTGCCGGTCCATCGCACACAGGGCGGGCACCGCCGCTACAAGCGCAGCGAAGTCGCGCTATGGGCCCAGTCCGCCCGCCAGCCAAAACCGATCGAGCCGGAAGGCATTTTACAAATGGCGGTCAAAAATGTGCGCATCCAGATCGCCGAGGGGAATTTGGAGGCGGAAGCCTGGTATCAGAAGCTGGATCATGAAGCCCGCATCCAGTATCGCCAGAGCGCGCGCACCCTGTTCCATGGTTTGATGAACTACATGGCTTCGGCGGATGACAGCGAAGCCGCTTCGGAAGCTTATTCGATCGGTTACGAATACGCCTCGCGCGCCCGCCGCTATAGCCTAAGTTATGTGGATGCCGCGCGGGCTTTTTTGTTCTTCCGCAGCGTGTTGCTTGAATCGATGGTGCGCGTCTACCAGGAGGCCAATGTTCCTTCCGGAGCCGCCTGGCAGAAGATGCTGCAGCAGATTCATCACTTTACCGATGAGATCCTGGTCAGCCTGTTGGAAACCTATCAGGCCTTGGAAAATGGGAAATGAATCAAAAATCTACCTCGAAGCGCTTTACGTCCTCCAACTGGACCAGCAGACTCGTCCCTGCCAGCTGAGATATTCCCGATGAATTTACCAGCACCCCCGGGTGCTGGGCAATGGTTGTCCACTTGCAGGCAGGCCCGGCGAACCGGGCCTGCCTGTTTAACAGGTATAATCTTCTAAGATCACTTTGGGAGTCAATATGTCTATCCTTGATTTGCCGCTAATTCTTGAAACCCGCCGCAACCATGCGGTCGAACATGCTACCCTGCACATCCTGGCCGAAAAATACCCACAGCTGCGCATGGCCGGTCACTCCAACCCGACCGGTTTTTTTATCTTTTCCGATGCGCCGGTCGAACAGGTCAGGTCCTCGGTGGTGCAGGCCATGACGCGCCTGCGCGCCGGGGAATCGAACCTGGCGATCCATGCCGGCTGCGGGACGAACTTTGCCACCTCCCTCCTGATGGCAGGTTCCTTCGCCTGGCTGGGACTGGGCGGCGCACGCTCCCGGCGCAGCTGGCTGTGGCGGATACCGTTCGCAGTTGGGCTGGCTTTGCTGGGTTTCGTCCTCAGCCAACCGCTGGGACCGCTCCTGCAGGCGCGGGTCACGACCGAGGCCGAACTGGGGAAGATGGAACTGGTTGAGATCGTACCGCTGAGGATCGGCAAAACAAATGCCTACCGGGTCATCACCCGGGAAATCTAATTTCCGTATGGCCGCATCTGACCGGGTCTTCCTGCTCTACGGCAACGATGAGTTCGCTATTGCCAAACGGTTGAATGCCTTCCAGACCGAGTTCGACGACCTGTCCAGCGCTGAGATGAACACCGCCCGCCTGGAAGCGCGCCTGATGAGCGAGGACGAGCTGAACAATGCGGTCAACGCCATGCCCTTCCTGGCGCCGCGCCGACTGGTGCTGCTCTCCGGTCCGTCCGCGCGCTATACCACACCCGCGACGCGTAAGAAGTTCGAGGCTTTCCTGCGGGATGTCCCGGAGACGGCCCGGCTGGTGATGGTCGAAGCGCTGGAAGCCCGGGACGAGAAGAAGCACTGGCTGGTGAAGTGGGGCCGCGAAAACGGGATCCGCCTCGAGCGTTTTATGATGCCGCGCGCCTGGGAGATGGCGGGCTGGATCGTCAACCAGACCAAAGAACAGGGCGGGGCCATCGATCCCAAGGCGGCCGCGCGCCTGTCCGAAATGGTCGGTGAGGATACCCGCCAGGCCGCACAGGAGATCACCAAGCTGCTGACTTACGTCGACTTTGCGCGCCCGGTTTCGCTGGAGGACGTGGAAGCGGTCAGTATCGTCATTGCCCAGCAGAGTGTCTTCGATTTTGTCGATGCGCTGGCGCTGGGGAACGGTCAGCGGGCGCAGTTCTTGCTGCGGCGTCTGCTGGAAGACGAGGATCCCTTCTCATTGTGGGGCATGGTCATCCGCCAGTTCCGGCTGCTGATCCTGGCACGCGAGGTGATTGATGCGGGCGGGGACCAGAAAGCGGCCGAAAAGGCCCTGGGTGTGCATTCCTACGTGGCCGAGAAGGCTTACAAGCAGGCACGACGCTTCGAATTGCCCGCCCTCGAGCAAATTTACCGGCATTTACTGGTCATCGACGAGGGGGTCAAGACCGGCCAGTCCACGATGGACCTGGCGCTGGAGATGCTGGTGGTGGAGTTGATGGGAGCAGGCTGAAGGGGGGCATTCAACTGCCTGGCAGTTCTATTTGTACGGGTTTTTAGGCAGAGATCAAGCGGCGCTGTTCCAGCACGGCAGCGGGGGAGAAGAGGCGCACGTATTCTTCGATTTTTCGCAGTTGAGCCTGCACGGCATCTCCCGGCACTTCGCTGGGTGCGTACGCCACGTAGAGGACGTGCGCGGTCGCTGGTGAAATGGGGGAGCGGTTGTCCTGCCCGTACAGGATCGAACAACTGATCGCGTTTGCATCCCGCATGAGCATGTCCCCAGCCCGAATGGCTTTGGAAGTGCCGTTCATCTGGATCATATGCTCCCCCTCGCGCGAGACGTCGATCACAACTGGTTCTTGCAGCTTGGCAATATCGTGTCCGGCGGTCAATACCAGCGTCTCCACTTCGGCCATGAAGTTGGCGTCAACCAGCGGTGAGACGTCGGGCAGGTCCTTGCCTTTCAGGACCAGCGATTCGAGTTGCAAGAGTACGTGATAAGTCTTGGCGAAGCGCTTGTAGTAGCTGGCGTAAGCCGACATCACCGGCAGCGCCAGGAAATCCGGGCGGGAAAAATCACGGTAGCGGGCTCGCAAGCCTGCTTCGATCGCGCGCTTGTGCTCTTCGAACTGGGGGGGTGGCTGGGTGTTGAATACGCCGGATAACTCCAGCAGGCCGATCACGGCCCCGGGGTGGGCGTTTTGCCATTCATCGGTTGCTGAAATCGAAAGCATGAAAATCTCCGTTAGATAAGCAAATTGTGTGTGCCTGGCGAACCTGGGTTGAGCGCAGGATGAAGTTTGCAGGCGCCCTGGTCAGCAACTTTGAACTAAATTATTGTTCTCATAAGGGGTCGCGACATTGTGTTCCTGATTACTTCCTCGTTACAAAAACCGTACCCACCAAACCTGCCCCAGAATGGACCGACAGCCCGGGTGTCAGTTCGCTAAAAAGTGTCTCGGGCGGACAGTCCAGTTCGGTGCGCAGCAGCGCTTCTAATTGCTGGGCATGCTCTTTGGCATTGACATGCAGTATCGCAAACTGCTCGATCGGGCGCCCCGCGGCCGCTTCCGCGCACAGTTCGAGGACCCTCCCCCAGGATTTCTTCTGGGTCCGGACGCGCTCCAAAAGGTCAAGCTTGCCATCCCGAATGGTCAGGATTGGCTTTACGTCCAGCAGTGTGGCCATTCCGGCAGCCAGGGAACCGACCCGTCCGCTCATGGCGAGGTATTTCAGGGTAGGGAGCGCGGCAAAAAGCCGGGTGCGCTGGCCGATTTCCATGGCGGCAGCCACCGCCTCGTCTACGGATGAACCGCTTTCGACCGCCCTGGCGGCTGCCAGCACCATCCATCCCTGTCCCATGGACAGGCTGCGCGTATCCACTACGGTGATATCATATCCGGGGAGCAGCCCCCTGGCGTCGAGGGCCGCAGCATAGGTGGCGCTGATTTCCGAGCTGACCGTGAAACACAGCACGCTGTCGGCCCCCTGATCGAAAGCGGACTGGTAAGCTGTACTGAAGTCCCCTGGCGCGGGCGCCGAAGTAGTCGGCAGTTTACCGTCCCGGTCGATGCGAGCAAAGGTGGCTGCGTCGTCCAGGTCGTATACGGCGCGGAAGCTTTCCTGGCCGAACTGTATCACGATGGGAACCTGGGCGATCTTATATTTGGTAGCAAGCTCCAGCGGCAGGCTGGCGTCGGTGTCGGTGACAATTGCGATCTGGGTCATGTGATGCTCTCCCTTATCCTTTGGTAAATCCATTATGGCACAAAAGCAAGAAAAACCAAACGCGACGCGGACTAATCGCAATAAATCAGAATATTTGGATGTATTTAGTATAATATTGTGATTTTAGCCATGTTTTTATTTGGAGAGTGCTCATTATGAGAATCAAACGAAATGTTTCGACCCTGTTGGTTTTGTTCAGCCTGATAAGCCTGGCTTGCAGTCTGAGCGGTTTGCTTCCCGGGAAGGGCCCAACGGGAGCGCCCTCCGGGGGCGGCATCTACGACGAGAACGGCCAGCTGGTCAAGCTCGAACCGTCTCCCCAGGATTTTATGGTGGTCATCAACGCCAGGGTGGCAGCCGGTGAGTTGAGCGAGTCCGAGGCCCTGATCGCTGGTTTGAAATTGTTTGCCGGGCAGGATCCGCAGCAGGACCTGTTCGCAGGGGCGCAGATCGAAGCCTTCGAGGGGACCGGGCTCTTCGACCAGGCGGCTTATTTCCTCAGCACCAGCGACGACGAAGCGGCCAAGACCGAGATCGAGCGTCTAATGGGGATCATCCTGCCGAGCCAGGGCAGCCTGGAGCGCTTCTCCGCCCCGGCGGAGGGCGGGATCGGGAAACTGCAGAGTCCCTCGCGTCCGCTCCCGGAGGGGGACGAAGCCGCCTGTCGCGCTCTGTGGAAGGAAGGCTTTCCCGCCGATGCTGATTCTCTGGTCTGCCTGCTCTATCACGACTTCACCCAGGGGGGGCACAACTACCGCGTCTACTATCCCGAATCCAAACGCGACAGCCCCGAATACGTCCAGTACGTCCAGGCTGCGGAGCAAGCCCTCCACCGCAGCCTGGACGTCTACAGCGGTCTGACCTCCAGCCTGGACAACATTGATATCATCTTCGCCTTGGAGCAGATGCCCGGATTCGGCTCCTCGGGCGGCCCGCGCGCCGCCGTCCCGAGCTACGACATCGCCATGGGATATGCCACCAACTGCCCGGTGATCGTCTATCCGGCGGCTTTCGGGGAAACGCTCGATGATTTTCGCCAGATCATCGCCCACGAGATCTTTCACTGTGTTACCGGCTGGCAGCAGGGCTTCCTGCACTCCTACGACACTACTTGGTATCTGGAAGCCATTGCCAACTACTTCAGCAACGTGGTCTACCCGGACAACAACCTGGAATTCCGCTTCCAGAAACGCTTCGACCAGCACTCGATCGAAAAATCGATCTTCAACCTGTCCTACGAGAACACGATCTTCTTCCAGTACCTGGGGAACATCTGGAGCGAGCAGCGCGTTTTCGACATGCTCGGCATCCTTGACCCGCTTGGCAGCCACGAGGACCACGCCGCTGCCATGGATAGCTACGGGCTCAGCCAGCAGGTCTTCCAGGAATTCGGGGAGGCCTACATGGATCGCAAGATCGTCGACACGGGCGGGGAAAACTATCCCATCACCCTGTACTATCGCGGCGTCTTTACCCTGGACTCGAGCCAGAGCGTGAACATGGAGGCCGAGCCTTTCCACCTGGCGCGCTACCTGCTGCGCTACAAGGACAAGGACCGGACCGAGTACACGATCGCCTCTAACGAGACGGGCATCCCCGGGCGCAATATCGCCGAACCCTGGCCCGACGGCGGCCCCTGGCGGCCCCTGCCAACCAGTTTCACCTCCCGTTGCGGTGCGGACGGCGACTCGCTCTTGTTGACCACGACCAAGACTGGCGGCACTTACCAACTGGACTTGGACGTGACCGTCGGGCGCACGCTCCAATGCGACTGCGTGGTCGGCACCTGGGTACAGGATACGGCCGAAATAGAGAGTCATCTTCGGACCACCTTGCCCGGCGACATTACGCTGGTCTCTTTGAGCGGGCAGTTCTGGCTGGTGGTCGACGACCGCGGCAACATGACCTTCACGCCCCAGGATTACCAGGGCGTGATCCAGGCCGGCGACGATCCGCCCATGACCTTCAGCGTGACCGGGATGGCCACCAGCACCTACGAGCTGCCGGAAGACGAGCCGAACACCATTACCGTCACACCAGTGGACACCAACTTCGTCGTCACCGCCTCCGTGGGCGGCGCGACGGTCCCCATTCCGCTCGATGCCGCTTCCTTTGCGGGCGGACCCTTCTCGGAGGGCGGCAGCTGGCAATACGAATGCAACGACACAACGCTGACTGCCATGATCCCGGCCGGGGTTGCCCCCTTCAGCACCAGCAGCTTCCAGCGCGTCTCGGATGCGCCCGCCACACCTATCCCGGAGGGGTCAATCGACGAGCCAGGTGGGCTGCCTGGGGTACCGCCCCTCGATACGACTGAGGGTGGGGGCACCGCGGATTGTTCGACTGTCCAGGCACAGGGCTTCAGTGCGACTGGCGATCACGTCCAGTGGACGCTGCGAAACGACGGGACGGCAGCGGTCACGATCGCGGCGGTATCCCTGAACTGGCCTGCAGCGGATGGCGCCTGGACCGGGATCGCACTGGGCGGCACCCCGCTCTGGACTGGCAGCCAGCCGGCTGCGCCAGCCCGCGTGGAGGGCGGTTGGAGTGCCCCACCGGGAGCTTTTATTTTGGAGCCCGGGGCAGCTGCAGATCTGGTGCTGAGCTTTGCGTCTGGTTCTGTCGAACCGAATGGATACATCCTGGTGGTCGATCTGGCCGACGGCTGCATCATCAGCGACGTGAAATGATCCCTGCCTAGACTGGACTGGAGGCGCCCGCCACGCTCTGATGGTGGCGGGCGCCTCCATTTCCTCGGGCTATCGGTACATGCGATTGGACCAAGATCTTATTCAGGTCCTGCCCTGTTATAATGGTGCTCGTTGTATAAACTTCTCTTGCCTCCGCCCCGGTTTTTGACCTCAAAGTTTTAACGACAGGCGAATCCTTATGAATTCCGAAACGCGGCGTCGTTTCAATCTCAAGCAACTATTTTCCAACCCCGACAAAATCTCACACCAGGGTCCTTCGACCACCGCAGCAAGTTGGTGGGGGCACTACAGGCGCTTCCTGATCCCGATCTTGATCGCCCTGATCTTTTTGGTGTTCACATTCCTGTATTATCCGTTTCGCGAAAAGATCCAGTTTGACGGGGACGAAGGCCTGAACCTGATGCGCTCGATGCTGGTCGTGCTGGGCCACCCGCTGTATACCGAGGTGTCGAGTGACCAGCCGCCCCTGCTGACGATGCTGCTGGCAGGGGTGATGCGCCTGACCGGCTTCAAGGTGGTTCCGGACCGCTTTCTGATCCTGCTTTTTTCCAGCCTGCTGGTCTGGGCCTGCACACAATTCCTGGAACTGACGTGGGGCGATCTGGCTGCCGTGCTGTTCCTGCCCCTGGTGGTCATGGCTCCGCGCTACCTGGTCTTGAGCGTTTCGGTCATGATCGGCTTGCCTTCGATTGCCCTGGCGACCGCCTCGATGCTGTTGATCGTCGTCTGGCACCGGGACAAACGCGACCTGTGGCTGATTCTTTCGGGAGTATTGTTGGCGCTTTCGGTATTGATCAAGCTTTTTACGGGCTTTGTTGTACCAATTTTCTTGGTCGGAATAACGATTTCTACTTATCTGGAAAGAAAAGAACGCGGTTTTTCACTCAGTTGGTTTCGCCCGGCCCTGATTTGGTGCTTGAGTTTTGGCCTGCTGTTGGCGGCGCTGGTGCTGCTGTGGGTGGGTCCCGCGAACGTCTGGCAGTTGATCTTCCCGCATCTGGAAGCGCCGACCGAAGCGACCTACCAGGGCGAACGGTATACCATCAATTACCACCTCCAGGCCGCGGTTCCGCTGCTGCTCCTGAGCTTATTGGGTGTGTGGTCCACAATTCATCGCCGTAACTGGCTGACTTTATATCCTCTCATATGGGGGATTCTGGCTTATTCGCTGCTCAGTTTTTATTCGCCGGTTTTGTATCACCACCAGTTATTAGTGACTATTCCAGCTGCGATGCTGGCGGCGATCGGCGTTGCCGAAGGGATCCTATTCTTCCTGCGGGCCAAGCCGCTTTCTGGCTGGATTCGTATTCAAGGCTTAGTGGGCGCGGTGGCTGTGATCGGTTTTGTGCTGGTCGGCCTCCATTATTGGCCGGATGTCCGGGGGCAGTTGGCAGACAAACCAAGTATCCGCGGGGAGGCACTGCGGGCCACGGCAGGCAAGTTGAAAGTGCTCAACACCATGAGCGACTATACCGACCAGACCAACTGGATCGTGACCGATATGCCGATGTACGCTTACCTGGTCAAGCGTCCGGTGCCCCCGATTTTGGCGACCTTCTCCAGAAAACGCCTGGTCACCGGCAGCCTGACGGATGAAGATATTCTTACGGCGGTGCGTGAATATAATCCCGAACAGGTGCTGATGGCGCGCTTCACAATCCCGGCTTTGAATACCTATTTGGAGTCCCACTATACCTTGATCGCCTCCCCCGAATTTTTCAGGTTGTATCTTCGCAACGATATACTCTCTGCTACTAAGTAGTGGGGCGTTTTTATTTGTGCGTCATGATCACCACGCCACGGAAGAGCAGCAACGATACGATCCGGTTGGGGGTTGGCGACTTTCTTATGGCGTGATAGTTGGCTTGATCAGGGTCCAGCTAGCGGCCCAGTCAGTGGTCTGCACCAGTGCGACTTCCCCGTTCGAACGGGCAACTGCCCAGCCGTTCTTCATATCGCTAAAGGAAAACTGCCCATCCCAGTTGACCGTCTTAACAAAGGACCAGGTCTGCCCGCCTGAGGTGCTCAGGTATATGTCGCGGCCGAGCAGCAGAGCATTATTCGAGCCGTAATAGAACAACTGGGCCTGTGCCGCCTGAACCTTTTCCGGTAGGTGGACCGTCTGCCAAGTCACCCCGCCATCCTGGCTGGAATAGAAATAGCTGGTGAATTGTTTGGGCGGGTTGTGGTAGTCAAAACAACCCACCAGCATACGAATGGACTGGGCGGAGACCAGGACGGGCTGATAGGTCTCGCAATAGGGATACTGGTTGAACAGGTCGGGTGCCCCGGGCGGAGGCGGCAGTTCGCGGCCTTCCCAATTGGCGCCTCCATTGGTTGTGACGTCGTAAGCCGGCGGCCCAGGGGCGTAAGGCCCGGTTGTCTGCAGAGTGCGCAGGCCAAAATTCGAGTCAGCAAAGACCATCCCGGTGTAGTCGTCGCTGATCTGGTCATCCAGGGAGGTCCAGGTCAGGCCACCATCCACGGTGCGAAACAGCTCGTGGTTGAAGTGAGTACCGGCTCCGACGTAGACGCCCCGGATCATCACCCAGACATGCTGGGCATCCAGGACAGCAAACTCAGCCCAGATCTGGTCACCGATCACCTGGTGAAACAGAGGTCCCCCGGGGGTCCAATTGCGGCCCCCATCGGTGGTGTGCCAGATCGAAGCCTCAGGAGGGACGTGGCCGTCCCTGGCGAAGACGATCCAGGCGGTCTGAGCATTCAGAAAAGACCCGTAAGCCTGGTTCTCTGTGCCAGATGGGAAGTTCTCGGGTGGTGTGGCTTCACGCCAGGTCTGCCCGCTGTCCGCTGTGGTCAACACATACGGACCGCTGAGACCCCACCCCTCGGTCTGGCTTTTCATTGAGATCGAGTCCAGTTGGATGGGGTCGCCGGCGTGAAAGTGGGGTGCGGCGGCTGGCTGTGGCGCAGTATACGCGGGGGAGGTCTGCCCGGGTGGCGAGGGCGCCTCCGTGGCCACGGCAGGCGTTGGCGCTGGTTTCGTCGTTGGAAGTGAATTGAGAGGGTGAGTAGCAGTAGGTGTGGGCAATGTCAAAGGCCCGCAGGCCAATCCCACCAGGAACAGTACAAGCAGAGCATAGGATCGAATTCTGATACTCATGGATGGACTCCTTACCTTCTCTCTCCGCATTGAAAAAGCGACCAGAGCTTGTGGTTACGAATATCTTCATCCGAGAGCACGAGGGCGCGGATGGCCTCGGGAAGCCGCTCACGTTGCCATTGGCACTCGGTCTGTCCGGCCTCATCACGTGTATCTGCTGGTGATGCAGCGCGAACGGCCCTGATCGCATAGGCAGCGGCACCGAGTTCGTGATCCGCCATGTGTGCGGTTGCCACGGCATGACCGGCCGCGCGGGCAGCCTCGCGGGCAGCACCGCTGGCCGCTCTGGCGGCGGCATGGGCTGCGTAAGCTGCTTCGCGCGCCTGCATCATTGTGATCTCGCCGCGCGACCATGCACGTGCCTGTTCGATCGCGCGTTGCGGTCGGTCGTCGTCCGGATGCTGCGAATAGAAGTAGTCGAGAACGTGCTCCGCGCAGTCCGCAGCCCAGGCGGCAAGCAAACGGTGCTGCGAATCTTCAAGCGTGCCGCCGCGACGAACGGTCACGAACCGCGGATCTCTGTGCCCGGTATAAGATATTTCCTTATCCATTGCTACTCCGTTCTGCCCAACGGTTTGCGTCCGCGAAGCGCTCTGTAAGGGTACCTGCGGCGGGGCGGGACGAGAAAAAGCTGATTCGACGAATTTTGTTTGAGCACAAAATCAACTCCTTGGGTTGGATGCACGCTTTATAAGCTGACTTATGCAAGCAACCGTTATTTAATCAGCTATTAAGTACCGAACTGTCCAGGTTGGCTGATGCTTGAATCAATGCCTCAATATCGGTCCATGGGGCATCGTCAAATGATGAAATGTCTAAGTACCGCATATAGAGTTGATCCCCCGAAAGCAAAGATTTCGGATCGTCGATGAACGCGCCGAGTCCGAATCTTACACGCACATGGTCACCCTGGATGTCTACGAAACAGATACCGCCTTTTATAGTACCGCCCTTATCAGCATCGTAGAAGGTTAGCCCGCATGAGCTGATGCGTTCAGTAGCCAAAGGATTCACACTCATCACAATACTCCTGATCTCAAGCAACACATCCACCAGGTCTTGGCGTTGATACCTAAGCGCGCTTTCAACATCAGATAGCGAATTAAAGCCGGATTTAGTCATGTATTTATAATACTCAGCTATTCAGCATAACGGTTTGCGGCATCGTCCCGTCAGGGGCATCGTCCCGTCAGGGGCATCGTCCCG
>CAYOUV010000019.1:40739-46160 GCA_964407265.1 uncultured Anaerolineaceae bacterium | reverse complement strand
ACGCAGAAAAATCCCGAGTAACAAGTAAGCACGAATCTGAATCAAAAGCCCAACGGTTTGCGATAGCACCCTGCCGAAGGTCCCCGCCAGGGGGTAAGGGTACTGGCGCTGGGGCGGGGACGGCAAAGCCGTCCAACTAGAAAAAGCCAAGGCGTAGGAAACTGCTTGGAAACGGGGCAGAATCCCCACCGTCGGGCGCACGCTTGTTAGGTGGCGGTTGGAATCATTCACTCTCTTCTATATCTTGCCTCGTTTGTGTGCTATTTCCACTTTTCGCCGATTAGTTGTATCGCTGCATCAATCGCTTCTTTCAGCATCTTGGATTGGTTCGTTCCTAGCTGTACGATTTTACCGTTTTTAAGGACTATTTCTATCGCTTCTCCTGGTGCAATTGCATAGAACCATCCTCCTGGTATTGATTTTACTCCCCAGAAGTAATACCAAGGATTGATTATTTCCTTGACAGACTTGATCTCCTCGATGGAATATGATTTCTGAATTATTCCTATTCCAAAACGAAATTTGAGTTTTTCTTCGGACACTTCAATGGTAAACGAGTGAAACAAGACTACCCCCAAAATATATAGACATATCATTAAGACAGCCGACACCCATCTGCTTTCAGCGATTATTTCCAGGGCAGCATACACAATCAGAGCCCCTGTTACTAAAAAAACAACTCCCATTAGAATTCCGTATTGTGTATGTCGATATTCAGCTTCCATCATTTCTTCTTTGCAATGGTATATGATCCAGACTTTTTCTTGAAGCCTTTCTGCAATCAACCAGCCACCTAACGATTAAGCTCAGTGGCGTGACGGGTGGGGGAATCTGACGCTTCCGAATCGATCCAGGCCAGGTTTGGGCCCCGGCAAACTGTGGCGACAGCCACGTCCACTGCAGCGGATGTTAGGTAGCCAAAATGAACTCACTTATCACTCTGTCGGTAAACTTCTGATGAACTTGCCCACAAGCTCGATGATTGCCGATTCATGGGTCCACGATTGGTCATCATGCTGTTGCCAAAATGGATCTGAAGCAGTTACTATGATCATGTCGAGATCATCCAACAATACAATAAGCTGCCCTCCATGGCCCGATGCGTAGTTAAAATAGTGATCACCCGCCTTGCCAGACCACCATTGATAACCATACCCAAGATCGTGAAAGTAGCCGTATCTGCTGGTGATACCGGGGAACCATCCAGAGACATTTACACCCTCCGAGTACCTCTGAAGGGAATCCTTGATCCAGTCTGGCGAAAGAACTTGTTTCCCCTCATACTGACCGTCATTTAGATATAAATAGCCAAGCTTTGCCATATCACGGGCCGTGACATACATACCGGCTAAGCCGATGTAATAGCCGTCCGAATTCTTTATCCAATCGTCCCCCAACTCCGCTTCGAGAGGTGAAAAGAGATGCTCCTCTGCAAATGACTTGAGATCCGTATCGCACGCTCGTGCAACAATCACTCCCAACCAATGAGATGTCAAGCCACTGTATTGAAACTCGGTTCCCGGATCTCTGGTTAAAGGAAAACCATCGATAAGGCTTAGATAGTTGGCTGATAAGAGCGCCTCAAATAAAGCGGGATCAGTCTCCTCCCAAGGATACCCAGAGCGCATTTGCAGCATCTCACGGATCGATATTTGTTCTTTTCTGGGATCATCTAGCTGCCCGGCGACCTCCGGAAAGAATTCCATCATCTTCTGATCTACGCTTGAAAGACACCCTTGATCCAGTGCAATACCGACAAGTGCTGATGTGTAGCTCTTTGTTATCGATTGAAGCTGATTTTTTCTTTCCACAGCACCTTCATTAAAGTAGTCCTCAGCTACCAAATAACCATTCTTGATGACAAGTAACCCATATAAGGTTTCCAATTCCGCCGCATTTTGATAGAGCTCCTCAACAAGCTCTGGATCCAATCCTTGCTCAATGGGCGTCGACACTTTCCAGTCATCCCCGGGAAGTGGTGTATAGTCAACTGTTTTGAGATCCCCGTTTGATGGACCACATCCCACTAGCATGGATAGGACAAG
The DNA here is from genome assembly GCA_964407265.1 of uncultured Anaerolineaceae bacterium. Classification (GTDB taxonomy): domain Bacteria; phylum Chloroflexota; class Anaerolineae; order Anaerolineales; family Villigracilaceae; genus CAYOUV01. The sequence goes on along the minus strand of CAYOUV010000019.1, from coordinate 44,115 downwards.
GACCGCACCGGTTATTAAGAGTGAAGAAACTTGAAAAGGCTTCATGGTGTACAAATTGATTCCTCTCACGCGATGGCTAGCAACCCGGATCAAGCAAGTGGAGCTCACGTCTGTCCTGGTTACCTAACGAGACTGTCAAAAAACCGATTTTGGGGAGAGCCTTCACCGTCCAAGGTCCCACCAAGAGACCAAATTCTCGCGTTGTAGGCAGCCTGCGTTATTTTCGCTCCGCCAGGGCTCACGCCAGTGCCCCAAAGGTGTGGATCTTGCCGATAGTGTGTACCAGAGCGAACAGCCTCCATTGTACATCCACCTTCCATTTGGAACGTAAAGTGAAGCGGTTCATATGCTTCTGCACACAGATGTTGGAAAAGACCGGTTCCACGATCCCCAACCGCCTGGCATAAATTTTCTTGCCTCGTTCGCTATCGATCTTGGCCTTCATCGCATCGATCTTTTCATCCCGGCACACATTCAGACTGTTGAAAGAGTGATAGTTTGGATCGGCAGTGAGTTGCCTGCCTTGAAAACAGGTTTCATCTTTTCCGACGGCGGCGACGTTTTTTTTGCACCTTCCAGCATCGGAGCGGGATTTTCGTGATCCTGGCTGGCAAACGCTTCGGCAGCCAGAATGACCTGATGCCTGGAATCGACCAGCGCCTGGGCGTTGTAGCCCTGGACGACGCCGTGGGAAGAAGGCATCTTGACCGATTCATTGTCAATGACATTACTTTGGATTTCCTTGCCCTCGCTGCCGTACTTCAGTTCTTGCAGGAATTGATTCAAGCGTTCGACCTGGACCTGGAAGCGGCGTTCGCGTTTCTTTTGCTGCTCTGCTTCCGCCTCGGGCTGCTGGTCAGTTTGCGCATGTTCGGCCATGACCTGTTGTAGTTTTCCCTGCAACTTATCGCGTTTGTGTTTGAGTTCGTCGAACGTCCCGCTCCACTCCTTGGAGACATTTGCAGAGAGTTTCACGCCATCCAGGCTGAAGTGCGTGCCGCCCAGCAGACCCATCTCCTCACACACCAGCAGGATGTTGCCGAAGATACTCCGGATCTCATCTTGCATTGAAGAGACGAATTGCGCAATGCTGCTGTGATCGGGAGCATAGCCATAGGAGAGGGCAATGAAAATGATGTTTTCCTGGCAGGCTCGTTCGATCTGTCGCGAACTGATCATGCCTTTGGCATACGCCAGCAAAATAACTTTGAGCAGGATCTTGGGATGAATGGCGGTTGCGTCGGTCTCGTCGTTGTTGTAGCGTGCATCGAACACCGACAGGTCGAGATGCTTGTCCACCAAGCGACTGATAGTATGCTCCAGTGTACCCGGCCCAAGCTGGTCCGGTAGGGAAATCGGGAGCATCACCAACTGATCTTCGTTACAGGGTTTGAATTTTGCCATTGGGTCCCTCTGGCTGATAAAACCCCATCGCCTTTGCAGTAGTTGTTAAATTTCCCCACTTTTTCGACAGTTTCAACGGCTTGCGTTAGGTACACTCACCAAACGCCAGCCTATTTGATGGATTACGAAGACCAAACCCATCTTGACTAGATTTTACTCACAATAAACCTATTCGCAATCACCAAAAAGATTATGATCTACCGAAAGATTTCAATAATTCGGATTCAACCTTTATCTAACTCCACCTTTATCAGTGCTTCCGCCGTGCGCAACGCCTTGAGCCTATTTCGTTGCAGGGTGTGTTGTGAAGTTCCGGGCGCAAACTTTGCCTGAGCTTTTTCAGTCTTGCTGATCATCGATGCAAATGCACTGAGGGCTTCTTGTAAATCATCCCGCGGAAAACTATTTGTATTATCAATTTCCTTGCCCATCAGATCAGAAGCAATGCGTAATGCTTTGAGATTGTTTCGCAGCATTGTATGTTGCCAGGTTCCCAACGCCAGCTTCTGTTGTGCCTTTTCAGACTTGCTGATGAGGGAAGCTATTGGTCGAAGTGCTTCCATCAAATCGTCTGTGGTGTAGTTATCCACGGGATCTCTCTTCATCATCTTACGCCAATTCTATATATACCATCACATAATTCGATGAAGTCAATTGGCAGTGTGCCTAACAGTTTGTAGGTTGCATTCGTCCTTTTTTGCACCAATTGCTGCACCCGTCCACCTAATACGCAAAAAAAAGGACCGGCGTATCACCTCGTGCAGCGGGTCTTCACGCAATTGATTCCGTCCCAGTTTGATCTAAGAATAGTATAGCACTACCGTCAAGGCTCTCCTCCGGCCAATTGGTGACTGCATAAACACTGTATAATCCCCTGAATGATTCGGGGCTCAGGCAGCTCTGGATTAAAATGGAAAAACTACTGTACCAGGCAAACAGGAACCAGCCATGACCGCCAAATATTCTGTTGTTCCCAAAAAGAACCCGCGCAACCCGGCAGTCCCGCCGAAGGATTACCCGATCGCGGTCAGCAAAGGACACACCGACCTGCGGGAGATCGCCGAACGCATCACCTTGATCTCGACCGTCTCGACCTTCGACAGCATGGCCATGCTCGAAACCATGCTGCTGGTCATCCCCGAAGAACTGGCTGACGGGCGCATCGTGCGCCTGGGTGACTTCGGCTCCTTCCACCTGACAATCCAGTCGGGCGGGGAAGCCGCGCCGCAAGACGTGGGAACACACAACATCAAACGTACCAAGGTGCACTTCAAACCGGGGAAAGTCTTCAAGGGGATGCTGAAAGACTTGAAATTTCATAAAGACTAGTTTTCAAAAAGATACGCATCTTTTCGAGATCGTTGCCTGAAAAGTCCATCGAAAAGTCAAGCAAGGGAAAGCATAAGATCAGGAGGGACCCCCAGCAACTCCCCTAATTTCAAAGAATGAAATGGAGGGAGAGTCTTGTAATTTGCTATAATAATGGCAATTATCGAAATGGGTAGATAGGCTCTCCCCCCCATTCGAAGTACACAAATGGGGGCACCTTCAGGGTATCCTTCGCCAATGTCGTCCGAATGTCGTCTGCACGACATGGTAATTCCGGGTGAAATTTCTATAATGGGGGTGAAATCTGAAAGGAGACCCCGATGAAACAGCCTGATCTTGGACTCAAAGTCACCGAACTACGCCAGCAAAAGAACCTGACCCAGGAACAACTGGCCGAGAAATGTGAAATCAGCCCGCGCACCATCCAGCGCATCGAAAGCGGCGAAGCGGACCCGCGCACCTACACCCTGCATTGTCTGAGCCAGGCCCTGGACTTCGACTTCGGCGAAGACAACACCAGCAGGGAAAACCTGTGGCTGGCCGCCCTGCACCTGAGCAGCATGTTCTGCATTCTGATCATCCCCTTGTTGATCTGGTCGTGGAAGAAACCGCAAAGTTATAAGATCGACAAGCAGGGACGCCA
>CAYOUV010000019.1:8397-40639 GCA_964407265.1 uncultured Anaerolineaceae bacterium | reverse complement strand
TAGTCAACGCCATGCGTGCGCTGTCTGACAATCCCATTCACTATCCGCTGACAATTCCATTTGTCAGGTAAACAGGAAAAAGTTTCAACTCATCTCGATATTCGGTTGCCTCGGATTGGCTGCGCTCTTGTACCTGCTCGACCTGTCAAAGCTTACTGCCAGGGCTGGTGCTGTCGCAGTCCGCATCTACCCTGCAGCAGCCCTGGCCCTGCTGGGATTGGTCCTGCTGTGGCGAATAATCATGAAAAGTCAGGTGAAATGATGGACACAAAAAAGAAGGCTGTCGAATTGACAGTCTTCTTTTTATTCCATGAAAAGCCGCCTCGTAAATCAAATCAGCGTTATGCGAGCTCCAAGCCGCCGATGAACTCGCGGATGACCGAATCCTTCGGCACCAGGCTGTCATCATCCACCTGCAAAACCTGCGCCAGTAGTTTATAAGTGCGCTCGGCGCGCTGGAAGGCGTCCAGGTGCAGCGGGTCGGCCCGGTATTTCTCTACCCACGCTCCAAAATGGTCGAATAATTTCGATTTGTAGAGCGGCAGTTCGTAGGGCATACCGCTGTTGATGATGTAATCGGCTGCGCCGATGTAGGGGATGATGCCGCGCAGTTCCCCCGCCCGCACGTAATGCCAGTGGGTCAGCGTTTTTTCGTAATCGTAGGCCCGGTGGACCGAATCGCGCAGCATCCGGCGCATCAGGCGGATGTCGGTCCAGTGCACGTACTCACCGTCCCGGTCCTTCATTTGCAGCAGGGGTTCGATGTAGAGGTTGACCTTGTTATCAGCGATGCCGTCCGTCAGGGGCGGGTACAGGCCGTACAGGCTGTCGATCAGGATGATTTCGCCAGGTTTCAATTTCATCGGCGTTTTGTCGGGCTGCCGTTTGCCGGTCTTGAAATCGTAATAGGGCATCAGCACTTCCTCACCCGCCAGCAGTTGGTGCAGGTGCTGGTTGATCAGATCGATGTCCAGCGCCTGCGGGGTTTCGAAGTCATAATCCCCGAATTCATCCTTGGGATGCAATTCCAGGTCGAAATAGTAATTGTCGAGGTTCAGTTCGACGAAACGCAGGCCATCCTTGGCCAGCCCGAGCGCGATCTTCGAGGTGGTGGTCGTCTTCCCGGATGAAGACGGTCCGGCGACGGTCACGATGCGCACCTGCTCCCGGCGTTCCTGCAGGATGGCGGTCACGGTCTGAATGTCCCGGCCGTAGGCCGCTTCGGATTCAGCCACGACCTGCGGGAATTCGCCCTGCTGGATGCGCCCGTTCAGCTTTTCGACCGTATTCAAATCGTGGTCGACGCTCCAGTTCAGGACTGCCCAGATCTTGGCCCAGGGGATGTATTCCGAGCGTTGAGCCGTATGTGATTGTTCCTTCTTCCGGCGCCGGTTGCGCTCCTCGCGGTAGAGAATGTAAGCCTTCGAGACCTTGGCATGACCGTTTTCGATCAACACCTTTTCGACCATGTCCTGGATCTCTTCCACTGTGGGATATTTCTTCGGCCCAAAACGGCTTTCGAGCAGTTCGACTACCTGTTTGCTGAGTCCTTCAGCCGTCCCGCGATCCCTGCCGCCAACCTCGACCGCGGCGCGATAAATCGCGTTGGTGATGCGGTCCTGGGAAAAGGGAACCGTAGCACCATTTCGTTTGATAACATATTTGATCTTAGCCATAAACGCCTCGCAAAAAACTAAACCTTAGCCGCTTCAACGATCCCGACGAAGGAACGCGGCTTCAGGCTGGCTCCACCAACCAGCGCCCCATCGATCTCGGGCTGCCTGAAAAATTGGACTGCGTTGTCCGGGTCGACCGAGCCGCCGTACAGCACCCGCACGCCCTGCGCGACCTCTTCACCGAACAGCCCGCCCACAGTAGGCCGGATCACGTTGCGGATCAGCATATTGACCGCCTCAGCCGTGGCGGCACGTCCGGTGCCGATCGCCCAGATCGGCTCATAAGCGATCACGATCCTGCCCGCCTCCTGAATATCGAGGCCTGCCAGCGCTTCGTGCACCTGGCGCGAAACCACACCCGCAGCCTGGCCGGCTTCGTTTTGTTCCAGGTTCTCACCCACGCAAATCAAGGGGATCAAAGCCTGCGCCAGGGCGGCCCGCACCTTGCGGTTGACCGTCTCATTCGTCTCACCAAAATAGGTCCGGCGCTCCGAGTGTCCAATGATGACGTACTGGCAGAATTCGGCCAGCATGCGCGCCGAAATCTCACCGGTATAAGCGCCCCGGTCTTCCCAATACACGTCCTGCGCCCCCAGACGCAGATCGCTGTCCATAATTAAACGAGAAACTGCCATCAAGGCAGTAAAAGGCGGGCAAACCAACTTCTCGACCCCCTTGATGCTCCGCAAGCCCGGGAGCATCTCAGCCACCAGCTTGTAGGCCTCGGTGGCGGTTTTATTCAGTTTCCAGTTGCCGGCGACCAGGGGCAGCCGCGATGTAGCCATCAATCCTCCAATGACTCGATGTAGAGCGAATCGACGATCCCGACGATCAGGGAAATGATGCAGCCATCCGGCAGGTTGAGCACACCGCGCGCACCATTGCCCTCGCGGTTGACCAGCACCGTGTCCCCGATCCCAGCCTGGGTGTTGTCCAGCGCGATGAAATCCCCGTCAGGCGGATCGCCGGGCAGGGTCAAGGGCTGGACGACCAGCAGCCGGCGGTTCTTGTAATGCGGGTGGCTGATGGTGGTGACGATCGTGCCGGTCACTTTGCCGAGCATCATACCGAGAATCTCCTCGAGATGAAATTTAAACACGAAGAGGTACACAAGGTTATCCTTTGTGCCGCCTGGTGCTTTGCGTGTTTAATGAAACTATGCATGTCGATCATGTGTACTTCGTGTTGCCTTGTTTGAGCGTAAAATCGAACTCGCCGTCCGGGCGCACCACCAGTTCGTCGACGATGCCGACCAGGGCCAGGTCAACCGGCACGAACTTGTGCTCGCGCAACGCCAGCGAGGCCTCGCGCGAACGGACCATGACGCACAGGTCGCCAGGGCCAGCCTGGACCACATCCACCGCCACCTGCATCGGCCCGGCCGCTTGCATATGCTTGTCCAGCGGCTGCACGACCAGCAGTTTCATGCCCTGCAGGTCAGGGTATTTGATGGAACAGATCGCCGTGCCGTGCACGCGCCCGAATAGCATAGACCGGCCCTACTTGGTGTTGATGGTCTTGAGCACGCGCTGGACGATGGTCTCCAGCAGTTTGGGGTCGACCGAATTGCCCAGGCGGGACAGGGCCGCCTGATAGACGCGCTGCTGCAGGTCATCCCCGCTGGCTGCCGGATTGGCGGCCCCGGCAGGAGCCGGTCCGCTCGGTGGGACTGCCAGTTTCGGCGTAACCCCGGCCGAGGGCGACATCCCCTTGGCAATATACGGCCGGATGGGAGCCGCTGGCGGATTGTCGTTTTCGCGCAGCAATTCCAATCCGAGCCTGCGGGCTTTCTCATTGGCCAGGTCGGTCAGCGCTACGTCGTCATCCACGATCAGGGATTTGACGCCCTGGCGGACCAGGTCTTCGATATCACGTTCGGTATAAAATGTCTTGGGCATAAAAAACTCCCTCGCACAGAACTAGAACTCGCTGGTCTTGCCTTCCAGGTCTTCCAGCGCCCGGATGGCCGCATCACGCGCCGTCTGGGCTTCGGATTCGGTGCCGGACAGCCACATGCGTCCAAAACGCCCAACCGAGCTGACGTGCACGATGTCGATGCTGGCTTTCTTCTCGGCTTCATTGCAGGCGTAATTGATGTAAGCCGCCGGGAAGCATTCCACCACCAGCAGCGTCTGGCCGGGGACCAGCATGCTGCCGCGCCGGAAGCGGTTGAGCAGCTGCGCCTGGTACGGGTCGACGTTGGTAATCAACTGCACCGAGGCCACCTGCGGGCGGATGCGGTCTTCGATGTTCAGACCCAGGCGCTGCAGCACGATGCGGCCGGACTCGAGCACCGCTGCCTGGTTATGCGAATGGACCTCGAACATGCCGAATTCGCGCTCGACGATCTGCGCGCCGGGTTTGGCTTCGGTCGCTTTGACCGCGATGTCCACCGTGCGGAAGACTTCGTTTCCGGGAGACATTTCGATATACAGCGAGGCCATGCCTTCGGTCGGCAGGTCGCCCTGGGTCACGGTACCGACGAAAGCCGCATACTGCGGTTGCATGCGATCCAGGTAACAGTAACAACGCAATGAAAATTCGTCAGAAGCCATTAAATCTCCTTGTTATTTGCGGCGCTAGGACTCCGCTACTTTGTCATGCAGGGCAATGCCCAGCGGGGTGACGAAAAGCGGTCGCTGCGGGATAAATGTTGGCAAGCCGCTGTACTCTTCGACCACCCCGGCAATGCCGGGAAAACGGGTGGTGCCGCCTACCAGGATCAACTGGTCGACCGTATGGCCGCTCTGCTCCTGGTAAATCCGGACGTGCCGGGCAACAATGCTGGCGACCTTTTCCATCACCGGTCGAATGGTCGGGAACAGGCGCTCCTGTTGGGACGGATCGGTCTTCATCGCTTCCGCCGCCTCGAAGGGGATGTCGTGCGCCCCGGCGATCACCAGCGAGAAATGCGTCCCGCCGGTGGCTTCATCCGCGGTGTAGACCACTTCCCCATCCCGCAGGATGGCGATGCCGGTCGTCCCGCCGCCGACGTCCACGATGGCGCCGTTGTCCAGTCCCAGCAAGGCGTTGGCCGCTGTTGGCTCGTCCACCAGACCGGTGCAGTACAGGCCGGCGGCTTCGACCACGTTGGCAGTGGCACGCACTTCCGCCTGGGGCACGCCCGGCGGGTAACCGCTGGAGGCGTGTTTCAACTCGCGTCCCAGGCGCTGTTCGACGCGCCGCTTCATGGCGCTCAAACGGTCCACCGCGCCGACGAAGTCGACCACCAGGCCATCCCGGACCACCTGGGCAAATTGATATTCACCGGCGAGCGGCTGCCCGTGCTGGTCAAGCACAACCAGCACCAGGTAGGCGGTGCCCAGGTCGACACCGACCTGCAGCGGTCCGTCTGGAGGCGAATCCAGCGGCGGCTCTTGGGAAGGGTCGCGCAGAGGGTCAGCCACCCAACGGATGACCGCTTCGGCGCGTTCGAGAGTCTGGAGCAGATCGGGCCGGGCGAGAAACTCCCGGGCGATTATTTCTTCTCTCCGCCTGAGCGACCGCCGAAGCCGCCCTTGCTGCTTTGCGGCAGGATCATCTCAACGTTTTCGTGCGGGCGTGGGATGACGTGGATCGAAACCAGTTCGCCAACCCGCTTGGCCGCCGCGCCGCCGGCATCCGTTGCAGCCTTGACCGCGCCGACATCACCACGCACCATGACGGTCACGTAGCCGCCGCCGACGTATTCTGAGCCGATCAGGACCACATTGGCCGCCTTGACCATGGCATCGGCCGCCTCGATGGCGCCTACCAGGCCGCGCGTCTCGACCATTCCTAAAGCGATAAATGCAGGATCTTGAGCCATTCTTTACTCCTTAAAATGAGTTTGGTGAATACACCAGATTTTCGTTCGAAAGTTCCGTCAGGCCTTCAAAATTTCCCTGACGACCTCTTCAACCACCGCCGCGATCTGCTGCGGATCGGGACCTTTCACCGGTCCAGCCGGGACCGTCCCCGGTCGCAGTGCAGCTTCCGGAGGTTTTACAACTTCAAACGCCATACGTTTGACGTTGAACAGGTGATAGACCGTGATGTTGTCGCCGGTGATCGCTCCCCCGATGCCGCCCGACCCCAGGGTCAGCGAGGGCATGATCCTGGTCGTCAGACCGATCGCGCCCAGGGTGGCCATGGTGTTGACCGCAATGCGAAAGACCGGCTTCTCCAGGCCAAAGGCCATGATGACCTTTTCGTCCGTGGCGTGAATTACCAGACTATGACCGCGCCCCCCGAACTGGATCAGTTCGATGCAGCGGTCGCAGCCGGCTTCCCAGCCGTCGGCTTCATACCAGCCCAGGACGGTGGTCAGCTTTTCGCGCGAGAGCGGTTCGTCCCGCCCGACCTTGTCCAAACGGGCTACCAGAATGCGGGCTGACTGCGGCACCTGGAAACCAGCCATGGCTGCCAGATATTGCGGTGACTTGCCGACCGACGCCGGGTTGATGGCTCCATTGGGCTGGAACAGGACCGCGCTCAAAGCCTGTGCCTGGATTTCATCGACGAAATAAGCGCCTTCGGCCTGCATCAATTGCGCCAGCCGGTTCGCAATCGGGCGATCCGCAACCACCGCCTGTTCCGTGGCACAAATGGTCGAATGGTCGAAAGCCTTGCTGGCCACGATGTATCTGGCTGCCTGCTCCAAATCAGCGCTGCGGTCGACGTAGACCGGCACATTCCCCGGTCCGACCCCATAAGCCGGTTTGCCCTGCGAGTGCGCCACGCGCACCATTTCGCTGCCGCCGGTCGCCAGGATGACCGCTACCCGTTTGTGGGCCATCAATTCCTGGGTCCCGGGTAGGCTGACCTGCGTCAGGCAGTTGATCAGGCCCTTCGGCGCGCCAGCGCTCTCAGCCGCTGCCGCCATCAGCCTGACCGTCTCCAGGCTGCATTTGATCGCCGCCGGATGGGGTGCAATCACAATCGCATCCCGGGCTTTAACTGAGATCAGGATCTTGTCCATGACCGTGGAAGTCGGGTTGGTGCTGGGGATCAGCCCTGCTACCACGCCCATCGGCCAGGCGATCTCGTAGATCTTATTCTCGACATCATGGCGGATGACCCCGACCGTCTTGATGTCTTTGATGCTCTCCCAAACGTGCTTGGAGCCAAATTCGTTCTTGAGTTTCTTGTGCTCCGGGACGCCAAAACCAGTCTCTTCGGCCGCCATGCGACCCAGGCGCTCCGCAGCCAGGTAAGCCGCATCAGCCATGGCAGCACAGACGCGATCGACCTGGGCCTGTGAGGCTTTGGCCCAAATTTGTTGGGCCGCATAAGCCTGCTCCGCCATCTGGCGGGCTTCCTGAAGGGAGAGCAAATCTTTATCGGTTAGAGCCATCACGTAATCCTTTAACAGTTAGCAATCAAGGGAGTACAAAGTCTCCCGACTTTGCATTCCCTTTTCTATTCCTTGCGGTAGACAACCTGACCACCCACTTCCAGATGGTCGATCACGGCCATGATGACCGCGTCCACCGGGCTGTTCCGGGTGATATCGGTCTGGCGGCCGCTCGAGCCGTGAGCGGTCAGCACCAGATCGCCGATTCCGGCGTCCAGCGTATCCACCGCCACGTAAGGCTTGCCGACAGGCGTACCTGTCTCGTCCGTCTGGCGCAGGATGAGCAGCTTGCGGCCGGTCAGCTTATCATCCTTGATGGTCGAGATCGTGGTTCCGATGACTTTGGCGATCAGCATCCGTGCTCACTCCTTGCGAAATACCACTTGCCCATCGACTTCGAGATGGTCGATCACGGCCATCACGACCGCGTCGACCGGGCAGTCTTTGGTCAAATACGTCTGGCGGGCGCTGGATCCGTGATCGGTCAGCACCAGCTCGCCTTCTCCGGCATCGACCAGATCGACCGCCACATAGGGCTGGCCGATGTTCTGCGTCCCGGTTTGGTCCGTTTGCTGCAGGATCAGCAATTTATCCTCCCGAACTTTTGGGTCCTTGATGGTCGAAATTGCTGTTCCGATCACTCTGGCGATCAACATCCGCTTCTCTCAATAAGCCTGGGCCAGGACCGGCTTGGCGACAGCTTTGGACTTCTGGTCGGAGGCGCCCTGGACGATCTTGACGCCCGCGCTGGCCCCGATGCGGGTTGCACCCGCATCGACCATGCTCTGGGCTTCCTCGAAATTGTGAACACCGCCCGAGGCTTTGACGCCCATCTCCGGGCCGACCACACGGCGCATCAGGGCCACGTCTTCGACCGTCGCCCCGCCGCCGGCAAAACCGGTGGAGGTCTTGACGAAATCCGCGCCGGCTTCTTTGGACAGCAGGCAGGCCTTGACTTTTTCTTCCTCGGTCAGGAGGGAGGTTTCGATGATCACCTTGACGATCGCACCAGCGTTATGGGCAGTCTCGACCACACCGCGGATGTCACGCGCGACCCAGGTGAAATCACCGCCCTTGAGGGCGCCGATATTGATGACCATGTCGATCTCGGTCGCGCCGTCGCGCAGGGCAGTTTCCGTCTCGTAGACCTTGGCCTCCGGCGAGGTGGCCCCCAGCGGGAAGCCGATCACGGTGCAGACTTTGACATCCGAACCGCGCAAGAGGTCGGCGCACAACTTGACGTGCCCGGGATTGATGCAGACCGAAGCAAACCCGTATTTGCGGGCTTCGTGACATAGTTGGGCGATCTGGTCGGGGGTAACGTCCGGTTTGAGCAGGGTGTGGTCGATCATGGAGGCGATATTCAAATCCTGCGGGATGCCACCCAGAGTGGAGGAGAGACGCTCCGCTCCGGCACTGATGACGTGACCGACATTGTCGAAGCAGGTTTGGACGCAAATCCCGTCCGCGCATTCATGTTCACAATGTTCGCCAGCCGCGGCAGCGCGCTGATCTTGCTCTGCCAGCGCCAGCAGCACTTCACGGGTGACGACCTCGACGATCTTTTCGATTTCTTTCGATTCGATTGGCATGCTAACTTCCAGACTTCATAAATTTATTTTCGATTGCAATGATTTTATCCACACGGCGCGCATGACGCCCGCCGCCGAATTCGGTTGCGAGCCAGGTATCCACGATCTGACGAGCCAGGGCCTCCCCGATCAGGCCCGCGCCCAGGGTGAGCACGTTGGCATCATTGTGTTCCCGGCTGTTGACAGCCGTGGCGTAGTCATAACACATAGCCGCGCGCACACCGGGAAGCTTGTTGGCGGTCATGCAACTGCCAATCCCGGCCCCATCGACAATGATCCCGCGCCAGGCTTTCCCCTGACCGACCAGTTCAGCGACCGCCAGGGCAAAATCGGGATAATCCACCGATTCGGTGCTGTTCGTGCCGCAGTCAATCACTTGAAAACCTGTCTTGGCCAGATGCGCTTTGAGCATTTCCTTCATCGGGTAACCACCGTGGTCGGCGCCCAAGGCAACACTGCGCTGATCAGGGGAGCCGGCAACGGATTGATCCTTTTTTTCGGGCACGTCCTCAGCGCGTACGTTCTGGCCGTGCAGCGTACGCTGCACTACTTTTTCGACGATAGCCTGAAGTTCCGAGTCCGATATAAGGGTCATCAATCTCAGCTCGCATGGATTGGCAGCCGGCGGAAAGTCGCTTCGTTGGAAATGGATTGCAGGCGCAGGTTGGTGTAAAAACGAAAACGGTCTGCCCGAAGTTCCGAGTCCACATATTCTATCACCTCGCCCGAGGCCAGGTAGGTTTCACGGTGAAAGATCAAGACCACTGCCGGCGGGGTCAATCCCAGCAGACGAGTCACCTCAGGTGTCGCCAGTCCCGCTTCGATCTCCTGGCCGGCATTATACGGGCGACGATTGTAAACCGTCGAAAGTGTCTCGTAGAGGGAGCATTCGCTAAAATCGTATTGCAGGATACCCGGACATAAAGCATGCGGCAGGTAAGAGCGCTCGATCGCCACCGGTTCAGCGTCCATCAGGCGCACCCGGTACAGGAAAACCACTTCGGCGCCCAGCTGCAGCTTCATGCGCCGGGTCAGGAGCGGGTCAGCACTGATCAGCCTGGCTTCGATCACCCGGCTGGTAATCGTCTTTTGGTGCAGGTCCATTTCCTGCGAGAAGCCGTACAGGTATTCGGCCGTCTTGGGCAGGCGAATGTCCTGGACGAAAGTGCCCAGTCCGGGGACCGTCTTCAGGATGCCGTCGTTGACCAGTTCGCTGAGCGCCCGCCGGACGGTGTTGCGCGCGACCGAATATTGTTCGCACAACTCGCTCTCGGAAGGCAAGCGGTCATTCGGTTTCAGCTCGCCCGATTCGACCTGGGCCAAGAGCGCGTCCGATACGATCTGGTAAAGGGGCTTGGCCTGCTGCTCGATTTTCATAGAGAATCCTGTTCCATTCCTTCGCAACCAACATATACCAACCTGTACCTACAGGTCTATACTTATTGTAACACCTTTTTTGGTGAATACAAGCACTTGTTGTCGCAACCCCCCGGGATGCCCCCACAATAGCGGATCAGGCGCCGAACAGCCGGGATCGCGCTAATAATACTTTTCGATCCCACCGAATCCGATCAGCCGATTCTGCGCGGTCATGCGGATGAAATAGCGCAAGCGCTTCTGAAACTCCGCCGGCCGATTACGCGCCCCGTCAATGAAGGCCACGCGGATGCGCTTGTAAGGCTCCGAAAACTTCTGGAAATTCTCCCAGGCCTGTGGATTGTCCTGGATAGTCTCCAGAATGTCTGGCGGGAAGACGAATTCTTGCGCCAGGACCTCGTCCAGGGTAGCGCGTACCTCCGGAATCACCCTTCCCTGACTGACAAGCCAGCGCAAGCGTTCCTGGTTGGCCTGGGAATAGCCAGCCTTCGGCTTTCGAGGAGAGAAGCGTTGGACGCTGTGATCGCTGTCGAGCGACTTGACCAGACTGTCAATCCAGCCGAAACACAAGGCCTCCTCCACTGCGTCGTTGTAGGCGATACGCGTTTCCCCGCTGGCTTTCTTGGGATAGACCAGCCAGATTTCCGGCTCCGAGGCATAATGCATTTCCAGCCAGGCACGCCAATCTTCACGATTGGTTATGTATAAGGTTTTGGTAATTTCCAAGCGCTTCCGTCCTTCCGAGACCATTATAATGTGTTCACGAATCGCCAGCCTGGATACTCATTGCGGTCCTACCAAAAGGAAACCGGAATTATCATTCCATAAAAACATATACGCATCAGGAGCTGAATTTGCCCATTCCCATCGACCGTCTGATCCGCAGCCGCCGGCGCAGCCTTGCGTTAATCGTCGAACCCAACGGCTCGCTGACCGTTCGCGCGCCACTGCGCACGCCGGATAGCCAAATCCGCGCCTTCGTCGAGAGCAAAGCCGCATGGGTCGCGCGGAAGCAGGCCGAGGCGCGGGCGAAATATGTCCCGGCGAAGAAATACGTCGAAGGGGAAGTCTTTCTATATCTGGGGAAGTCCTATCCCCTCAGGATTGTCAGCTCCCAGCGCCCGGCGCTGGCCCTGGAGGGCAGCCTGCGCCTGTCCCAAAACGCGCTGCCCAAGGCCGAGGCGACATTCACCCGCTGGTACAAGGCGCAAGCGGCAGAGGTGATTGGCGCACGCGTGGCGCATTACGCCAACCTTTACGGATTTCAGTACGGGCGCATTCGTATCTCATCGGCGCGCACGCGCTGGGGTTCCTGCAGCGCTAAAGGGACGCTGAGTTTCACCTGGCGGTTGATCATGGCTCCCTTGGAAGTGATCGATTATGTCGTGGTCCACGAGCTGGTGCATCTAAAACACAGGAATCATTCGAGGCAGTTCTGGGGGGGCGTGGCAGCAATCATACCAACCTATAAAAAACATGTCCGCTGGCTGAAGACCAACGGACGGCTATTGACACTGGACGCAAAATAGATGCAACTTTTCTCCACCTACCCGCATCCAAAGTGCAGATTTACCAACTATTTGTAATGAGCAAAGGAGGCTCGACATGAAGGTAAACGAAGCAGCCTGGGATCGGATTCTGCGGGTCGTCGTGGGCATTGTGTTCTTTTTCCTTGGAATTACCGGCGCTGCCAGCGGGGCCTGGATGTGGGTCGTTTATGTGCTGGGTGTAGTCTTGCTCCTGACCGGCATCACCGGCTTCTGCCCGCTATACTCGTTGTTCCATATCAGCACCCACAAGGCCTGATATTTCCTTTAACAACTCAGCTAGAGTCGAAAGCGCCCGCAAAAATGCGGGCGCTTTCGACTCTCACTCTCGAGATCTAGGAATTTGTCTTCCGGAAACGCTTGGTTATCTCTTTCTTCAAGAGCTTTTCGGCTGACTGGTGACCGGCTGCGACCGCCAGATCAACCGGCCGTTTGCCGTCATCCGTCTCGGCTTTCAGGTCAGCCGCATTGAAAAGCAGCAGCTGGATCATCGGAAGGTCGCCATTCTGAGCAGCGGCATGCAGGGGAGTAAAGCCGCCGGCTTGCCGGGCGTTGGGGTCGGCACCATGCTCGATCAGCACGCTGGCAATCGTAACGTGTCTCCTGGCTGCGGCCGAATGCAGCGGCATGACATGCGTCTCATTCTGCGATGCCGCATTAACCGGTGCCCCGGCCCTGATCAAGTATTCGACTGCCTCCTTGTGCCCGAAAAAAGCGGCCAGCCCGAGCGGCTGGAATCCGTCATGCGAGTACGCGCTGACCAGGGCTGGCTGCTTGGCCAGCAGACGGATGATTTGGGTCACCTTGCCGGTTGCAGCAGCTTCGAAGATCGTCAGCACGACCTTGCGATTGGCAAGTAAATCCGCCAGATCAGTATGGCCATGATATGCAGCAGCCAGGATCGGCGAAAGTCCCTGATCGTCCTCAGCATGTACCAATTGAGGATCCTCAGCCAGTATGCGCCCGACTTCGACTATATCCCCCGTATATATTGCTTCAAAAAATTCAGCACTCATCTTTCCTGGCCTCTCAAATCTGCTACACAAGTGATTGGCTTATAAGCCTTCAATCACCTTGGTCAGGCAATAACATGATTCTTCCAAACCAACCCTAAAATATTATACGCCAATTAGGGGAAAAAAGACCTATCATCTTCCTTAGGTCCAAGCAATCCAGATACCGTTCCTTCTGGGCTTGACATCGATCGGATTTTAGCTAAAATATAGTTTATCAATAAAATTTATTTTAATGATAAAGGAATATTTTATGAAAGATGGCACTCTGACCCAGTTATTTACAATTCGCGACCTCGAAACCCTCAAGGTGGTCTCGGATCCGATGCGCATTCAAATCATTGAAGTGCTCATTCCCCAAGCCTTGACCGTCAAGCAAGTGGCTGACAAGCTTGGCCTATCCCCCAGCAAGCTGTACTATCATGTCAATCTGCTGGAAAAGCACGGGTTGATCCGGGTGATTGAAACCCACGTAATATCCAATATGATCGAAAAAGTGTACCGCGCCACCAGCGCCAATATCGAAGTGGATAAAACTCTTTTGAGCTTCGTCTCAGACGAAGACAAGCCGGCTTACCATTCCATGTTGACCTCGACCGTGGACGTCACCCGTGAAGACATCCTGCGCAGCCTGCAAGCCCGCCAGTTCCAATTGGAGCAAGGCGCAGAACGACACCCCCGCAGTGGCATGATCCACCGCACCGTCAGCCGGATGCCCGCATCGCGAGCCATTGCGTTTCAAGACCGGCTGCGCTCCCTGGCTCAGGAATTCGAAGAGGCCGACGAATCGCAGAACGACTCGCCGGAACTGCCTGCTTATGCACTAATGATCGCCTGTTACCCAAGTTTCTATTATGACGACCCGGCTCCTCAGGAAAATTCAAATGCCTGAAATCTCCCTCCCCGAATCCCAGACGGAAGCCATCCATGCGCCGCGCTCGATGCGAACTTTCATCATCATCTGGTTGGGTGAACTGATCTCCATGCTCGGCTCCGGACTGACCAGTTTTGCGCTGGGTGTCTGGATCTACCAGCGGACCGGTCAGGCCACGCCTTTTGCGCTGACCGTGCTCTTCGGCAGCCTGCCCCGCCTCTTGCTACTCCCGATGGCCGGCTCCCTGGCGGACCGCTGGAACCGGCGCTGGCTCATGATTCTGGCCGACACTGGTAGCGCGCTGGTCACCGTCTCGGTGGTGTTCGTGCTGCTAACTGGTGACTTGCAAATCTGGCACATCTATTTGATCGCCGTTTTCGGTTCGGTCTTCAGCGCCTTCCAGCAACCGGCCTTCGATTCTTCGGTCACCATGCTGGTGCCCAAGAAAGATTTGACGCGTGCCAACGGCATGGTACAGATGGGTCACGCCCTGGAACTGGTGTTGACGCCCATGCTGGCCGGGGTGCTCTTTGTTGCCATCGGCCTGCAAGGCATCGTCTGGATCGACTTCATCACATATTTCTTCGCCGTGGGGGCGCTGTTGATCGTCGCCATCCCACAGCCCGAGGTGCAGGCTCGCGGTGAATCCAAAAAACATTCGGTCTGGAGCGATGCGGCCTTTGGTTGGCAGTATCTTCGCCAGCGAGGCGGGTTATTCGGTCTGCTGTGGTACTTTGCGATGGTCAACTTCATGCTCAATTTCGCCATCGTGTTAATCGGTCCATTGGTGCTCTCGCGCTTCTCAGCTGGCGTGCTGGGCGCGCTGCAAACGGCCGCCGGGGTCGGCATGCTGGTCGGAGGGATTCTGATGAGCGCCTGGGGTGGTCCCAAGCGGCGCATTCTGGGTGTGATTGGTTTTATTGGGCTGGGGATGCTCGGCCTGACAACTGCCGGTTTACAGGCCAACCCCTATCTCATCGGGGCCGGCATGTTCGTGCTCATGTTCAGCCTGCCATTCGCCTCCGGGTCGAGCCAGGCCATTTTCCAGACCAAGGTTGCCCCGGACATTCAGGGACGGGTCTTCGCCATTCGCGGTCTGATCGCTCAATCCATGATGCCGCTGGCTTTCCTGATCTCAGGTCCCCTGGCAGACAAGGTCTTCGAGCCGTTGATGAGCACGGGCGGTGGACTGTCATCGACAGCCATTGGCTCGTTATTCGGAACCGGCGTAGGACGCGGCATTGGTTTGATGTTCGCTATTTCCGGGCTGATCGGCTTGTTTGCCACGATCTTAGCTTTTCTCAACCCTCACATCCGCCACGTCGAAGATGAATTGCCGGATGCCATCCCGGATAGCCAAGCGTAAGCCATCAGGGCAGCCAGAGGCCGCCCTGATTTTTTATTCACCGATGATCTTGACCAGCACGCGCTTGCGCCGGCGGCCGTCGAACTCGCCGTAGAAGATCTGTTCCCAGGGACCGAAATCGAGTTTCCCCTCCGTCACGGCAACCACCACTTCGCGCCCCATCACCTGGCGTTTGAGATGCGCGTCAGCGTTGTCCTCCCCGGTGTCATTATGGCGGTACTGTCGAATGGGTTCGTGTGGTGCCAGGTTTTCCAGCCATTTTTCATAATCCTGGTGCAGTCCATGCTCGTCATCGTTGATGAAGACCGCGGCAGTAATGTGCATGGCATTGACCAGAGCCAGGCCTTCCTGAACGCCGCTTTCGCGCAGGCAGCCTTCCACCTCAGGGGTGATGTTGACAAAAGCGCGGCGGGTGGGAATGTTGAACCACAGTTCTTTGCGGTAGGATTTCATGTTTCATTTCCTCGTTCGATTGTGCGTTGCATCCATTTTACCGCAGACGCATCTCTCTTTCCGCAAATGATAGTGCCTTATCAACGACAATAATATTTCGCACTTCACAAATACTTAAACTTCAAACAATCCCCTTCGCAAGGATCGTCTTTTGCGAAGGGGATTGTTTAATTGAATAGGTCGGGCTATTTATTTCAGCTTGATACGCGGTTTCTTTTTGCTTCCCGACTTGCCGCGGGTGACCAGGCCGATCCCGCTGGGGATCAGCAGCAGCACGACCAAGCCAGCTAAAATACCACCGAACAGCACCCAGGACCGTCCGGATGTTTCCGGCAGCACGCCGCCCGGGTTGTAATTGGCCTGCGCCTGAGCAGCGGTGGCAGCTTGTCCCGTCAAGGAGACGGTCAGAGTACGGTTGATACCGTCCCGCAAGTTGGAGGGCGAAATGTAAGTCAGGCGGTATTCGCTCTGCAGGGTGCGTCCGTACAACTCATACAGCGCGCTCAGGGCATTGGGATCCTGGGCAAACCCGTACACGCCGCCGGCCTGTTGGGCCAACGATTTCAAAGCAGCTTCATCCAGACCAAAGTTGCTGCCTGCCTGCTGAGGATCGCCCAGCCCGATGGTCGAGATCGACAGGCCGCTCGGCCCGATGGTCTGGATCACCTGCTCGGCTGTGGCCTGGCTGCGGTTGTCCAGGCCGTCGGTCAAGGCAATGATGGCTTTGCGCCCCGGCAGGCCCTGCAGGACCTGCACACCCTGGTCCAGGGCGTCGTACATGGCCGTATCCCCCTGCGCCTTGAGCGAATTGATCGCGCTTTCCAGTACCTGGTGATCGGTCGTCAGCGGCTGAAGGTAATTAACTTTGGTATTGAACGTCATCAGGCCAGCCTGATCGCCCGGGCGCATTTGTTCGACGTAAGCCGTGGCCGCCTGCTTGGCAGCCTCCAACTTGCCGCCATTGTTCATGCTCCCGGAGATGTCGATCACCAGCAGGGTGGTCAGCGGTCCGATATCACCCTGGCCGCCTCCGCTGAGGTCCTGAAGCTGCATCAATTGCCCGTTCTCGAAGAGCTGGATCTGGTCCGGGCTGACGCCCACCGGCTCGCCGGCAGCATTGGTCACCGAGACGTAAACCGTCACCTGGGGAAAGTTGGAATTATCCACCTGCGTGATGCGGATTTGCGGTTCCTGATCCTGAGCCAGAGCGCTTTGCAGCGGCCACACGAACGCGGTCAGCAGGACCAGAATGAGGGAGAAGACCAAACGGGACCACTTATTTGATTGCATGGCTACCTCTTTTCGTGATATACCAGCTCGGTATTGCCCATGCGGATCTTCTGATTATTCGTCAACTGCGACAATTCGATCTTGCGATTGTTGACGAAGGTCCCCGCCAGGCTCATATCCTTAAGGGTGAAATGCTTGCCATCGCCGGTCAACATGGCGTGCTGGGGGGCGATATCGGGATCCGGCAGCACGATCTCCGATTTGAGCGGCGAACTGCCGATGGCTACCGCCGGTCCCCTGGCGCGCATGAACTTGTCCAGGATGAATTCGGTGCCTTTGAGCTTGCCGGAAACGACCTCCAGCCAGGCACGCGAGAGCAGCACCACCATCAGCGAAATGAAGGCTCCGACCGAAGCGCCTAATAACACCAGGCCGGCCGCCTTGCCAACCAGCGGATCCTTGAGCCAGGTGTGTGCCAGTTCGAGCAACACGCCGCCAACGGCGCCTCCGATCAGGCCGCCCAGCATCCCCTTCCAGGCCTGGGACTTGCCGACCACGCCTTCGGCCAAACCGATTAACAGACCGAAAACACCCCACCCCAGAGCGCGGCCCAAAATCCCGGCGCCGACCGATTGGAACAGGAATTCGCTCAACGGCAAACCGATCGCACCGGCGATCAGTCCCAACAGACCACTGAAGGAGCCTGATTTGAGCGCCTGGATTACGTTGCGGGTCAGGACACCCTCCGTCAGACCAATCAGCAAACCGATACTCAATCCGACCAGCGCGCCAACCACGATCTCGCTCAGGTAAAGGTTGGAGGCGAACGACAGCCCCAGTAGATCGCTGACCTGCCAGCCGATCAGCCCTCCGAGCGCGCCAAGCAAGGCGTAATAATAGGTGCTCATACGTCTATTCATTGGATTCATCTCCTTCAGGAGCATGCGCATCCTGATGTAAATTTTGCCAGCGGACGATGCTGTGGCCGGAAGCCGCATCCATCTCGTAAAAACCAAAATAACGGGTCGGGTCGAAGCTGCCATCTGCCTGGCGGATGAAGAAACCACCCTGGGAAGAATAAGGCTCGATCACCAGGGCTACCTGCCAGGGTTCGGGGAAAAAGTTCTTGTGCAGGAAGGTGTCATAATGCGACAGGAAGATGCCCATGCGTGGGTGGGTGTGATACCAGCCCACAATTTTCTCGTTCGGAAAGCGCTTTTCCAACTGGTCGTGGAGATCGACCAGCGTATCCTGGGTGAAGGTCAAATAGACATTGCTCTGGCGGGTAAAGCGCGCTGGCAGCGCGTGCTGCACCACCACAAACTGCTGGCCGCTTTCCTGATCCTGGCACCATTGGCCGATCAAGGCGCCTCCCACCTCATTCGTCGTGTCGACACAGGTGTAGACGCAGACTCGAATATACGCCGAGTGGGTGAAGAAGACCGACACCATGGGGTGGCGCTCTTCGGCGTCAAAAGGAGAATGCCAGCGCAGCGCGGTCCCCAACGGTCTGGGAGCGGCTTCAGGCTGAAGCGTTTCAGTCGGAGTGAGACGGATGCCGAGGGAAGACATGAGAATTGGTCACCAAATGTGGGGGACCTGGACCGCCTCAATTTCTCGAGGCGGTCCGGGTAGGGTCGGAGAGCATTACCCTGCGGTCACGTCGGCGGTCATCATCAGGCGGTCGCCTTCCGGGATGGCGGCATCTTCCAGGGTCTCTTCCTCATTGAGTTCGCGACCCAGCGCCTTGCTATCCAGCCGGTAAGACATAGGACGTCCATCCGGGCCGGTGGTGGGAAGTTCCAGTGAAGTGGTCAGCTCTGGGAGCAGTTCCTTCACGGACACATCGCCCGGCACCTCCGCATTGCGGGTGCCTCCCGAGGGGAGAACGATCGTAACAGGTATGTCGGCCATGACTTACTCCTTTCTTTGTTTTCGAAGATATGGTTCAGGCTGCTCTACAGTCGTCCGGAACGGCTTACTGCAGGGGCAGAACAAGGATATTTTTGCAGCGGTTAAGCCTGGAAATAGGCGCATGCCATCATTTCAAGCGAATTTTTGGTTTTTTAGCCGCCGGCTTGGAGCCCCCCGGCTTGATCTTCAAGCCAGGCTTGGGTTTTGGGTTTGTTGACTTATCTGGTTTGAGTTTCAAACTGAGCGAGGCTTTCTTGGCCGGCGGCTTTTCATTTGGTTTGAGCTTCAGACTGAAACGAGATTTGGGTTTGGCCGGGGCAGCCTGGTCCTCCGATTTGACCTTGACGCGCTCGGGCCGCAGCAATTCCTGCTGGTCGACCGGGAAGGCGTTCGGGTGCTTCTTGCGGTATTCGCGGCTCCAGCGCGCCGCCTCGGCATCCCAGGGGAAGGGGGGCTTGGTCGGATCGTCGTGGAAATTCTTCCACTGCAGCATTTCACCCAGCATGACCACCAAACGGTCGAGCGAGCGGCTGGCTGCCCACCAGGCCGCGTCGATACAGACGCTGCCATTCAGGTGGTTGATGTTGGGATGCCAGATCGGTGTCATCCATTTCATGCCCGGCCAGCGCTGCGGGTACTGATTGTGCAGGTAAATCTCGACCTGGTGGTGGTTTCCATATTGCGGGTTGCCCTGGCGATCCACGCCGATGATGCTCTTGCACTTGAAGGTGACGATGTAGCGTTCGGGCGGCAGGTTGGGATGCGGCGCAAAAGCCTTGTAGGAGATCAGGTCACTGCGGGCTGCCAGTTCGACCATCAGGTCGTGGTCGCCGCGCAGGCGGCGTATGCGCGGCGTTTCTGCAGCCATTGAACCCGCGCCAGCCGTGATGTCAGCAGTTAACATCAGGCGGTCGTTTTGGGGGATGCCGGCCGAGGCCAGCGTCTCGTCCTCTTTCATTTCACGGCCCAGGGCTTTGCTATCGATGCGGTAAGCCATTGGGCGTCCGTCCGGACCGACGGTCGGCAATTCCAACAGAGAGGTCAACTCGGGCAGCAATTCCTTGACGGTCACGTCGTCGGGGATTTCGGCGGCGCGTGCCCCTCCGCTCGGGAGCACAATGGTCACTTCAACATCGGGCATGAGTCTCTCCTCGTAATTTTCTGCCAACAGTCATGGGTATTTGCGCGGTCATCATAAACCTAGCACAGCTTAACCCGCTGGGCGGGCGGTCTGAGTTTGAGCGCGGACGAATCCTTGCGCCGGCGGGAGGTGGGTGGATCTCCCCGTCCAGCCAGGCGGTCTCTGCTCTGCTCACGAATGCGAATGCGGCCGCCAGAAGGCTGTGCGGGAGCAGCGGTTTTCTTCTCATCCTTGAGGCGGATGCGGCCGCGCGCGGGGCTTTTCTGCGCGTCCTTGAGTTCAACCGGGCCTTTGAGGCGGATACGCTCTTTTACCGGCCTGTCAATCTTGAGCGGCTCGGTTCGTTCGAAATGGTTGAAGTGCAAAGCCTCGGGCAGGTCACCGGTCAATTCGTAAAACCGGTATTCGATGCCGTTTTGCGCTCGCAGGATATGCAACGCCGGCACTCCGACACTGGCCAGCGTGCGGTGCAGAAAATCCTCCTGGCCGGTGATGGTATGCGTCAACTGGGAATCGCGCAGCACGCCGCAGGTCGGGCAGTGTCCGGCTTCGAAGGTGACCTCACTCAAAGGGCGCAAAATCTTCTCAATCGTATGGCAGCTTGGGCATTCGAGTGAAATCACCAATTCCTGGTCCAACTCGATAAAAGCGTCTGGGCCCAGGTCGGCCCGGGCAATGCGCAGCATGTCGTTCAAGCTGGTGCGTTCGGCCCGTGCCGGTAACTCGGTCACCTCACCAAAGGTCCAGTGGCTCTCGCAATCTTCGCGCGGCACATAGGCGGTGGTGTGCATCTGGTTGACCATGCCGTTGAAATGGATCACCTTGCCCGGTTCGACCGGCATACCATTGATCAGCTTCAGGGCTTCTTGCGACTGCATCGCCCCGATGATCGAGGCAATCGTCGGGGTGGTGGGAACCTTGCCCAGCAGGATGTTCTGGCGGGCCAGCAGCGGACAGGAGTAGCGGAGCGACAGATCGCGCAGCGCGGTCTCATTCAGCGTGCATTCATAGCAGGCCCCCTGGCCCGGAACGAAGACCCGCACCAAACCGAGCAGTTCCTGGATAGCGCCGTCGACCCAGGGCTTATTCATCCAGTAGCAAAATCGGTTGACTGCCAGGCGGGCTTCACGGTTATCCAGGCAGCCAATCACCACGTCCATGCGTCGAATGACACCCAACCCCAGTTGGGCCGTCACATCCCCATTGAGGTACTGCACGTGGACCTGCGGGTTAATCGATTTGGCGCGCGCGGCGGCCACTTCAGCCTTGCTGCGCGTATTGTCCGCCTCACGGAACAAAACAGAGCGGCTCAAGTTGGCTGCCTCGATCCTGTCAAAATCCACTACGAAGATGTTCCCGATGCCCATCAGCGCCAGGTTTTTGATGACTTCGTTGCCCAGCGCACCCGCGCCCACAACCAGCACCTTGGCATTCTGGACCTTGTCGCGTTCCCACCAGGAAATGAAATCGAAAGTTCCCAGGCGGTCTTTTTGTAAATTTGGAATGCGGATGGGCTTTTCGGGCAGGATCGGCAGACGGATCGGGCCAGTTGGTGCTTCATCGCTGGCCGGACTCCCGGAATGGGAGGCCGCTGACTGGGCCAGCTCCCTGGCCTGGGTCACGTTCGATTCGTCGATCGTGCGCGCAAACCAGCCAACGTTCGGGCGCGATTCAATCAGGCTGTTCTCTTCCAGGGCTTTCAGCGCTTCGCGTAAGGTAGCCCGGCTGACGCCCAGCTGGCTCATCAGCACCCGCTCAGGCGGCAGCTGGTCCCCAGGGGGCAGGTTTCCGTCGATGATCGAGGCCGCCAGCCTGCCGGCGACCGTTTCAGCCAGTGTACGATGTTTAACCGGTTGGATTTTCATACATTTCCTTTGGTATAGTGGTCAGACCAGTTATACCAACATTATAGCGGCTCTGATCAAAGAGTCATCTAGGTCAAAAGTACTATGATGGTCCCCTGGATTCAACATCCCCCATTGAATTGCCGAGGAATTAACGATGGACTAAGAATTGTAATGCGGAACCTGACACGAGCCGGTGATCCCCCAGCAATCGGCGTGGTGCAGGGTATGGCAGACCTTGCACTCCACCACCCCACGCGGGTCCTTGGGGTTGACCAATTCAAGACAATAGGGGCAGCGATGTTCCTCAACGGTGGCCAGCTGGACGTGAATTTTACGACCCAAACGCCGCTTGACCCTTGGCCTGGGCGCCAGCGGAGGGTTGACGACGACATGCGAACGGACCGGGCGGGCACGCGTTGAGGCAGAAGAGCGGGAATTGGAGCGACGGGAGGACTGAGAGGCGGTCGTTCTGCGACGGCCTGCGCTGCGGGGAGCGGCTCGCTCAGCGATCGGTTGATGAGGCAAGTTGGTAGGCTCTGCCACCACAGGACGAGATGCCGGCCGACGCCAGCCCAATAAGGCCGAGAGAGCAAAGAGAATGCCAAGCGCCAGGTGCGCCAGCCCAAACCAGTCCGGCGTCTCCCGCCCAATCACCAAACCGATACCCACCTTCCAATCGCTGAAGTATCCCAGGACGTTCAAGCCGATCACCAACACACCGAGAGCCACCACACTACGGATAAAGGCATTACGTTTGCGTAACAACAAGCGCGCTCCCAAACCCGCGACGATTCCCAGGGTCACATCCGCGCCGATAGCCAGCAGTTGCGTGGGGGCTGTCCGCCCGGTATAAATCAGGATCGCAAACCCCAGCGCATAAGTGCTAACCAGCAATGCTAACAGGATCAGCCGGCGCACCAGATGCGTAGACCGAGGGGAAGAACGAGAATTTTCAGAGGCGCTCATCGTAGCCATAATAATCCATTAGCTTTCTAATTATAGTTCTACTATAGCGCAATTAATCGCCGATGGACCCAAATTAGGAAATAAGTACTGCCCCACCCTATCTCGTCCTCCGCCCTGGCATTTTCGATTGCACCCCCGCTTGTCAACGCCTGGGTTTTACAAAAGAGTAATCCCCAAATTTAAGACATTCTGCATCTTGACAAAAAATAGTAACTTGTATATTATTTACACCGTTTGTGATACTATTCTCAAAATATCGGTTATATTTTGAATGTCCAAAGATTTGATGCAGAGCAAGTATGCAAAAAAAACGTTGGCGCTCCTGAGAATCATCAACTGCTGAACTCAAAAAGCCAACTTTCTGTGTATGCTGGAAAGGAATGCGATAGATGAGACTATACCTGCGCCTGGCCTGGCGCAACATCTGGCGGCATAAACGCCGCACGATCATCATTGTCCTGGCCATGTCATTGACACTGGCATTGATGATGTTCTACGACGGGTTGATGAACGGCTTCACCGACGCGATTTACGGCAACGCCGTGAAGGTCCTGGGTGGAAACATCCAGGTCCACGCAGAAGGATATCGCGCACAGGTGAATTCAACCCCGCTGCTGCCGCTGGCCGATCCGCAAGCCGTGGTCAAAGCCGCGGAAGCGAATCCCGCGACGCTGGCCGCCACGCTGCGTATCAACACCGGTGGACTGGTCACCAACCGCGAAGGCGCGTTTGCCGTTGGTATTACCGGCATCGAGCCGGAAAAAGAGCAGGCGGTCAACCTGATCGGCCAGTATGTCAAGGAAGGCCGCAATCTCACCAGTGAAGATACCGATAACATCCTGATCGGGAAAGGTCTCGCAGACGCGATGAACGTGCAGGTGGGCGATCGGATCACATTGGTCGGCCGTTCGCAGCACAAGCAGATGCGCCAGCGCACCATGACCGTCATCGGCATTTTCGACCTGGGCATGGCGGATATCGAGAAGCAGACCGTTTACATCTCGCTCGGCGAGGCACAGTCGCTCTATGACCTGGCCGGTCAGGCTACCGAGGTGGCGATCTTCCTGAAACAGCTCGGCCAGGAAAGCGCGGTCATAAACAGCATCAGGCCCGCTTTACCCGGTTATGAGATTGAATCCTTCGAAGCGAACTATCCCGACCTGGCCTCCGCGATCAGCTCCAAAGGCGGGGTGATGAACATCTTCAGCGTGATCATCATCGCCATTGCCGGTGTCGGCATCCTCAACCTGCTGCTGATGGCAGTTTACGAACGGACGCGCGAAATTGGCGTACTGGGCGCAATGGGGCTCAGGCCAAATCAGATTTCGCTGTTGTTCATCCTCGAAGGGACAATGATTGGATTGGTCGGCGTCGCAGCGGGGATCGTCCTGGGGCTGTTGCTCAACGGAATCCTGATGCGAGTCGGGCTTGACTTTGGCTCCATGACGCAAGCCGCCAGTTACATGGCGCTGATCAGGGACCGCGTGTACCCCACGTGGGGCGTCGAGAAATTACCGATGCGCGCCTCCATGGTCGCCATCATCTCCGCGCTGGCGGCGGTCATTCCCGCCATCGAAGCCGGGCGGCGCGAACCTGCCGAAGCCCTGCATTTCGTATGAGGTGCGCCATGATACAACTTTTTAAAATGGCATTCCGCGATCTCGGCCGCAACCGCCGCCGGACCTTCTTCTCCGCCCTGGCAGTGGGCATGGGGCTCGCATTATTGATGCTGATGGCATCGGTCATCAACGGAGAGATGGGCAACGCAATCGAGTCGGCCATCACCCTGCAAAGCGGTCACATCCAGGTACGGGCAGCCGGTTACGATGAAAACAAGTCCAGCCTGAAGTGGGAGGATCTGGTTCCAAATCCAGAGCAAGTCGCTGGCAAGATCGCCGCGTTGTCCCAGGTAAAGGCCGCCACACCGCGTTTGTTCGCCAGCGGATTCATCTCCACCGGCGACGAATCAGCAGGCGTGAGAATCTTCGGCATCGACCCGCAGTCCCCGGCAAGCGATCCGTATCGCCAGGGGGTCATCAGCGGAGCTTTCTTGACCCCTGACGACCGCGATGGATTGCTGATCGGAAATCCAATCGCAGATAAACTGCATTTAAAAACCGGCGACCAGGTCAGCCTCTCGGTCAATACCTCCAACGGCAACGTGGATGAGCAGACCTTTACCGTGCGAGGTATCTACACGACCAACACCTACGGCTTCGACAACGCCACCATCTTCCTTCCGCTGGCAAAAGCCCAGGCCATCACACAGACCGAAAACCACGCCAGCACGATCTTCGTCCTGCTCAAGGACACTGCAGACACCAACAGCGTCGCAAAGGCCTTGAAGGGAACAAACCTGGAGGTCAAGACCTGGACCCAAATGAATTCACTGATCGTGGATACTGAGACCATGGCCCGCAGTTACATCTCTTTCTTTTACCTGATCATCCTGGCGATTACCGCCTCCGTGATCATCAACACCCAGATCATGTCGGTCTACGAACGTACGCGCGAGATCGGGATCCTGTCGGCCATCGGGATGAGAGGCGGCCGGATCATGACACTGTTCCTGTCCGAATCATTCCTGCTGGCAGTCGGCGGCACGATCCTGGGTGTGCTCCTGGGCTGGCTGTCGGTCTACCTGTTCAACATCAAGGGATTCTACATCGGCAACATGGGCCTGAGCGGCATACTGATCGGCAACACGATCTATGCCAAGCTGACCATGGCAGACACGATCAACGTGACCATCATGACCTTTGTGGTCACGCTGCTGGCTGGACTTTACCCGGCAATGATGGCTTCCCGCCTGGAACCGGTCGAAGCCCTGCGCGCCGAAAAATAGACGCGGATTTGAGTCCGCGAGGAGTACAACATGGATGTCGTAAAAGTTGAAAATGTCACCCGGTTCTACAAGATCGGCGAGGTCGAAACCAAGGCCCTGCGCGGCGTGGACCTGACCATCGAGAATGGCGAATTCACCGCCCTGGTTGGGCCTTCTGGCTCGGGGAAAACCACCCTGCTGCAGCTGATCGGCTGCCTCGACCAGCCCAGCGGTGGAACGGTCTGGGTCGACGGACAAGATGTCACCCGTCTCAACCGCAACCAGCGCGCCGACATGCGTCGTGGTCACATCGGCTTCATCTTCCAGTTTTTTGCCCTGATCCCGACCCTGACGGCTTTCGAAAATATCGAGATGCCGCTGCTGCTCAACGGGCACACCCCGGCGGAACGCCGCACCCGCGTGCTCGAACTGCTCGAGGCCGTGGACCTGGTGGACCGCGCCGACAACCGTCCCGACCAGATGAGCGGCGGACAGCAGCAGCGCGTCGCCATCGCCCGCGCCCTGGCCCCCAAACCGGCCCTGGTCCTGGCGGATGAACCCACCGCCAATCTCGACACCGCCAACGGCAAACAGGTCATGGAGATCATGCAGCGTCTCAACCAGGAGACCGGCGTAACATTCGTATTCGCCACGCATGACCCGCGCGTGATCAAATATGCCCGCCGCGTGGTCACCCTGCGCGATGGTCAGGTGGTTGAAAACACCGGGGCAAAACAGAAAGTCTAGAGGTGCAAGATGAAGACCAAGGTGCTGGTATGCCTGCTGGTACTGTTTGCTCTGACAGCCTGCAGCAGTCAGTCAAACACTCCTGTAACCACGCTGCCCACAGTCGTCCTGGATAGCGGCGACAGTACGACGTCGGCGCCATTGACCAGCAGTGGGGGTGTGACCGCTTCCGGGATGGTCGTGCCAGACCACGAAGCACAACTGGCATTCACACTTGGCGGAAACGTCAAACTAGTAAATGTCGCCCTGGGTGACCAGGTCAAGGCCGGACAAGTGTTGGCGGAACTGGATAATGCCGCCGCGCAGATGCAACTCAACCAGGCCGAGCGCACTTTGAGGGAAATGACCTCCCCGGCTGGAATTGCAGCCGCAGCGCAGGCCTTGGCGACTGCAAAACAGGATTTGGAAGACGCCCAGAATAGCTCTGACAGCCTGATCTACCCGCGCGCCTCCGACGAACTGGTCAAGAACACCCAAGGCGAGATCGACCTGGCCAAACAACAGGTTGCCAGGGCTGCAGATGCCTACCGGCAAGTAGCCCGGCTTCCCGATGGTAATCCCAAGAAGGCAACCGCCCTGGTGGCAATGACAGATGCCCAGCTGCACCTGAATTCCCTGATTGCCAAATATAACTGGTACACGGGCACCCCTTCGGACATCGATGCTGCCAAGGCGCAGGCTGACAAAGATGCAGCCAAAGCGGCCTTGCAGGAGGCACAGTGGTTCCTCTCCGCCTTAAAAGGCGAGCAAATCCCGGATGACGCGACCGGGAGCAGCCTGGCTGCCTTGGAGCAGGCCAAAGACAACTTGAAAGCTGCGCAGGAGAACCTCGATGCCACCCGTCTGATCTCCCCAATTTCCGGAACTGTGGCTGTAATCGAGGTGATCCCCGGCGATTATGCACCTCCTGGCAAGATCCTGGCGGTCGTGGTCGACACCACCAAGCTGCACGTCGAGACCACCGATTTGAGCGAGCGGGATGTTTCCAAAGTGCAGGTTGGACAACAGGTGACGGTTTTGGTCAAAGCCACGAATGAGGAAATAACCGGGCGTGTCACAGCGATCTCGCCCCTGGCTGACACACTCGGCGGAGACGTCGTTTACAAAACCACGATCGCGTTGGACAATCTCCCGCCCGGTCTGCTGGCCGGCATGAGCGTTGATGTGCAGTTCGAGTAGAAATCACAGGAGCCGGAACCATCCGGCTCTTTTTCTGTTTTGAATTCCAAAATTAATTTTCACAGGTATTGATCTAATCTAAAAACCACTTCGCTTCCAAAGCCGGCCATTCCGCGGATTGCGCGGCACGTTCCTTCCAGTTCTCTTTGCCGCTCCAGGATTCGATCTGCAAGGCATAGACTGCGGTGCGTTGCAATTCCTTGTCCGTAATCGGACGGTATTCTGCACCTGGCTTCATCCCGGGGAAATATTTTCCAATCAATCCGACCAAGGCCCGGCGCGCCTCCTGCGGATCCTGCAGCACGCTGACGGTCCCAAAGACCATTACGCTGCGATACTGCACCGAGAACTCGAGCGCTACATTCGATGGCAGAGTACGCCCGACCTCACTGGCCACAAAACTGACCCTGGGATGGCGGTCTAGATTGGCCCGCAGCCGGCCGCTGAGGTTCGAGTGGAAGATGATGCGCTGATTTTGCTCGTCGAACCAGAAGTTGGTCGGGGTGACGAACGGTTGGTCCTCCCAGCGCGTGCCGACATACCCGATCTCGGCCCGGTTCAGGAAGTCCCGCGTCCACTGATCGTCGCGGGTGTGTTCAGGCAAGCGCTGCTGGGTCGTCGGGGACCGGTCGGTCAAATCATAATTTCGGGGCATTTTAAAACTCCTTAATTCAACGCCGGGTCTCGAAGAGACGACTTAATACCAGGCCAAATAAAAAGCCACCCACGTGCGCCATATAAGCCACACCCCCACTCTGAAAGTTCGTCACCGCTCCAAAGGCGTTAAAAAGCTGCAGCAGGAACCAGACGCTGATCAACAGGATCGCCGGGATAGCAGCAATATCAATGAACCAGCCGATGATCAAAATGGTGCGAATCCGGTCACGCGGAAAAGTGACCAGGAATGCGCCCATCACCCCGGCAATCGCTCCACTGGCTCCCAGGTTAGGGGTGGTTGAAGCCGGCATGACCCAAACCTGGGCGAACATAGCCGCCACACCCGCCATCAGGTAAAAGGTCAGGAACTTGAATGGCCCCATCACATCCTCGATCTGTGGTCCGAAGACCAGGAAAAAGAGCATATTGCCCAGAATGTGCAGCCAACCCCCGTGCATGAACATGGCCGTAAAAATCGTGGTCAAGTCGCGGCCAGCCGCAATATGGGCCGGGATGACAGACCATCGTTGGACGAATGGGTCGCCTCTGGTCAGTTCTAAATAAAACATGACCGCATTGGCCAGGATGATCAACAAGGTCATGATCGGGAAATGTCGCGTCCTGCGCGAGATATTGCCGAGAGGGATCAAACCAAAGCTCCTAATCAGTCAAATAATTCGTAGGCACCCAATATTCCCGCAAATGCCTGACGGGCGTCATCCATGACCTTCTCGCGCCAACGCGACTCGCTGGGGAAGAATAATTCGCCGTATTCTTTTTTCACCTTACGTTCGGCTGCACGCGACTTCGCCCCGTACTGATAGACGCGATTTTCGAGGATAGTTGCGCGCATGCTGCGGATCTGCATCAAGAGCGAATCACCAAACGTACCAAACTCAAAGCAGGTGCCGAACAGCTGTCTGGAGGGATATTTCTCGTCGCGCAATTGATAGATATACTCGGTAATATCGCCAATGACAGTGTAGAAATCGGATGGGTTGGCCGCTACAATCAGCGGATAGCCGAAGCGCTGCATCAATTCGGAAGCCGGGGCCGGCTCCCGCGTCGCGTTAACCATACTCATCTGATAGCGCGGTCCATAACCGCTGTGCAGGTCGATGTGGATGACCTGTTCGTAAGCTTCGAACGCCTGCGCGAAAAGGTTTCTCATTACGCGTGTGCTCTGCTGGGTAGCCTGACCTCCAAATTGCACTCCGCGGGGTTGACGGTACTGCCCACTCAGCATGCCAAGGCGAATACGGGTAACGCCCAGCCGTACCAGACTGACCAATAACCGCATGATAAAAGCTACGTCACTGAGAAATAAAGATCCCAGCGGACGCGGCGAATTTAACAAGGGAACCAGCAGGTCGTAATCGGGATTAAGCTCCGGTTTAAAATGTTCGTCCCAGATGAAATTGCGGTTCAGGTCTACGTTGTTTTCGTTGTAACGGCGCCGCTGCTGCATACCCCACGGATTGATGGCATGCACCAGCAATAATCCCGTATTTTCAGGGTCGAGGCGCGGCATAAACTCATCCAGGAACAATTTTTGTACGGCTGATCCAACGTAGCCTTCGATGCCATGCAATCCGGTTGTGACGATCACTAAATTCTTTTTTTGACGCGCATCAGCCCACAGCCAATCTATCGACAGATCAGGTTGATCAGCTGAGGGGTGACGTTCGAGATGCGCATCCGGCCACTTAGACTGGAGCAGGCTCAGGCTTTGCTGGAAGCGTTCGCGCGAGGCTTTGTAGGAATCCGGATAATAGTCCATGATTAATACTCTTCGTAAGTGGGTGGGACCAGAGCCTAAAAAGGTCCGTAATGGATCGCCACCGCGATTCCCAGGAAGGCGATGGTTGCCAGAATGACCCAAAACCAGAGCTTGGCCGTCCAGCGAATCCATTTTGGATAGCTGACCACCGTCAGGCCCAGGCAAATCAGCAGCACCGGGTTGGTCGGGTAGGCCAGGTTGGAGAACCCATCGCCGAAGCAGTAGGCGGTGACGGTCGTCTGGCGTGTGACGCCGATCAGGTCAGCCAACGGGAGCATGATCGGCATCATCAGGAAAGCCTTGGCCGATCCGGAAGCGACGAAGAACTCGATCACCAGCGCCAGACCATAGATGATGACTGCTGCCACGAAAGGGTTGGCTTCAGAAAATGGCTTGGCGGCAGCGTGCAGGATGGTATCCATGACGCCGCCCGAGACGACAATGTGTTTGATGCTGACCGCCATCAGGATCAGCGGCACACCGGGCAGGATGCCGGTCACGCCTTCCAGCAGCGCCTTCCAGACCGTCCTTCCAGCGCCGGAAATCAGCCCGGCTCCCACACCGGCTACCAGGAACAGCACTCCAACCAGCGGTAGTGCGTAATCCGAGATAGCGGGAATGAACGGACCGGCGATCAGCGCCACCAGGATCAATACAGTGAATGCCAAAAACCAGGTGATCGATCGCCCCAGGCGCGGGTTGTCCTCGACGATGGCTTCCGTGCCCATCGCCAGGAATTTCTCGCGTTCCGCCTTGTCTTCCGCGTAAATTGACGAGCAGGCCGGGTCGCGTTCGATGCGCCTGGCATAGGTCGTCAGAAACCAGGCAAAGACAGCGTAAATGACTGCGAAGATCAGCAAGCGGAACCAGATTCCTGAAAAAAGCGGCAATCCGGCCAACTTTTGGGCCACGCCAATGGTGAACGGATTGGTGATGGCAGCTGAAAATCCCATATTGGTAGCCAGGATGCTCATGCCCAGGCCGACGAGTGCATCCCAGCCGAGCATATAAGCCAAGGCGATCATGACCGGCACCAGGGGCACGACCTCTTCAAAAATTCCAAAGAAGGCACCCATCAACATGAAAAACAGCGAGACGACCAACAACAAGACGTATTTGCGTCCACCGAAGCGCTGCACGATGCGTCCAATCGCTGCTTTGACAATACCACTCTTTTCCAGAATGGCAAACGATCCTCCAATGAAGAGCAGGAAGATGATGATAACGATCACCGTCAATCCCCCTTCCGCGCCGAGGACTTCAATCGG
The DNA here is from genome assembly GCA_964407265.1 of uncultured Anaerolineaceae bacterium. GTDB lineage: Bacteria > Chloroflexota > Anaerolineae > Anaerolineales > Villigracilaceae > CAYOUV01. Next base: position 9,853 of record CAYOUV010000019.1, on the reverse strand, counting down.
GGCAGTCAACCAGCGCCAAACGGGATAATCCGGTCGCGAGGTGAACTGGAACGAGTTGGGATCGATCACTTCGCGGCCGCCTACATCGAGGCGGTCATACTGCCCCGCGGGGATGACGCGGGTCAGGACTCCTGCGAGAATCATCAACACAAGCAGGATCAGCAACGACTGGATGAACATGCGCTGGCTGATCTGGGCACCGGCTTTTTGCTGCATGGCACTCTCCTTGGGATAGTTACGGCATTAGTGTAGCAGACATTCCAAACCCAGACAACAACTTACAAACACCTCGCCTGATGGACAACTGGAAAGACAAGATATAAATATTAAAAGTACAGTCAGAGGTAAATAACTGCACAATGATAATCTGTTATCGATTTTTTACTGACCCTGCAATTAAGGTGTCAGCCTTCGACCTTCTCCACCACCACCGTCGCCTCGCTCACCAGTGCAGCAATGGCTCCGACCGCAGCCAGCGAAGGCGCCAGCAGCGCGCCGACCACGCCAACTGTCACGGGAAACTCAACAATGGTCTGGCCGTCTTTGTTTTTGATCGTGACCCGGCGGATATTGCCCGCGTGGATCAATTCTTTGATACGCCCCAGGAGTTCCTCTCCGCTGACGCGAAATTCCTCGGTATGTGATTGCCCGTTGCTCATATGTAACTCCTTGTCTTCTTTATTATCGCACATTCCGGTTGACGCATGCACCTTCCCTCTGGTAAAATCACTTCCCGGAGCGTTGTACCCTTCGCTCCTTATTTTATGCAGGAAAGGGCTTGTGAAATGAAAGTACTCTTGACCAAGGACGTTTACAAATTAGGTCGCGCTGGGGATGTCAAACGCGTGGCCGACGGCTATGGCCGCAATTACCTGATCCCCCAGGGATTGGCTTTGCTGGCCACACCCGGCGCAATGAAACATGCCGAACGCATCCGCAGCCAGGCGGAGATCCAGCGTGCTAAACTCAATAGCGAACTCAAGGATCTGGCCGATCAGATCAATGGCCTGACACTAACCTTCTCGGCTAAAGCCGGTGAGACGGGCAAGATGTACGGCTCGATCACCACGCAGGAAATCGCCGACGCGATAACCGAGAAAAGTCGCTATGAGGTCAAACGCCAACAACTCGAAATGCAGCCGATCCGCAATTTGGGCGAGTACACCATCCACGTTCGCTTGACGATGGACCTGGTGCCTGAAGTAAAAGTGATCGTCCACCGCGAGGGCGAGGCAGTCCCGACCGAATCGGCAGAGACCGAACCGGAGGCGAAGACCAAATCCAAAGCGAAAGCCAAAGAGGTCGTTGAAGAGGTCGTTGCTGAAGAGGTCATTGCTGAAGAGGTCATTGTCGAAGAACCGGTAATTGAAGAAGCAGTCCCCGAAGAGCTGCTTGCCGAAGAGATCGTCCTCGAAGAACCGGTAGCCGAAGAAGCAGTCATCGAAGAACCGGTAGC
>CAYOUV010000019.1:0-8297 GCA_964407265.1 uncultured Anaerolineaceae bacterium | reverse complement strand
AGATCGTCCTCGAAGAACCGGTAGCCGAAGAAGCAGTCATCGAAGAACCGGTAGCTGAAGTAGCAGTCCCCGAAGAGATCGTTCCTGAAGATGCGGTTGTCGACGAAGTCGTCACAGAAGAACCTGCTGCAGAAGACGGCAGCCAGGCCTCGACCGACGAACCCGAGACACCCGCAGCCTAAGCGTTTCCAATTGCATTCAGACATCACCGGTCCATGCCTGGCACAGGGGAACCGGTGATGTTTGCTTAACCCATGACAACCACAATCGGTCAGAGACTCAAACAAGCACGAGAAGCGCGTCACCTATCGCTCGAGAAGGCTTCCGAGGTCACACGGATTCGGACGCACTATCTCCAGGCGCTGGAAGCAGACGACTTTTCGGGTATGCCGTCCCCGGTACAGGGACGTGGGTTCCTGCGCCTGTATGCTGATTACCTGGGGCTGGACGTGGATACGCTGGTGGAAGAAATGCGCCGCTCCCAGACCGACGAAAGCGATGTCATCGAACCGGTCCACTCCGAGCAGACTCCGCCGCAGCCCGTTCCCCTTTCTCAGGCTGAACCCCAGCCCGAGGCAGAACCGACAGTTGAAGAAACAGCCGGCCGTGAGCCTTTCTGGGTCAACTGGTTGCGCCGCCGAAAAAATGAAGACGCCGCGCCAGAATCAGCTGCTGTCTCAGAAGAGACACTCCAACTAAGGGAACCTCAACCCGAACCCCGCGTGGACGAATCTGCTCCCATCGAGGAAGCGCCAACGCATTCGGAAGAACCTGAAGCGGAACCCGAATCCGTGACTGACACCGCCAGAGGACAAAATGCAGCCGAGGCTGAACCCGAAGTGCTTCCCGAACAACCCGCACCGGTCTGGCAATCCTGGCAGGAACGGCTGCACAATCTGCGAAAGGGTCAGCAAACCGCAGCAACCGTCGAGTCAGAACCCCCGCATGAAATCTCCGATCCCAAACCGGAACCTGTAAGTGAAGAAACCGTCGCACCACCTGCTCCAATACGCAGCTCCGATGAAATCTTCGCCGAGATCGGTGGCAGCTTGCGACAACGCCGCGAATTGCTCAGCCTGACCCTGGATGAAATCGAGCAGCACACCCACGTCCGCAAGCACTATTTGCAGGCGCTCGAAGCCGGGGATTTCGAAGAGATCCCTTCCCCGGTGCAGACGCGCGGGATGCTCTCTAACTATGCTTCGTTCCTCGACATGGAAGTGGATACCGTCCTGCTGGAATTTGCAGACGGGTTGCAGCGCTGGCATGCCCAACGACATCCTGAACTTTCGGGCGAGCCGAAGCCGGCCTCGACCGACGTGAGGCACTTCCTTCCGCGTATTCGCACTTTCATCGCCACCGATTTGATCTTCGGCGTTGGCATGGTTGTCCTGCTGCTGGCTTTCGCCATCTGGGGCGCAGGACGTATCATCAAATCGCAGCAGACAGGGATTCCTCCCGAAGCAACCGGCCCATCAATCTCGGATGTCTTATTGATAACGCCAACTCTGGAGGTATTGGAGACGGCCACACTCGCCACCAGCCAACCCAACGCTCCCGTCGGTGATACCACCCTGACCGCCCTGGCACCCAGTGAAGCCGCCCCGGCCAACATAATGTTATATGTGGTAGCCCGTGAGCGCACTTACATGCGCGTTACCGTAGATGGCAAAGTCGTCTTCGATGGGCGCGTTATCCCCGGCAACTCTTATCCTTACGAAGCTGACGATTCGATCGAAATCCTGACAGGCAATGCCGCAGCCTTGCAGGTAGTGTACAATCAACGCGACCTGGGACTGATGGGAAACTTCGGCGAAGTCGTCGACCTGGTCTACAACGCCCAAGGCGTCCAGACCCCCACCCCGCTCCCCCCACCCACCGAAACGCCTACGCCGCGCTTCTCGCCGGTACCTACGCGGACACCCAGTGCAACGCCAACCTCGACCTCAACCCGCCTGCCAACCGCAACTTCTATCAGCCCGTAAGACGCAAAGAAAGATTTACAGGTATGAAACAAAATACATTTCATCTGGTGTCGCTCGGCTGCGCCAAGAATACTGTTGATTCAGATTCGATGGCACAGCTATTGATTCGTGACGGTTACAATGCCGTGGATCAACCTGAAAATGCCAGCGTGCTGATCGTCAACACCTGCGGCTTTATCGGTCCGGCCAAGGAAGAATCTTTTACCGTCCTGAAGGAACTGGCCGAAATCAAACGACCTGACCAGCTGCTGATCGCAGCCGGCTGTCTCACGCAGCGCTACGGCGTTGAAGTGACCGAGAAAGTCTCTGGTATTGACGGCGTACTGGGCACACGCCGCTGGATGGACATCGTTCGGCTGGTGAGCGAGCTGCGCACGGGACCGCATCCCGAGCCGCTCTACCATCTCCCGGAGGAGGCCACCACGGTCGGCACCGACGAACAGGACGCATTGCGCGTCTCGGTCGCCGGGGCCAGCGCCTACCTAAAGATCGCGGACGGCTGCCGCCGCCCCTGCGCCTTTTGCGCCATCCCGTTGATCAAGGGCACGGCCGTCAGCCGCCCGATCGAGTCGATCATCCACGAGGCCCGCGTGCTGCGCGATAACGGCGTACGCGAGCTGATCCTGATCGCCCAGGACACCACCGATTACGGTCACGACCTGGGCCTGAAGGACGGGCTGGCAACCTTGCTGGAAGGATTGACCGGGGCTGTGCCCGACATTGACTGGATCCGAGTCATGTACGCCTACCCCGGCTACGTGACCGACCGCCTGATCGAGGTCATGGCGACCCGGTCCCAGATCCTGCCATACCTCGACATGCCCCTGCAGCACGCCCATCCCAAGACCCTTTACCGTATGCGTCGCCCGTCCAACATCGACTGGGTCCACAAGACCCTGGCCAAGATGCGTGGGGCTTTCAGCGATACACGCCTGGCGATCCGCACCACATTCATCGTCGGCTATCCCGGCGAGACGGACGAAGAGTTCCAGGCGCTGATGGACTTCGTCGAAGAGATCCGTTTCGACCGCGTCGGGACGTTCCAGTTTTCGTTCGAACCGGGCACGACCTCCGAACCGCTCGGGGATCCGGTCCCAGCCGAGGTCAAGGAAGCGCGCTACCAGCGCCTGATGGAACGCCAGCAGACCATCTCACTGCAGATCAACCAGTCCTACGTCGGCCAGAGGCTGGACGTGCTGGTTGAGGGCTACGGCGATGGGATCACTGTCGGGCGCAGCTATCGCGACGCGCCCGAGATCGATGGCCTGATCTTTATCGAGGGCAAGCTGGAAGTGGGGCAAATCGTTCCAGTCCGCATCACGGGGGCCATGGCTTACGATTTGACCGCCGTCCCGCTCGTGGGACAGCCGATCCAAGTCTCGTAGCAATTCGGTATGTTAGAATAACCAGCGTTGACACTACAAAAACAAGTTGCCTGGGCGTGAAGTCAAGTTCCCTTCACACCTGACCTGGCTGATGACTGCCTGGTCATGTATGGCAATTTCTTAAGAATAACCTAAAATCTTTTTGACTTTGCGCCCTCAACGGCCTGCCTGCGCGCGGGTCTTTGTCGCGCTTTTTGAAAATAGTGCAGGGACGACTGCAATCACGAGGAGGAAATATGTGCGGCATTGCGGGTGCCTACCCAAGCAATTCAGCGAAATCCGTGGACCGCATGGTCCTGCGCCTCAAACACCGCGGGCCGGACGGTGACGGCGTCACCGCCACGCCAGCCACGATCCTGGGGCACACCCGCCTGGCGATCGTGGATGTGGACGGCGGCCACCAGCCGCTCAACGATGGCCGGGCATGGATCTCGTTCAACGGCGAGATCTATAATCACCTCGAGCTGCGCCGGCGCTATTTGAAGGGGCAGCGCTTCAAGACCCGCACCGATACCGAGACCGTGCTGGCACTCTACCAGCGCTTTGGCCCGCGCTGCGTCGAAATGCTGAACGGCATGTTCGCCTTTGCCATTTCGATCGGCGGCGAGCTTTTCCTGGCGCGCGATCCGCTGGGTATCAAGCCCCTTTACGTCGGCCACACAGATGGTCAAACGGTCTTTGCCTCCGAGATCAAGGCTCTCTCACAGGTGACCAACGATATCCGCGAATTCCCGGCCGGGACCTGGTTTCACAGCAAAAAGGGCTGGCACCATTTCTACGATCTTGGCGATTCACTCAGCGACGAATTACCCGCAGCGGAAAGCGAATCCGCCGCGCTGGCTGCCATCCGAGATTCACTGCAAGAGGCGGTGCGCAAGCGCCTGATGTCGGACGTGCCACTGGGCGTCAGCCTGAGCGGCGGGTTGGACAGCAGCATCATCTCGATGCTGGCCAATCATGACGCCCCCGGCCTGCATTCTTTTGCGGTCGGCGTGGAGGGCAGCCCGGACCTGGAGGCCGCGCGCTTGATGAGCGAATTCCTCGGAACCCAGCACCACCAGTACGTGTATACCGAACAGGACATGCTCGCGGTGCTGCCCGAGGTGGTCTATTACCTGGAGTCTTTCGATCCGGCCCTGGTTCGCAGTGCCATCCCCAATTACATGCTGGCCAAGATGGCCTCCGAATACGTCAAGGTCATCCTGACCGGCGAGGGCGCGGACGAATTATTCGCCGGCTATTCCTACCTGAGCCGTTATGCCGAACCTGACGACCTGCAGCAGGAGCTGGTCTCAATCACCGAGGCGCTCCACAATACCAACCTGCAGCGCGGTGACCGCATGTCGATGGCTCACGGACTGGAAGCGCGCGTGCCGTTCCTGGATGTCGATTCGGTTGCGCTGGCGCTCAGTCTCCCCCCGGAGTGGAAACTGCAGGAAAACGGTCGGCCAGCCAAGGCCTTGCTGCGACGCGCCTTCGAGGGCCTGCTGCCAGACGAGATCGTCTACCGTCCCAAGATGAAATTTTCCAAGGGTGCCGGCTCGTCCGATATCCTGGCCCAGCGCGCGGACGAACAGATCACCGGTAAGCGCTTCCAACAGGAGCAAAATCGTCTGAGGGATGAGTGGGGTTACAGCCTGCCCAACAAAGAAGCACTGTTTTATTACCAGATGCTGGACCAGCATTACCAGGACCAGTGGATCATGCCCAGCATGGGACACAGCCGCAGCCTGTAGTGGTCCGGAGGCAGAAACGCAGGGATGCAGGTATAATCCTTGCGTTTTCCATTTTATGACGCGCCGAATCAAACTTCCCCTGGCCGATCTGCTGGCCCTGCTCTTGAGCCTGACCGCGGTCTTCGCATCCTACCTGATCGCGGACCGGATTTATCAGCGCCTGCCGCACATCGAAGACGAAATGGCGTACGTTTGGCAGGCGGAGGTCGCTGCCCATGGCCAGCTGACCATCCCTTCACCGCCCGAACCGGGGCGCTTCATGGTGCCCTTCGTGGTCGATTATCACTCTCAGCGCTTCGGCAAATACCCGCCCGGCTGGCCGGCCCTGCTGGCTTTCGGCGTGCTGCTCGGCGCGCGCGTCTGGGTCAATCCCTTGCTGGCCGGGCTGGCCGTTTGGCTGACCTACCGCCTGGGCCAGAAACTATTGGGGGAAGCCGCCGGCCTGCTGGCAGCCTTGCTGACCCTGATATCCCCCTTCTTCCTGGTCAACAGCGGCTCGCTGCTCTCCCACCCCTGGGCGCTGGTGCTCGGCCTGGCTTTTACCTTGGCCTGGCTGGACACCTTCGATCTGTCCCCATCTGGTAGCACGGACCAGGCTGCTACTGTCTTAAAATGGCTGACCGTGCCGGTGGCCGGATTCAGCCTGGGGGTATTGGCCCTGACCCGCCCGTTGACAGCGGTCGGCCTGGCGCTGCCCTTTGGCCTGCACGGCCTGTTCCTGCTGTGGCGCGGGGATGGAGCCGTTCGCCGGCGCGTGCTGACGGTCGGCGCGCTCGCCCTGGGGGTCGCTGCGCTGCTCTTCGCCTGGCAGTACGCCGTTACGGGCGACCCGCTGCGCAATCCCTACACTTTGTGGTGGAAATACGACAAAATCGGCTTCGGTCCCGGACACGGAAACATGCCCGGTGGCCACAACCTGCACTACGCCTGGATCAACCTGAAGAGCAGCCTGCGCTCTGGCTGGCGTGATCTGTTCGGCTGGGGCAATCTTTCCTGGTTGTTCCTGCCAGCCGGCTTGTGGGCTATCCGTAAGAACCGAGGCATGTACCTGGTGGCGAGCATACCGCTCGCGCTGGTGCTGGTCTACCTGACCTACTGGATCGGTTCGAGTCTCTTCGGACCACGCTATTACTTCGAGGGCTTGCCCGGGCTGACTCTGACGACTGCGGCCGGGATAATGTGGCTGCTGGATTGGCCACGCCGCTATGAAAATAATTGGCGCCTGATGCGGTCTTTCGTCACGCTCATGCTCAGCCTGAGCCTGGCCGGCTACAACCTGGTCGGATTTCTGCCCCAGCGTTTGGAAAGCATGTACGGGTTGTACGGCGTGCTACGGGCGCGGATGCAGCCTTTCCTGACCCAGCAGGCTCAGGAGCTGACCCCGGCAGTGGTGATCGTACACATTGAGTCCAAGTGGACCGATTATGGGACCTTATTGGATCTGGAAAATCCCTGGCTGACCTCCCCCTTCATCTTTGCCCTGGGGGGAGATAAAAAAACCACGGCCGTCCTGGCAGCCGACTTCCCGGAGCGGACGATCATCAATTATTACACCAAGCAACCGGAAAAATTCTTCCTCTACCAACGTTAAAACCGGGCAGATGGTGTGCCCGGTTTATCAAGATACACGTGCCAGCGCTGTCGCCGCCAAAATCAATATCGACAGGAGCAGGTTCACCCGCAACAGCAACCTTTCACGCTGACGCAGGACGCGTAACTCCGCCGGGTCACCCGTCTTTTGGGCGCGTATAGCTGCACGCTGGATCGAAGGCAGCACTTCCCAGGTCTGTAACGCGCTGACCACGACCATGACCACCACCATAATGTGTTTGACCAGGATGGCAATCGACCACTGATTGCTGGTCGAGAGCAGACCGTTGTAATGCGGACTGGTGCTTAGCTGGAACATGCCCGTCACCACCAGCAGGGCCAGACAGAACCAGGCCAGCGGTTCCAGGCGGCGCTGGATGGCATCGATTAAAGCACCCTGCGCGTCCACATCCAAACTGCGACGCGCAGCGGGCAAAATCAGAAATGAAATCGCTGCCAGGCTGCCAACCCAAGTGACCGTGGCCAGCATGTGCAGCCAAAAGGTGATGGTCAGCGCCCAGACAGGCATCAATTGCCTTTACGGAGAAGGGGGTGCTTCGGTGGTCGCAACGGGCGGCGCTTCGGTCGAAACCTGAGTCGGTTCCGGCGTAGACGTCGGTGGATGGCAGATCAGTCCGGCCTTGTTGGCTTTCTGGGCTACGTCGCCATCATTGCTGATAGCCAGCGCGGTGTTGTAGTAGCCTTCGGCTTTGCACATTTCTTTCTTGTTGTAGTACAAATCGCCGACCTGGATATTGGCAAGCCGATAACGCTCGGTTGCAGTCATGTTGGAGGCCGAATCCCACATTCCTGGCCAGGTACGATAGACCTGGTCGAAGTAGTTTAAGGCTTGCACCCAATCCAGTTCCCAAAAGGAAGCACCGGTCAGGTACAGGCGCGCACCAGCACGCAGCCCCTCCGCATACCCATCCAAGGGACCGAAACGCTCGGCCAGGGTCAAGGAATAAATGCCGGGCTCCAACAAACCCTGCGCGGCAATCTGGCCCACGCCCTGATTGCGCAGCGCGATGTAGTACATGCCGTCGACTTCTTCGACCTTGTAACCGGGTTCGTTCTTGCGCAGCGCGTCCAGCGCAGCTAAGGCCCCACCCCAATCCTGTGCCTGGAGCTTGGCCTGGATGTCGGCATAGATCGCCTCGGCATTCCGCAGGTCGGGGGTCGGGGTTAGCGAGGGTGTCGGTGAAGGAGTCGGGGAGGGGGTAATGCTCATCTTCAGCATCACCTCGGCCAGTTTATCGGCGACACCGGGAAATCCCGGATCGGTATTGACGATGAACTCAAAGCGCTGGTAGGCAGCTTCGTAGCGTTCCGCCTGCAAATCCTGCACGCCCAGGTCGTATTGTTCCTTGAGCTGCTGGGCCTCAACTGTCGATTGCGCGTGTCCTCGCACGCTCAAACCGGACTGGTAACCGCCAAACAGACCCAAAGCGATCAGCACCAAAAAAGCCAGGATGCTGATCCAGGGGAAGCGGCGGCGAGGCTTCTTGGGCGTCGTATCGATTTTTGTGGACCCACTCTGGGTGGGTTGTGTGGAACCTAAAGTTTCATCAGACATGGCGCTTATTATACCTAATGTTTAC
>CAYOUV010000018.1:0-53073 GCA_964407265.1 uncultured Anaerolineaceae bacterium | reverse complement strand
CCATCGTCCCTACGTTCAGGTGCGGCTTCGTCCGCTCATATTTCTGCTTCGCCATGGATAATCTCTCCTTATAATGATCGACGAAAATTTATGATTTTAGAACTTCTTGCGCCACAGATTCGGATACGGGCGCATAGTGATCGAATTCCATCGAAAATACACCACGGCCCTGTGTAGCAGAACGCAACTCGGTGGCATATCCGAACATTTCAGCCAGAGGCACTAACGCACGAATTGCTTGGGCGTTACCAGGGCGCATTTCCATGCCTTGGACGCTGCCACGGCGGCTGTTCAACTGGCCGATTACATCGCCCAGGAATTCTTCAGCGACGACAACTTCTACCTTCATAATCGGCTCGAGCAGGACCGGGCCACCTTTTTGAACGCCTTCTTTGAAGGCCATCGAGGCAGCCATTTTGAATGCCATTTCATTCGAGTCAACTTCGTGGAACGAGCCGTCGTACAAGGTGATCTTCAGGTCAGTGACCGGATATCCAGCCAGGACACCGCTTTCAGAGGCTTCCATCACACCTTTATTAACTGCCGGAATATACTCACGTGGGATCGATCCACCGACAATCTTATTCTCAAAAGAGATCCCACTACCTCGCTCACCCGGTTCCAACGACAGGACCACATGACCATACTGTCCGTGACCACCGGTTTGCTTGACGTAGCGATACTCGGCTTTCTCAACAGGACGGGTAATCGATTCTCGATAAGCCACACGCGGACGTCCGACATTCGCCTGAACCCGGAATTCACGCAGCATACGATCAACCAGAACATCCAGGTGAAGTTCGCCCATTCCCGAAATGATCGTCTGCGCGGTATTCTCGTCCGAGTGGACGCGGAAAGTCGGATCTTCCTCAGCCAACTTGCGCAGGGCTTCACCCATCCTTTCCTGATCACTGGAAGTCTTTGGCTCAATCGCAACCGCTATAACGGGTTCAGGGAAAGTAATATTCTCAAGAATTACTTTCTTGTTATCGCAGAGGGTATCACCTGTGAAGGTCTCCTTAAGACCAAGAACTGCGGCAATATCTCCTGCACGAACCTCAGTGATGTCCTCACGGCGATCAGCATACATTCGAATTAAGCGACCAACGCGTTCACGCTTACCCTTGCCCGGGTTCTGAACCATTTGACCTTGCTGGATCACACCGGAATAGACACGGAAATATGCCAGGCGGCCTACGTAAGGATCGGTAACAATTTTAAAGACCAGCGCACTCAAAGGTACATCATCTTCTGCAGGAAGCTCAATGGTTTCTTCCTCATCATCCGGGTTGATTCCAGGTACAGGCGGAACATCCTCCGGGGAGGGCAGGTAATCGATTACAGCATCCAGCAATAATTGCACGCCTTTATTCTTCAAAGAAGAGCCACAAAATACCGGCGTCGCCAGATTGCCTATGACAGCTTTGCGGAGGGCAGCCTTCAGATCAGCTACTGGAATATCCGTTCCTTCCAGATACTTCATAGTAAGTTCGTCATCCAGTTCAGCGATCTTTTCGATCAGATGCGCACGAGCTTCTTCAGCCTGTGTCTTCATATCGTCTGGAATTTCGCCGAGCTTGGGTTCCTTACCTAAATCATCTTCCCAGAATGTCGCATTACGCTCGAGCAGGTCGATAGCGCCATGGAAAGAAGCTTCGCTTCCGATCGGGATCTGCATCGCTATCGGATTCGCGCCCAGACGTAGTTTGATCGATTCAATGGTGCGCTCATAAGAGGCCCCGACACGATCCATCTTGTTCACAAAACAAATCCGCGGGACCAAATATCGATCTGCCTGGCGCCATACGGTTTCGCTTTGCGGCTCAACCCCCTGAACAGCATCAAAAATTACGATTCCGCCATCCAGGACGCGTAACGAGCGCTGCACTTCGGCCGTAAAGTCAATATGGCCAGGTGTGTCAATAATATTGACCTGATAATCTTTCCACTCTGCGGAAACAGCTGCTGAAACGATGGTAATACCACGCTCGCGTTCCTGTTCCATCCAATCGGTGACAGTGGTACCGTCGTCAACCGAACCAAGTCGATGGGTCTTGCCGGTATAGAACAAGATACGCTCGGTCGTTGTGGTTTTACCAGCGTCAATATGGGCAATAATGCCAATATTTCGGTACCGTTCCAGCGGATGCTCGCGTGCCATGCTTTATAGAGTCCTGTTAAAGTCCAATACCTATATTAGACGCGATAATGGGAGAAGGCGCGATTCGCCTCAGCCATCTTGTGCGTCTCATCGCGTTTGCGGATTGCGGAGCCAGTTTCACTGAATGCGTCGATCAATTCGCCGGCCAGTTTCTCTGAGAATGATTTGCCAGCGCGTGCACGGGCTGCCGCCAGCATCCAGCGCAACGCCAGAGTCAGGCGGCGTTCTGCTGAAACTTCCATCGGGACCTGATAGGTAGCTCCACCGACACGACGCGGGCGAACTTCCATGCCAGGCGATACATTCTTGAGAGCCGTTTCAAAGACTTCAAGGGCGTTCTTTCCTGTTCGCTCCTTAATGATATCCATCGCGTCATAAACCAGGTTTGTCGCCAGGCTCTTTTTACCACTCTTCATAACATGCAAAATCATGGTTTGCACATTGACGCTGTTGTAACGAATGTCGGGTGGAACTTTACGCTGTTCAGGCTTTGCTCGTCGCATTTAAAAACTCCCTCAAAAACTATTTCGGGCGCTTCGCGCCGTATTTTGAACGACCTTGTTTACGGTCAGACACACCTGTCGTGTCCAGCGTGCCGCGCACGATGTGGTAACGTACACCAGGCAAATCCTTCACGCGGCCACCGCGGACGAGCACCACAGAGTGTTCTTGTAATTGATGCCCTTCACCAGGAATGTAAGCAGTAACCTCGAGACCGTTGGTCAAACGGACACGAGCAATCTTACGTAGCGCCGAGTTCGGTTTCTTTGGAGTCATGGTGCGGACAATGGTGCAAACACCACGTTTCTGAGGAGCGCCTTCCGGCTGGCGGATACGACGTTGCTTCATCGAATTTAAGGTGTAGAGCAGAGCCGGAGCCTTGCTTTTAACCTTTTTCGTTTTGCGACCCTTGCGGATCATTTGATTGATTGTCGGCACATCTGCCTCCGATTAATAATGCTTGGTTTCTACGTTTATTCTCAAGAATCGAGGCCATCAACAAACTTTCTGATGGCCTCGATTTACTCTGCCATGCATGTGGGCGGGGGTTGTGGCCGCCCGATTATTAAGGCAACGAAGAATTATTCTATCACGTGCATTGGGTCACGTCAAGGAATTTTCTTACGAATTCAAACGATCTCCCAATCCAAGTAAGCCTGTCTCAAGTCTGGGCGGGTGGACTTTTTCCTCATCCTTACCAAACTTAATTACCTCGCCGTTTTCACTGACTGCTTCCACAGCCAAACCCAGGCTTTGCAGTTCTTTAACCAACACGCGGAAGGAAGCCGGTATGCTTGGTTCTTCGATTGCTTCGCCTTTTACGATGGCCTCATAAGTGTTTACACGACCCTGAACATCGTCGGATTTGACGGTCAGCATTTCCTGAAGGGTATAGGCTGCGCCATATGCTTCCAACGCCCACACTTCCATCTCGCCAAAGCGCTGACCGCCAAATTGTGCCTTTCCGCCCAGCGGTTGCTGGGTCACCAGGCTATATGGGCCAGTCGAGCGAGCATGTACTTTATCCTCAACCAAGTGATGCAGTTTGAGAACTGTCATGACCCCAACCGTGACAGGCTGATCATAGGGACGGCCAGTCTTGCCATCTCTCAGGATTTGCTTGCCTAAAGTCGGCATCGGAATGCCAGTTTTTTTCATAACCCGCTTTGCTGCCTCATAGACCTCATCATCAGCTACTTTCTTGCCGTGACCCAGGGTTTCCATCCATTGCCTTAAGCAGATACGGATAGTTTTCTCGTCGTATGCAGGACGTTCCCGCGCGTTTTCTTGATCCTCCAGGAAAATTTCATCGGGATTGTGCTTGTGATCACGTAACCATTCTTTTGCAGTTGAATAACGCGCATAGTCAAGTTCTAACAGACGCAGCGGGTCGTAACCGCGCTCTCCCAAATATTGCTCAAGATACAGGCGGCGGACTTCATCGTCGTCCTGAATCATCATCGGGTCGTACTCCTGTTCCCTGATCCAATCCCAGGCAGATTGCGCTGCCTCGAGCCAGGCCTGGTCTACGATCCAGGCACGCGCCAGTTCTGCTTCGATCTCAGCCTCGGTTGCACCGTCGAAAACCGGAGTAATGGCTCGGAATCCCAGGCGTTTGGCAGCCCATCCCAAATGTACTTCCAGAACCTGACCAATATTCATACGGCCTGGAACACCCAGCGGATTCAGGATCAAGTCGACCGGGGTACCATCCTCAAGGAATGGCATATCCTCGACCGGGACAACCTTGGAGACCACACCTTTGTTTCCATGGCGGCCAGCCATTTTGTCACCGGCCGTGATCTTGCGGCGCTGTGCAACGGCCACACGTACCATCATATCCACACCAGCGGACAAATCAGTATTCTCTTCGCGGGTGAACACTTTGACATCAACGACTTTTCCGCGCTCACCATGCGGCATGCGCAGCGAAGTATCTTTCACATCGCGGGATTTCTCACCAAAAATTGCCCGCAACAAACGTTCCTCGGGGGTCAGTTCTTTCTCGCCCTTCGGGGTAATCTTGCCGACCAGGATATCGTTGGGACCGACTTCGGCACCGATTCGAATGATGCCGTCTTCGTCCAAATCCTTGATCGCGTCTTCCCCGACGTTGGGGATATCACGTGTAATTTCTTCTGGACCCAGTTTGGTATCCCGCGCTTCAACCTCGTACTTCTCGATATGAACAGAGGTAAAGCGATCTTCCTGAACCAGACGTTCGGAAATCAAGATTGCGTCTTCAAAATTACCACCTTCCCAGGACAGGAAGGCCACAACAACATTTTGACCAAGAGCCAATTCGCCACTCTCCGTCGAGGATGAGTCAGCAATAATGTCACCCTTCTTAATCACCTGACCTTTGACCACCGCTGGGCGCTGGTCGATGCAGGTACTCTGATTCGAGCGCTGGTATTTCCGCAATTGATAAGGGCGAACATTGCCGTCTTTTTCCCGAATCACGATTAAACTGCCTGTGACGGATAAAACTTCTCCGTCTGCTTCAGCAACAATCACCTGGCCCGAGTCAAAGGCAGCATGATATTCCATACCTGTAGAGACCAATGGGATTTCCGGTCGCACCAGAGGAACCGCCTGGGCTTGCATGTTCGAGCCCATCAAGGCACGGTTCGCGTCGTCATGCTCCAAGAAGGGAATCAGTGCAGCGCTGATTCCGACAACCTGGTGCGGGGCCACATCCATATAATTGACATTGTCAGGGGTCGAGAAATCGAAGCCGGAATGGTAGCGCATGGAAACACGTTCGCGAACAAACTCGCTGGTTTCGGTCAGCGGCGCATTGGCCTGCGCGATGACAAATTTATCTTCAGCATCAGCCGATAGGTAATCGATCTGTTCCGAAACATATGGCACGATCGAGATGTCTTTACCGAGTTTAGAAATCTTCTTAAGTAGCTTGGATTCGATGCGCTCTCCATCCTTCAGGAGGACCCCATCCTTACCGTCAGTCAGATCGCCGCGTACGGCACGTCCTTCGAGAATTGGGTCATCGCAAGGCAGGGATTTGATGACCTTCCGGTAAGGTGTCTCAATGAACCCATATTCATTGACGCGGGCAAAGGAAGCCAGGCGTCCGATCAAACCAATATTCGGGCCTTCAGGCGTCTCAATCGGGCATATGCGTCCATAGTGCGAGTGATGAACGTCGCGGACATCGAAACCAGCACGCTCTCGACGCAGGCCACCCGGACCTAAAGCGGAAAGTGTGCGCTTGTGGCGTAGTTCAGCCAAGGGATTGGTTTGGTCCATGAATTGCGAGAGCTGGCTGGAACCGAAGAACTCGCGTAAGGCAGCAACCACCGGGCGGATGTTGACCAACGTTACCGGTGAAAGTTGTTCCTGGTCGCGGATGGACATGCGCTCTTTGATGACCCGTTCCATCCGACGCAGTCCGATGCGAAGCTTGTTCTGGATCAACTCACCCACCGTCTTGACGCGGCGGTTGCCAAGGTGATCGATGTCATCCGGATGCTCCACGCTGTTGTTGATCTGGATCATGCGGCGAATTAAACGCACGATATCGGACTTGGTTACCGTTCGGTGCGAGATGGGGATCGTCAAATCAAGTTTCTGGTTGAGTTTGTAGCGACCGACGCGTTCCAGGTCATAATGACGCTGATCGAACAATTGCTCTTCCAGGAATTGGCGGGCATTTTCAAGCGTCGCCGGATCGCCGGGTCGCATGCGACGGAAGAATTCGATCAAAGCTGCTTCAGCAATCGTCTGGTTCCCAGTCAGGTCCCATTCTGGTTCCTGGCGTAAGGTGGCTGGCATGAACAGGCGTTCCGGGTTGTTGTCCACATCCTGGAATAGTGCCAACAGTTCTTCATCAGAACCGGTTTTAAGTGGCGAGTCCTTGGTACCGTCGTCAACAGCCGCCAACGCACGCAGAAAAACCGTGATCGGCACCGTGCGCTTGCGGTTGAATTTTAAGATAATGTAATCGCTCTTGCGGGTCTCAAATTCCATCCAGGCGCCACGATCGGGGATCAATTTAGCCATCGCCAATGGACGCCCGGTGGAGCGATCAACCGGGGCTTCAAAGTAGACACCTGGTGAGCGAATCAGCTGTGAGACGACGACGCGTTCCGTCCCGTTAATAATGAAGGTTCCCTTGTCAGTCATCTCGGGGAAGTCCCCCAAAAATATATCCTGCTTGATGGGTTCGGGAACATCCGGGCCAGCCAGTAACACCGATACGTACAATGGGCTGGCATAAGTCAGATCGCGTTCAACACATTCCTCAATGGAATGCTTGGGGTCGCCGAACCAGTATTTCAGTTCCCATTCCTTCGATTCTGAGCCGCGGCTGGGGAAATACAACTTCATGCCCTTGTTATAAGACTCGATCGGCGAGATCTCGTGGAAGAGGTCCGCCAGTCCTTCTCGTTTCAGGCGTTCAAATGAATCAAGTTGAATATCAATCAGATTTGGGAGTTCGAGGTTTACAGGAATGCGCGCGTAATTTTTGCGGGGCAAAGAGGATGCCATTCGTTTCTCCTGACCAATCCTGGGCGTGATTAGAATTGTTAAAACACATGAATCTATCCTGCCAGCATTAGCAGGACAGCAAGGTTTGATTATACCTGAAGTTATTCCTATTGGTCAAGCACTTCTTTTGGTGAATTTTCAGATAACCCACTTATTCTGGACCTTGCGCTATCGATCCAACGCGGCATATTTTACCACGAAATCTCGCAACTGCTATACAATGGATGTGTTATTGGGTACAGTAATATAACCAACTTCCTACTCCAGGAGACAGCATGACAATCCAATCCGATACGCAGCCGCTGGTTAACAACAAACGCGAAATCTTTGGTTGGGCAATGTACGACTGGGCCAATTCGGCTTTCAGTACCACTGTCGGGACGGTTTTCCTGGGTCCCTATCTGGCTTCACTGGCCGCGGAAGCAGCGAAAGCTTTCCCTGACGGCATGGCACGACTGGCCGGCATCCCCATCGCGCCTGACTCATTCTTCCCCTACTGCATTTCCATTTCTGTTGGATTGCAGGTCTTGTTCCTGCCCATTCTGGGTGCCATCGCCGACTATTCACACATGCGCAAGCAGATGATGCGATTGTTTGCCACTATTGGGGCTTTGGCCACCATCGGACTGTTCTTCGTCAGCGGCAGCCTGTGGTGGTTAGGTGGGTTGTTGTTCATCCTGGCCAACCTGACTTTCGGTGCAGCGATCGTCTTTTATAACGCCTACCTGCCGGATATCGCCAGCGAAGACCAGCGCGACCGCGTCTCCTCCTATGGCTGGGCCTTGGGTTACTTGGGCGGTGGGCTGTTGCTGCTATTGAACCTGATCTTCTTCCTGACCTATGAGAACTTTGGTATTCCCACCAGCCTGGCAATCCGCATTAACCTGGCTTCGGCCGGCCTCTGGTGGTTGGGATTTTCATTCTTCACTTGGATACGACTGCGTGCCCGACACCCCCGCCGCACCCTGCCCAAAGACGAAACGTACTTGAGCGTGGGCTTCAAACAACTAGGCCACACCATCAAAGAGCTGCGACATTTCCCCGAAACCCTCAAATACCTGCTGGCTTACTTCCTCTACAACGACGGCATCCAGACCGTCATCGCCGTATCGGCGACCTTCGCCGCAGCGCCGTTAGCGCGCGGTGGCATCGGTGCAGACCAGAGCACGCTGACCATGGTCATCCTGATGATCCAATTTGTGGCCTTCGGTGGCGCGCTCTTCTGGGGCAAGCTCGCGGGCTGGGTAGGAGCTAAACGCTCGATCATCATCAGCCTGGTTATTTGGGCTGGTGTGGTTATCTATGCCTACGGAGGGCTGAAGGGCGAGTCGCGCATCATGGAATTCTTTATTCTGGGCATTTTCATCGCCCTGGTGATGGGCGGCAGTCAGGCCATCAGCCGCAGCCTGTTCGCACAGATGATCCCGGATGGAAAGGAAGCGGAATTCTACTCGTTTTACGAAATCAGCGAACGCGGCACATCCTGGATCGGGCCATTGATCTTCGGCTTGATGAACCAGGTCTTCGGCAACCTGCGTCCGGCCATCCTGTCTTTGATTTTCTTCTTCGTTATGGGTTTGATCATCCTGCCCTTCGTCAACGTCCGCAAGGCCGTCGATGATGTCAAGGCCTACGACGCAGTCGCTTGAGCAAAATAGCCTGGGAAACCCCAGGCTATTTTTTATTTTCCAATTAATTCGACCAGCGCCTCGTAGCTGGCTGGAATAATTTGGGGGGATGTGAAGGACTCGGCAATAATATCCGGATCCTTCAATCCATGGCCGGTACACACGATCACGATTTTCTTTCCGCGCGGATCGAACCTGCCTTGATCTATCTCTGCCAGCAAGCCAGCCAGTCCGGCCGCCGAAGCTGGTTCAACCCAGAGGCCTTCTCCGGCCAGCAGGTGTTGGGTCGAGAGGATCAGCTCATCCGGCACGGCAATAATCCGCCCGCCTGAGCCCTGGGCTGCCTCCAGAGCCTGCTCGCCACGCGCTGGTCTGCCGATGCGGATGGCGGTCGCCACGGTTTCCGGCATGTCCACAGCGTGACCCAGAACCAGTGGTGCAGCGCCGGCTGCCTGTACTCCCAGAATATGCGGCAGCCCGGTTTGATGGCTGTCGTGATACTGACGAAAACCAGCCCAATACGCAGTGATATTTCCGGCGTTACCAACCGGCAGGCACAGCCAATCCGGCGCGCTACCCAAAGTATCGCAAATTTCAAATGCGGCTGACTTCTGGCCCTCAATCCGGAACGGGTTGATCGAATTGACCAGCGCCAGAGGTGTTTTCTGGGTAATCTCCACCACCAGTGCAAGCGCGTCATCGAAAGAGCCCTGAACCTGGATGACTTCCGCACCATAGGCGACGGCCCCGGCCAATTTACCCAGCGCCACCTTCCCCTCCGGGATGAGTACGATCGCGCGTTGACCGGCGCGTGCAGCGTAAGCAGCCGCCGAAGCAGCGGTATTGCCCGTCGAAGCGCAGATCACGGTTTCGGCTTTGCGCCCGAGCGCCTCGCTGATGGCTGCCGTCATGCCCCGGTCCTTGAATGAACCGGTCGGATTGAGTCCCTCAAACTTGACGTAGAGTTCACAGTGCAAGTCTGCTCCCAATCGTGGCAGGGAGATCAACGGAGTATCGCCTTCCAGCAGGGTGACAGCTCGCGTGTAGGCGGGAAGATCGAGTAATTTACCATATCGGTGTAAAACACCCTGATACGCCATTGCAAACTCCTAGGACAGATTTATGCCGATTATAATTCCTTCCATGTTCACCCTGCGCATTCCAGCCTCATCCGCCAACCTCGGTCCCGGCTTTGACTGTCTCGGCCTGGCCCTCGACTTGTGGAATGTGGTCAGCTTCTCGGTCGAGGGCAACAAGGTTACCTACACGGTAACCGGCGCGGGCGCAACCAAACTCAATCGGCACAGGCGCAATTTAGTTACCAAGGCTTTTTACCGCTCGTATGAAGTTTGTGGCGTCACGCCGCCAGAGGGCGTCCAAATTCAATCGCGGAACGGAATCCCGCCCGGTTCTGGGCTGGGGTCCAGCGCAGCCGCCATCCTGGCCGGTTTGTGCGGGGCCAACGAAATTCTCGGTCATCCACTCGATAGCGAGAGTTTGCTCAAGCTGGGCAGCGACCTCGAAGGTCATCCGGATAATATTGCCCCGGCGTTGTTGGGTGGGTTAGTCGTTTCCGCGCTTGTCGATGATCAGATCATCACACGACGCTACGAGATTCCCGAAATTACAATTGTGATCGCCACGCCAAAAGTAAGCTGGCCGACCCGCCTGGCCCGCTCGGTCCTGCCCGATTCCGTTTCGCGGAGTGATGCAGTTTTCAACATCAGTCGCTCCCTGCTGGTCGTAGAGGCTCTCCGCCACGGGGATTTGGATTTGTTACAACAAATGATGGAAGATCGCCTTCACCAGTCATACCGACTTGCTCAAATCCCCGGTGGGCAAGCCGCCTGGCAGGCCGGCAGGCAATTTGGGGCATGTGCGCTCTCTGGGGCGGGTCCATCCGTGATCGCATTTATCCCGGAACAAGACGCCGACCTGGCATTAAAGTGCATGCTGAGCGCCTTCAAGGATGACGGCGTCAAAGCGCAGGGCCTCACCACCAAATCCAGCCTGGTCGGGATTCACAAATTGTAGAGTGGCTTACTTTGGGTGCCGCAGGTAACCGCCCAGCACGTCGTCGCCTGAGTCGGCGCGGATCATGGCTATCGTGACAGCCGGCAAACTGCCAGCACCGGGGTAAATCAAATAGCGCGGTGACCAGACCGGGTGGAATTTTTCCTTAAAGGCATGCAAGCCTTTAAAATTATAGAACTGGTCGATGTGTTCATAAATGTAATGTAAGGCGCGTTCGATGGCCGGATCTTCGGGATTTTCTCCCACGCCGGACAAGGCGCTCAGACCCAGATTAAATGAGGCCAAGCCTTGTTCCTGTGCCCACTGGAAAAGTGAGACGAACAAGAAATCCATCTGCCCTTTCTCAGCATCCCGGCGGTGACGCATCAGATCGATCGTGGCTTCACTGGCCTGGTTTTCGATCAGAATGTTGGCAAAAGATTCGATCGTACCTTCTGAATTCCTGACCAGTATGATCGGACAGGAATTCAGATATATCTCGTCGAACCAGCCCAGGGAGAAGCGTTTTTCAGAACCATTCATGATCGTCAACCACTCATCACTTATCTGGCGCAGATCGCGCATCAAATACGTTGGATGCGGTGGCATGACCACCTCCGCGGTAAATCCCAGTCGTACGATTTTGTTGTAAGCGTTGCGGACCGGTTTGTTCTGGCTGCCCTCCAGGGTAAAAGTGGCGGTATCCACAATCCCTTCCTGACCGATCAACAGCGTACTGAAACCGGCCGTCTCATAGTCATCAAGATGCTCCGGCAAAACTTGATAGAATGCGGGCAGCCAGTCGTTGCGCGTACAGAGAGCCTGGAAATTATTTATACTGGCGACAAAATCATCCCCAGAGCCGATGGGATCACCCAACGTCAATGCCACGCGCCCCTTGACCACATAGGCAATCACCGACCCACCTGCTGTGAAGTAATAGAATTTGTCATCCATCAGGGTCAAGGGCGCCAACGAGCTGTGACCAAAAGCCCTGACGATTTCTCCCGCATGTGAGCGTTCCTGCGGCGAAACCCGATGGCGAATCAGGACTGGACGGATCAACATCAAGGCTGCATATCCAAACGTCACCATCCCGACCAGGTAAATCGAATCGGCAAAATAACGCCCAAATCCGGTAATCGGTTGCAGGCCCGGATCATAGAATTGCGTAAACATCACGACTGTCTGACGCAGCGCCGTCCCCAACCCAAAATGGACCTTAAAATGGCGGTCGAGCAGGTAAAAACCGGCTACACCATAGAAAGCGGTAAAAGCCAAAGCCGCCAGGAGTGTCTGCGCGCCTTGCCAAATCGAGGGGGAGTCCGAACGCGCATGGAAATGTGGCCGCAGATAGATCAGTAAGGCGGTCAAGCCGAGAGCAAATACAGCTTCTTCATAATCCAAACCCTTCAACATGTGCGCTGCAGCCGATACTAACAGTAAAACAATCGAGAATAACCAGGCGACCCGCTTGCGGCGCCACAAACTGAAAGCCAGCAGCATCAGTGCAAAACCCGCTAAGGCCGAGGTCAAATGCCCGCCGTGCGAGACCGATAAGGGTGAGTATTGTTCCAGCAGCCGCATGCGATTGCGAAGAGAGGGGGTGACAGCTGAAAGGACGTTGATTATCCCCATGACTCCCGCCAGCAGGGCTACCAGGCGCACGCTCCAGATTTCGGAGCGCGTGGTCTCGGCCGCCCCAAAAGTCTTGACACGCCGCAGCAGCAGAAAACCGATGCCCAATGGGACCCAGAAGGTCAAACCGCGGAACGAAACCGCGATGACGGCAGCTCTTTCCAAGGGGATACCGAACGAGGCAAAGACCAGCGTCATGACCCCCTCGACCACCCCGATCCCCTGGGGCGTGATCGAGACGATCCAGAACAAAATCCCCATGGCATACCCGGCCACCAATACCCCTAAATCGACTTTTTCGTGAAATGCCAGAAAGAGGACAAACAGGCTCAATAGATCGACCGCATGCGCTGCCAGCGCGACCATAAGGGTACGGATCAGGCGCATCGGATGAGTATTGATCGCAATCGCTGCCTCAGTGAACTCGCTTGTCGTCCTCTGCGCCCAATCGGGAGATAGGAATTCGGTCCGCTTGAGTCGCGCCGCCAGGCCATTTGCTGCGCGTTGAATCCAATTGAGGATACCGCGCAACCAATCCGGCTGCCACAACCCAAGCATCAGCAGGGCTATCAGCCCCCCCACCATCGCCAGCAGGATCACAATCCCAATCACTTCGTAAGATTGAAGTGCGTGATTCGCGATCAAATAGATGAGCGCAAAGCCCAGGACAAATAGAAATGCCACAAAATCGGCGACCAGCGAGAGCAGGGTCCCGACGGTTGCCCGGCCCGGGGACTCACCTCGATGGCGGGCATCATCCACAAACAAAGCCGCTCCACTGGCTCCCGCCGTCGGTGCCGCCACATTGACGAAGATCGAAGCGAATGTGACCGGCAGCAATTCCCCGATGCGGCTCCTGACCTCAACCGTGTCGAACGCGGACTGGTACAACCAGGTATAAACGATGTAATAAATAATTTGCAGCAAGGCTGCGACAGCCACCCACTGCCATTGTCCGCCCTCGAGTGTCTTGACCAATTTTTCAATATCGGCAAAGCGGCTGATCACCACCCACAGGAAGGCGATGATCAGAATCCAGAACAGCCAGCGTCTCTTCATGCCCGTCTCCCTTTATCTATGACGCTTAAATTATAAGGCCGAGAGCTTTTTTTGTCCCGGCTTTAAAGTTCAACTTATAACTTTGGCAATTCGATCGACTTTTGTTTCTGGTATTTGCCCTTCTTGTCTGCATATGAGATCTGGCATTCCTCGTCGGCCTCGAAGAATAGCACCTGCGCAATGCCTTCATAAGCGTAGATCTTGGCTGGCAGCGGCGTCGTATTGGAGATTTCCAGCGTAACAAAGCCCTCCCATTCTGGCTCGAAGGGGGTCACATTGACAATAATACCGCAGCGTGCGTAGGTCGATTTTCCCAGGCAGACGGTCAACACTTTTCGCGGGATGCGGAAATATTCCACCGTGCGCGCCAGTGCGAAAGAATTGGGTGGAATGACGCACACTTCGCCTTTAAAATCCACCATGGACTTGGGATCGAAAGCTTTCGGGTCGACCGTCGCGCCAAAAACATTTGTAAAGATTTTGAACTCGTCAGCCACACGGATGTCGTACCCGTAGGATGAGACGCCGTACGATATG
Source organism: uncultured Anaerolineaceae bacterium (assembly GCA_964407265.1). Taxonomy (GTDB): domain Bacteria; phylum Chloroflexota; class Anaerolineae; order Anaerolineales; family Villigracilaceae; genus CAYOUV01. The sequence continues at coordinate 39,024 of CAYOUV010000018.1, read as the reverse complement.
ACGCCGTCGCGCACCTGGTTCTCGACGAACGGTTCGATCATGTTTTGTTCGAGCGCCATCTTGCGAATCCAATGGTCAGGTTTCAGTCCCATAAGGATATCCCTTTCGATATGATAAGAGTTAATTGACCGGCAGAGTCATCTGCGTGACTTTGCCAGGCTGGATATCGACCCAGCGCTCAAACGTACGCCCGGCAGTGACAATCACCACACGATATTTTCCAGCCGGCAGCGCTCCCAGGGAAAAATTCTCATCCCAGGCGTCATCGGGGCGGACCGGCTGCTTCTCAGGCGCATAGGTCTCGACTTCGTATTGCGCTTGCGATTTGCCATTCGGGTCTGGATAATACTGTATCACAACCGGTACGCGAATGGTATTGCCCTGTAAATCGATAATCTTGCCAACCAGAACGCCGAACGGTCGCCCGTTCTGGTCCAGGCGAGGGACCAGCCATAATTCGGGATTGCGGTTGGAAGTATAGGCATCGCTTCCTTCCCGGACCTCGAAATGCAGGTGGCTGCCAATGGCTGTCCCTGTCGCCCCGACTTCTCCCAGTTGGTCTCCAGCCTTGACCTGCTGCCCAACCTGTACATCGATCTTGAAGAGATGACCGTAGAGCGTGAAAATAGGCACAGCAAACCCGGGCAACTTGTGCTGTACGACCACCACATTTCCATAAAATCCGGTCCACGGACCGATCAGCGAGAGTTTATCATTCTGTGCGACAACCACTTTTCCGTCAGCCGCTGCCAGGACCGGGGTGCCCTGCGCGTTGGGGAATTCGACACCGTGATGAGGCTGGCGGGTCCCGTGCTCGGTCGTCCCGTAGCGGTACGTCGGGTCGATGACATCATTGTTCGGCGGCGCAATTGGACGCTGCAGCAAAAAATGACCGTCCTCGATGCAGAAAGTCAGGAACGGTTCACAGACCGGCGCGAGCGTCGGCGTGGAAGTTGGCGGCGAGGGGGTTATGGTCGGGGTCGGGGTCGGTGTGGGTTGTGAAGTCGCAGTCGAGGAGGAAATCAACGTTGCGGTTGCAGTTGGCGGCACGGGCGAAGTTGATCCGCAGGCGGTCAGCGTCAGAGACAGGATCAAAACCAGGAATGCGGGAAATCTCATGAGGGCGAGAATCCGCCTCGATCTTCCAGAATTTTTCGGAGTTTTTGCTCCAGCTTGGCAGCTTTTCTATCATGCTTGCGCAGTTCGGTCAACATCGGCTTGCCGGGAGATTTATCCTCCAGCGAAGAGATATTAATCCGCACGTTGTAACCCGCAGCAGTCAGAGCCGCCTTGGCCATGGTCAGACCGGAAGCCGCATCGCTGATGGCATTCAAATTGCCGACCTCCGCGCAACGCAGCGCCAGTTCCATCACCCGCAGACAATCCTTGGCCACATGCAGAGGAACGTGCGCAGCATTCAGGGTTGCAATTTCAATCGAGGCAGCGCGAACTTTTTGCTGTTTCGCAGTACCATTGGGTAACCGGAAAGCGCCCATGACGGCCTCGAAGGCCGCGGCATCATCATCTACGCTTTGGGCCAACTCAGCGCGCAGTTCTTCCGACTCGGCCAGGATTTTTTGCATTTCCGCTTCGAACTCGGTATATTTCTTCCTGCCAATCGTCAGACCCGCAACCATCGAAACCAGGCTGGCGCCCATCGCTCCTGCATAAGCCCCCGCTGAACCTCCACCCGGGGCGGGCATGGGCGAAGCCAATTCATCCAAAAATGACGGGCACTCGTCGCCGTTGGTAGCCGGCTGCTTGTACAGGCGTGCCTCCAGGATCTGTTCTTTGTCGAATTGATCGAGCTGCAAATACCAGACGGCTGCATCCGTCAGCGCGTCTTGCGGGATCAGGCCGACCAGCTCAGCATGGTGGATGCCAACCCCGTAGCGCGCAGCTTCGCGACGAATCAACTCAACCGCGCGCGCGATAGGTGTTTGGTGAAAATTGGTCAGGTTCATCGAAACCTGGGCACGGCCTTCAACCAGCAGCCCCAGCGCCTTGACAAAGTGCAGTCCACCCGACGAATGACGCACTGCCTTGGCGACCTTTTTGGCGATGGCGACGTCCTCAGTGTTCAAATAAACGTTGTAAGCGATCAGGGGTGCCCGCGCGCCGATGACGGTCGCTCCAGCCGGTCCCACTTTTTGCGGGCCGAAATCCGGGTCGCGTTCGGGATTAACGCCCATTTCTTTTTTCAAGGCCTCGTATTGTCCGCGCCGGAGGTTCTCCAGGTTGACTCGCTCGGGGCGGGTAGCTGCCTCTTCATATAAATAGACCGGGATATTCAATTCCTTCCCGACCCGCTCACCCAGGCGTTTGGCAATATCGACGCACTCCGGCATGCTCACACCGGAAAGCGGCACGAAAGGGCAGACGTCAGTCGCGCCGATGCGCGGGTGCTCGCCGGTATGCTGGTTTAGGTCAATCAGCTCGGAGGCTGTCTTGATGGCCCGGAAAGCCGCTTCTTCGACATCCCTGGGCGGACCGGCAAATGTCAGCACGGTGCGGTTGTGATCCAGGTCCGAGGAGCGGTCCAGCAGGCGGACTTCGGAGACGGACATGACTGCCGCGGCGATCTGATCGACCACCTCGGGACGGCGGGCTTCGGAAAAATTGGGGATACATTCGACAAGGGGATTTGGCATGCAGCAATTATAATCAGTCAAAGCGACCCAGACACAAATTGGATCAAAACTTTAAGATTATGAAAATCCCCGAGCGTCTCATCACATCACAGGAACTGCGCCGCAATACAGGCGAACGCGGTTACCCCAAGTGGGTCGCCCACAACGGCATCGTCTATGATGTCAGCGATTGTCCCAAATGGCGGACGGAAATGCACGAACGACTCCATTTTCCAGGCCTGGATTTGACTTCGGAGCTGCCGGATGCACCCCACAAAGAAGAAGTATTCACCCGACCCTGCGTAAGGATAGTCGGGAGACTGGCGGAATAAGGCTGAGACGTATCCTATTTCATCACATCGCTTTAGTGGTTCAGGGAGTCCGTTTGCGCTCCCGCCATTTCCGGGCCAGATACGCGATTCCCAATACCAGACTGACTATTACGAATGTCCACTCCAGCCAGACGTCCCGCTCTCCTTTGAGAATGTCGTGCCAGGCGGCCCAGTTCAGGGCAAGCAAAAGCAGCGCACCCACACCCCACAAAACTCTCCTGAAAGACACAACCAACCTCCTCACAAGGGATAGCGCTTCCCAAATCGGGATTAATTGTACTATCGGGAGGTAACATCCTGCCTACCCCTAAGAGGCAAATTATTGCTACAATCACGATGAAGTTAGTGGCAAATCTGGAGGCTCTACATGCCAAACCCAATCCAATCCGTACAATATGCGCACTTTACGGCCGGAGAATTCCAATCCGCCGAGGCTGAGGTCATCGTGGAAACCCCGGTTTCCCTGACCGTCAACGGCAGCCCCTGGCTGACCTTCATGTGCACACCAGTCAATCTGGAAGCAATGGCGGTCGGATTTCTCTACAATGAAGGGGTGATCGAATCAATTGAGGATGTAGTGGATGTTCGCTTGTGCGAGCACGGAGACAATCTGGATGTCTGGTTAAAATTCGAGGTCGAAAGACCGGACTTCTCACGCCGGACCTCCGGTTGTACTGGTGGCGTGACCTCCATCACGACCGGTCAAAACGAGACTGAACCAGCTACAAGCCTCCCGCCAGTTGATGATTTACACGTATCCCCCGAGCTGATCGGCCAATTAATCGACTTATTGTTTGAGTCACAACAGCTCTATCGTGAAAGCGGCGGCGTTCACACCTCCGCCCTGAGCGACGGAGAGCAGATCCTGGTCTCAGCTGAAGATATAGGCCGACACAACACCTTCGACAAACTCACCGGGCTGTGCCTGCAGGGAAACATCTGGCCCGAGCGACGAATTCTGCTCACGACCGGACGGATCAGTTCCGAAATGCTGCAAAAAGCGGCACGCCTGGGTGTCCGTATTCTGGTCTCGCGCACTTCCCCTTCCTCACTTTCCATCGAGATGGCCAAAAAACGCGGCCTGACGCTGATTGGCTACGCGCGGCGCAACCGATTTAACGTCTATACGCATCCAGAGCGGTTATTCGAAAAACAACCGCAGGGTATCGAAAACAAATAACCCTGCTCTCACCGGTCCTGCAACAAAACGAATCCCGAATGCTATTATAATAATTGTGAACGGTCGCACAAAGACAAATGTCAACCAAATCCACGAAAAATGCGACTTTCCCGTTCCCGGGATTAGGTACATAATAAATGAAACGGTGCAGGACAAAGAGGCAGAATGACAAATCGAAAAATCGTATTCAAGCCAATCGCGCCAGAGATCGAAAAGCTGGCGCAGGATCACGGGGGCAATCGTGAAGCCGTGCTCGAAGTATTAACCGAACTGGACGCAGAAAACAAACTCAATCCAAATACAATCAGCGATACCGCCCGCGCTCTGGACCTACCCGCCCATCAAGCTTACGGCATTGCGACTTTCTACTCGATGTTGTCGCTTGAAGAACGCAAAAAAATCCTGCGGGTATGCGACGGACCGGTTTGCTGGTTGAAGCGTGCCGCCGAAACCAGGGAGGCGGTCGAGCAAGCTGCCGGCAATGAATGGACCATCGAACGCAGTTCCTGCCTGGGCCTGTGCGACCGTGCCCCGGCCGTCCTGGTTGGGGAGGAACAGGCCGGACCCGTCCTGCCCGGTGACGCCAAAAAGGTCTGCCAGGGCTGGCGCGGCGTCCCGACCGATTACAGCCAACCGCGAAAAGGCGAAGTCCGTGTCATGCTGGCCGAAGCCGGAAAAATCGATCCCGACGAAATCGAGTCGGCACTGGCGCACAACGCATACGAAGGACTCAAAAAAGCTCTGGGGATGAAAGCCGAGGAAGTCATTGACCTGGTCGAAACTTCAGGCTTGCAGGGACGCGGCGGGGCCGGCTTCCCGGTCGGCCGTAAATGGAAGTTCGTGGCCGATGCCAAAGGGAATCCAAAATACATGATCTGCAATGCCGACGAGTCCGAGCCGCTGATCTTCAAGGATCGCGTGCTGATCGATACCAATCCGCACCAGTTGCTGGAAGGCATGGCCATTGGCGGGTACGCCTGCGGCGCCGCCGAAGCTTGGATCTACATCCGCGGTGAGTACGAGCACCAGGCTCAGCGCCTGGAACACGCTATCGAACAAGCTGAAGAAAAAGGCTATCTTGGCGAGAATATCCTCGGCAGCGGTTTCTCATTCAAAATCCACGTTCACCGCGGCGCGGGTGCCTACATCTGCGGCGAGGAAACTGCCCTGATCGAGTCGCTCGAAGGTAAACGCGGCGAACCGCGCCTGAGACCGCCCTATCCACCCAGCTACGGCTATCGCGGCCAGCCAACTGCTGTCAACAACGTTGAGTCATTTGCTGCAGTCCCAAGCATTTTGAGAAATGGCATCGACTGGTGGAAATCCCAATCAACTTATGCCACGCCCGGGACGAAACTGTACATGCTGCTCGGCCAGGTCAAGCAACCCGGCCTGTTCGAAGCACCCTTCGGATTGACGCTGGGCCAGCTGATCGAGGAGTTCGGCGGCGGTATGCTCGACGGATCGACCTTCCAGTTCGCCTTGTGCGGCGGCGCGGCCGGGACTGTCGTGGACGAAAGCCTGCTCGACGTACCGATCGATTACGGCTCCTCGCAGAAAGGCATCTCGCTCGGCGCTGGCGCGTTCCTGATCTGCGACCAATCTGTCTCTCCCGTGGCTTTCCTGCGCGAGTTGCTGCACTTCTTCGCGGTCGAATCCTGCGGTAAATGCACGCCCTGCCGGGTCGGGACATGGCGCTCGCTGGAAATCCTGAATCGCATGGCTGCTGGAAATGGGCAAAAAGGCGATCTGGCCGAGCTCAAAGCCTTGTCGAACAACATGCTGCTGGCTTCCTTCTGCGGGCTGGGACAGTCCGTACCCATTCCGATGAACTCAGCTATGCAGCAATTCAAAGACGCGTTCAAAGCAGCGGAAAAGTAGCGAGGTACTTATGACTGTAAACATTACCCTAAACGGCAAGCAAATCGAAGCCCAGCCCGGACAGACTATATTGCAAGTTGCCCGTGAACATGATGTTCGCATCCCAACCCTGTGCTACCACAAAGACCTGTCACCCACCGGCAACTGCCGCATGTGCGTGGTAGATGTCAAAAACTCACGCTTCCTGCAAGCGGCTTGCGTGACTGAGGTCTGGGAAGGGATGGAGATCGATACAGAGACAGAAAAGGCACGCGCCTCACGTAAGCTCTCTTTGGAATTGATGCTGGCCAATCACCCGCAGGACTGCATTACCTGTGACGTCAGCGGGGATTGCGAGCTGCAGGACCTGGCGTATGAGTACCAGGTCGAAGCACCGGCCTGGGGTGCAAAAGGTACGCGTTATCCGGTCGACAGTGACCCCAACCCCTTCATCCGCGTGGACATGAACCGCTGCATCCTGTGCCGCCGCTGCGTCGAAGCCTGCGCCGAAATCCAGGTGCGGGATGTGTGGGGCGTGGCCAAACGCGGTTTCGATGAAGTCATCGTCGCCGGGGCCGGGTCGACCATGCTGGAGGCGCGCTGTGAATCCTGCGGTCAGTGTGTGGCTTATTGTCCCACTGGAGCACTGTCCAACAAGATGAGCTACGGTATGGGACGCAGGCACCAGGTCCAGAAAGTAACCACCACCTGCACCTACTGCGGTGTCGGCTGCCAGTTCGACTTGAACATCCGCGACGGAAAGATCATCGGCGTTACCTCCAAATCAGATGCACCCGTCAACGGTATGGCGCTGTGCGTCAAAGGCCGCTACGGCTGGGACTTCGTCCACCACCCTGACCGGCTGAAAAAACCAAAGGTGCGCCGCTACCTGCTGGAAAACAAAAAGAAATCCCGCAAGGGGAGCGCCTGGGAATGGGTCGAAACCGATTGGGAGACCGCGCTCGATCTGACCGCCCGCAAGCTGCGCGCAGTGCGCGACTCGCACGGTGCCGACAGCGTCGGCGTGCTGACTTCAGCCAAATGCCTGAATGAAGAAAACTACCTGATGAACAAACTGGCGCGGCAGGTCATTGGAACCAACAACATTGACCACTGCGCCCGTCTTTGACACTCCAGCACGGTGGCCGGTCTGGCCGCCTCCTTCGGTTCGGGCGCCATGTCCAATTCAATGGACGACGTCTCGCAAAAAGCTGAAACGTTCTTCGTGATCGGCTCCAACACCACTGAGCAGCATCCGGTCTTCGGGACCATGCTGCGCCAGGCGGTGCGTTTCCGCGGCGCAAAGCTGATTGTGGTCGACCCACGCCGCATTGACCTGTGCGACTTCGCTACGGTGCACCTGCAGCAAAAACCCGGCAGCGACATCGCCCTGCTCAACGGGTTGATGTATATCATTCTTGAAAAAGGTTGGGAAGCCAAAGATTTCATCGCCGAGCGCACGGAAGGTTTTGATGAGTTCAAAGCCACGATAATGCAATATCCACCGAAAAAAGCCAGCGAAATCAGCGGCGTTCCAGTCGAAAAACTATACGAAGCTGCCGAGATTATGGCTGCCAGCCATCCGATGGCTGTCATGTGGGCCATGGGCATCACCCAGCACATCAGCGGCGTACGCAACGTTATGACCCTGGCAAACCTGCAGATGCTGCTCGGCAACATGGGCATCCCTGGCGGCGGTGTCAACCCGCTGCGCGGACAGAACAACGTCCAGGGCGCCTGCGACCTGGGCGGCCTGCCCAACGTCTACCCGGCTTACCAGACGGTCACCAGCCAGGAATCTCAAAAGAAATTCAGAGAGGCCTGGGGCCAGACCAGCAACACCAAGGTCGGCCTGACCGCCACCGAGATGATCCCTGGCATCCTGGAAGGCCAGACCCACGCCCTGTACATCCTGGGCGAGGACCCGGTTATGTCCGACCCGGACACCCACCACGTTCGTCAGTGCCTCGAGAAGGTCGACTTCCTGGTCCTGCAGGAGCTCTTCCCGTCCGAGACCTCGGCTTATGCCGACGTGCTGCTGCCGGGTGTGTCTTTCGCCGAGAAAACCGGTACCTACACCAACACCGAACGGCGCGTGCAGATGGTACACCAGGCCATCGAACCACTCGGGGAAGCTAAACCCGACTGGCAGATCACGGCTGAGCTCGCCAAGCGCATTCTGGCGGCTGACCAGCCTCTGCCAGAGGGAGCATTTGCTGGCTGGGACTACCCCGACACATCGGCCATCATGGCTGAGATCAACGCCCTGGCCCCGTCCTACGGCGGCATCACCCACGCCCGTCTCGACGCCGGTGAGCGCCTGCAATGGCCATGCCCAACGGCGGAGCATCCGGGTACACCGGTACTGCACGTCGGCAAGTTCGCGCGCGGACTGGGCAAGTTCAACCCCATCGACCATGTCCCGCCGGCTGAGGAGCCCAGCCCTACTTATCCCTTCGTGATGAGCACCGGACGCGTGCTGTACCACTGGCACGGCGGCCAGATGACCCGCCGCTCGAGCGGCATTATGAAGGTCTATGGGGAAGCGCTGATCGAGGTCAACCCTGAAGACGGGGCCAGGCTCGGACTGAACGGCAAGACCCGCGTGCGCGTCACCTCCCGGCGAGGCAGCATCGAAGCCCTGGCCTGGATCACCGATCGCGTCCCGCCTGGCATGGTCTACGCCAACTTCCACTTCCCGGAGGCCTCCGCCAACGTATTGACTCAGGCTGTGCTCGACCCGGTGGCCAAAATCCCGGAGTACAAGGTCACGGCGGTCAAGGTCGAGGTCGTAAAATAAACATTGGCAGTCCCAATCGCTGCTGGAGGTTCTCATGGACATTCTAAAAATCTACCAATACGCCCTGGGGCGTGAACGCGAGGGCAAGCGCTTCTTCGAGGAGAACGCGGAACGCATCCAGCATGCCGCTGCCCGCGAAGCCTTCAAAGTGCTGGCGGGTGAAGAGCAGAAGCACATCGAGTACATCCAGCAGCAGCTCGAGCGCCTGGACCAGGGAGGCGTATCCGATCCAGCCGTCGGTGCCGAGCTGGAACCAGCTGGATTCTTCGACCAGCGGGCCACCTCCGAAGCGATCGACCAGACCACACTGGAAGCCATGGTACCAGACCTGCCGGTCCTGCGCCTGGCTTACCTGATCGAACGCGATTTTGCCGAATTCTACGAGGGGGCTGCGTCCAAAGCAGAAGGTGAAGGCAAACAAGTGCTGGAAACGCTGGCTTATTGGGAACGCCGCCACGAGGAACTCTTCAAAAACCTGCACGACCAGGCCTTCGAAGAGTACGCCCAGATGCCCTGGGGCGGTTGAAAATAATTGTAGAGGAATTGCCGAGGCAGGGATGACCGTACGGTCATCCCTGCAATCGTGTTAAAATCAGCCCATGCTGAAGCCTTCATCCATCCTGGCACTGGTCACCATCTTAATCCTGAGCGCCTGCGGAGGCAGTTTATCCACGCCGACCCCGGATTGGAGCGGCTACAACCCCTTCGTCACGGTCGGACCCGGGACGCCACTGCCGCTGGTGCAGCTGTTGCCCCCCACCCGCGGACCGGGCACGCCGGCTGTGGTTCCCACGCCGGATGCTCCCCACGGCGGGCCAACCCCACGGGATCAGGCTGAGCAGTATATGGTGCAGGGCGGGGACACGCTGGGCACCATCGCCGATCGTTACAGCGTCAGCCTCGAGTCATTGATGGCCGCCAATGGCCTGAGCGATCCGAACCTGCTCTCAGTCGGGCAGGTGCTGACCATCCCGGTCCCAACGCCAGGACCGGTGGGACCCGGTTTCAAGATCATCCCCGATTCCGAACTGGTTTACGGACCCGCCAGCGCCTTGTTGGATTTACCAGCCCTCGTGCACGAAAAAGACGGTTACCTGGCATCCTACACACAGGACGTGGATGGCCGGACTTTAGGCGGTGCGGAAGTCATCCTGCTGGTAGCGCAGAATTACTCGGTCAATCCGCGCCTGCTGCTGGCGCTATTGGAATATCACAGCGGTTGGGTGACCCAAAAAAATCCCGCCGCCGGGACGTTGGATTATCCCCTCGAGTACTTCGACAGCGGGCACGCCGGGCTGTACCGCCAGTTGACCTGGACAGCCAACGAACTCAATCGTGGCTATTACCTGTGGCGCGCGCGGGCTGTCAGCACCTGGGTTCTGGCTGATGGGGCAATCGTGCCGATCGAGCCGACCATCAATGCCGGGACCGCCGGCGTGCAAAATCTGTTCGCCAAAATGGATGACCGCCCCACCTGGGAAAGGGCTGTGACCGCGGACGGACTGTTTGCCACCTACGAAAAGCTGTTCCGCTATCCATTCGACCTGGCGATCGAACCACTGGTTCCCCCAGGCCTGACCCAGCCCACGATGCAGCTGCCCTTCGCGGCCGACGAAACCTGGTCCTTCACAGGCGGACCACACGGCGGTTGGGACAGCGGTTCAGCCTGGGCCGCGCTTGACTTCGCCCCGCCCGGCGAGCCGCAGGGTTGCGTCATCTCCGGCGCCTGGGTGCTGGCTGTGGCGGATGGCCTGATCATCCGTGCGCAGGATGGAGCCGTGGTCCAGGACCTGGATGGGGATGGGTACGAACAGACCGGCTGGACGGTGCTGTACATGCACATCAGCAGCAGCGCACGCGTAAAGCCGGGTACGCGGCTCAAAGCCGGAGATCGCATCGGCCACCCGTCCTGCGAAGGCGGCATCTCGAACGGCACGCACCTGCACCTGGCACGCCGCTACAACGGCGAATGGATCCCGGCTGACAGTAACCTACCCTTCGTGCTCGACGGCTGGGTCTCCAGCGGGAATGGGACCGAATATGACGGCTATCTCAAACGCGGCGATCAGGTGGTCGAGGCCTGGGATGCCCGTAATGACCTCAACCAGATCTCACGCTGAACTTAATCTGTTTCCAAGCTTGAACGGGTATAATCGTTCGGTTTTCACATTATGAAAATACGTTGGCTAACGATCCTCCTGATGGCAGCACTGTTGACTTCCTGCACCGGCGCCGGTTCGCTGTGGGGCACTTATGGTACCCCAACCTCGGAAATCCCGCCGGTCGTCTTGACCCTGCGCGCCGCGACCGCCACCCCCGAGCCGACCCTGACCTTTGATCCGCCAACGCCCGTCCCCACAGATACGCCAACTGCCACTGCGACACCGGTCACCGGAACGGAGCAGCCGCCGTATCTGTACTACGCTCAGGCCGGGGATTCACTCCCGGCTCTGGCCGCCCGCTTCGGCGTCGACCCGAGCGAGGTCACTTCAGCCGGTCCCTTGCCCGCCACTGGCTTGATCAATCCAGGTACACTGCTGGTCATCCCCAACCGCATGGGCCTGACCAGCCCATCCACGCAGATCATGCCCGATAGCGAGGTTGTCTACTCGCCCTCGGCTACCGATTTCGATACCGCCAAATACGTATCCGGGGTCGACGGTTACCTGAAGACCTACAAGGAATATCTGGTCAGCACCGGCTGGACCAGTGGGGCGAACGCGGTGCAGCGCATCGCCATCGAGAACTCGATCAATCCGCGTTTGCTTTTGACCCTGGTGCAATTCGAGAGCAAGTGGGTCCTCGGCCAGCCCACCAACCTGTCGCAAACCGATTATCCGCTCGGTTATCCCAACTACTACTACCGCGGCCTTTTCCGCCAAATGATGTGGGCGGTGCAGGAACTGATGCTCGGTTACTACGGCTGGCGCGAAGGATCGTTAACCGAACTGACTTTTCCAGATGGCAGCACCCTGCGGTTAGCCCCGGACCTGAATGCAGGTTCGGTGGCAGTGATGTACTTCTTTGCCCAGCGCTACAACCAGGCCGAGTGGGCTCAGATCGTGGACCCGCGCGTGGGATTCCCCGCCCTGCATGCCCAGATGTTCGGTGATCCCTGGGCGCGGGCCCAGACGATCGAACCGCTCTTCCCAGCCGACCTGGTCCAGCCGCCGCTGGTCCTGCCGTTCGCACCCGGCCAGTTGTGGTCGTTCACCGGGGGGCCACATCCAGCCTGGGAACACGAAGGAGCGCTGGCAGCATTGGATTTTGCCCCGGCGGCTGATGCGCAGGGCTGCCTGCCCTCTGACAATTGGATCGTCGCTTCGGCGTCCGGCCTGGTCGTCCGCTCGGGGGCGGGGGTGGTCATGGTCGACCTGGACGGGGACGGCCACGAGCAGACTGGCTGGGACCTGCTTTACCTGCATGTCGCCGACACGGGACGCGTACCGCTCGGCACCTGGGTCAATGTGGACGACAAAATCGGTCATCCCTCCTGCGAAGGCGGCGTTGCAACCGGCACCCACCTGCATTTTGCCCGCAAATTCAACGGTGAATGGATCCTGGCAGGAGGCGCCTTACCCTTCGAACTGAGCGGCTGGACCGCCCACAACGGCGACAAGGCTTATCACGGCACGCTCACACACGGCGATGAAGTAGTGACTGCCAGCCAGGTCGGTTCGTTCGAAAGCCGTATCACCCGCGATAAATAATGCAATACAAACGATTTCTCCTCTTGATAATCATCCTGGGACTGGCTTTGAGCGCCTGTGCACCGCAATCTCGCCAAAACGTCGACCTGCTGGCTGTATTGCAGGTTACGCCAACGCCCGAGCTGCCTCTCAGCTTTACCCCGTTTCCAACACGTCCGGCTTACGATCCCGGTCAACTGGTGGATTACGTCGCCCAGGATGGCGACACACTGCCATCCCTGGCTGCGCACTTCAACACCAGCGTGGCGGAGATCCTGCAGGCCAATCCGATCATCCCGCAAGATGCCACCAGTATGCCGCCCGGATTGCCAATGAAAATCCCGATCTATTACCTGCCTTTATGGGGCAGCATGTATCAGATCATCCCCGATCACGCCTTCGTCATGGGCCCAACGCTGATCGGTTTCGACACACAGGCTTTTGTCAATCAGCACGACGGCTGGCTGAAGGATTACAGTGAGTATGCCGGGGATGCCAACCGCAGCGGCGCAGGCGTGGTGGACTATGTGGCCACCAACTTCAGCGTCAGTCCGCGTTTGCTGCTGGCTGTGCTCGAATACCAGAGCGGTGCGCTATCGCAGCCGTCCCCACCAGACGATATTTATCCGCTTGGTTACCGTGAGCGCTATCACAGAGGCCTGTACCTGCAATTGGTCTGGGCTGCTAATATTCTCAACAACGGCTTCTACAGCTGGCGCAGCGGAAATCTGACCCAGTTCGATCACCCCGACGGCCGCACCGAACGACCCGACCCCTGGCAAAACGCCGCTTCTGTCGGTGTCCAATATTACTATTCACGCCTATATTCCGGCGATAAGTATTTGCAAGCCACCGGCCCGGATGGACTCGCCCAAACCTACGCCGCGTTGTTTGGTGATCCCTGGCAGTCTGATACCGTAATCATCCCGGGCAGCTTGCAGCAGCCGCCCTTTACCCTGCCTTTTGAAAGTGGTCGGTCCTGGAATTTCACCGGTGGCCCACACACCGGCTGGGGCGCAGGCGAACCCTATGCCGCGATTGACTTTGCACCTACAGGTGTGACGCAATGTACCGCCACCAGCGAGTGGGTCATAGCCATGGCCGATGGGCAGGTTGTGCGCGAAGATACCGGCGTGTTGGTGCTCGACCTGGATGGTGACGGTAACGAACGAACTGGCTGGGTGATCTTTTACCTGCATATTCGCAGCGACGAGAAAGTTGCATTGGGAACTTATGTCCACGCAGGCGACAGGCTCGGCCATCCATCCTGTGAAGGTGGCGAAAGCACCGGCACCCACGTTCACATCGCGCGCAAATACAACGGCGAATGGATTCCGGCCGATGGACCACTGGCCCTCAATTTGGGAGGCTGGGTCGCCCATAACGGTTCGCGCCCGTATCTCGGTACCCTGACTCGTGATGCCCTCAGCGTAACTGCTTCCGACAAAGCAGAAATCCAAAGTCTGATCACCGCAGGAGAATGATACTCATGACTCATAAAAAAACTTTGTTCACTTTACTACTCTCATTTGGCCTGGTGGGCTGCTCCTTCCCATCCATGGCCAAGCCCACCCCCACCCCAACCGAGACAGCCCTGCCCTCACCCAGCGCGACGGCTTCTCCAACCCCCAATCCTACAGCAACCTTCACCCCCGCGCCGACTGCCACGCCGACCAGCATGCCGACCATCGAACCGCTGACCGGCATCGTCCAGGTCCCAAGTAATATTCGCTCGCGCGATAGCAAGGGCGGCGGCGAGCGCCTCGGCGGTATCCTGTTCAATCAGTCGGTCAAGGTTATCGGGCGCAATCCTGCTGCCAACTGGTATTACATCATTTACCCCGACTCACCCACCGGCACCGCCTGGATCTTAGCCCGAGCCGTCAATTTACAGGGCGAGATGGAACGGCTGCCGATCGTAGCTTACGCCGAGGGCGCAGATATCCCGGTCATGCTGCCGCCGATCATTTACCAAATCACGGGCACTCCGCAGTTGCCCAGCACCCCCCTTCCGGGAACCGCGGCCGCGGCTACCGTCAACCAGTATGCCTTCGTGCGAGTCGGTCCCGGGTTGGGCTACCTGACCGTAGGGACAGTTGAGCGCGGTGCGGTCTTGACCCTGACCGGACGCACAAAAGGTAACGTTTGGCTGCAATTTGACTATCCGTCCGGGTTGGAGGGTCACGCCTGGATCTCGTCTGATTTGGTGACGATTGAGGGCAATACCGACGGCGTCCCCTTGTTCAACGATCTGGCAACACCGGCTGCGGATGATCCGGGATTGCCGGCCCCGCCAGCTAAAACCGGAGGCGATTCAGCCTCACCTGCCGCTACGCCTCTCCCCGAAGGCCCGCAAGCCATCGTCACGGCCCAGATCAATGTGCGCCTCGGTCCTGCACAGAAGTTCGACGCGCTCGGCATGCTAAACCAGGACAATAAGGTGGTGCTGACCGGGCAGACAATAAGTGGATACTGGTATCAGATAAATTACCCGGACAGTCCTAACGGGTTGGGTTGGGTGGCATCTGAATACATCCGTGTCATCGGGGATATCCGTAAACTGCCCTATTTCGACAACGAAGGCAATCCACTGCCCACACCTGCACCCTAATTAGCCAAAGTATTTAACCAAAGGATCCCCGAAAATAATCCGGGGATCCTTTATTCTGAATGATTGATCAGGCTTGCGGCGGCTGGTATGTACCAGCCTTTACAAGCTGGGCTTCGCCGGCTTGCTCATCTTCAAAGATCTCGTAATTCAGATCAATCGGCATGACCTTGGAAAGCATCCCCTGAGCCGGGCAATAACGGACAGCCGAAAGTTCGATCGCACGCACGACAGCCGCCTCGTCCACATTATGCCCAGTAATCAGGTAATCGATCCTGGCGCTGGTCATCACTTTTGGATGTTCATCCGCACGCTCAGCGTGTACCTTGACCTCGAAGTCAGTCACTTCCTGGCGTTTCTTACGCAGGATAGAAATCACATCCATGGCCGTACAACCTGCCAGGCTGATAGCCATCAGTTCCATCGGGCGAAAACCATCGTCATCGCCACCCACGGACGGATCAGAACCAAGCCTGACTTCGAAACCGGAATTGGCAGTCCCGATAAAGCTCATGCGGCCTTTCCAGTTAACTTTTGCGTCCATTTTGTGTTTCTCCATTCTCTCTGATTGCGCTTATTCGGTAATGATGGGCGTCACATATTTCTCCAGCATATTTGCTGTGATCGCACCGGTCCACGCCAGACGAACTGTGCCATCGCGATCAATCACGTATGAACTGGGCAGATAACCCATGGTTCGGAAAGCGGTCTCAGCTTCAAAATTGGGGTCGAGTAAGACCGGAAAACTTAATTCGTAAGACGTGGCAAATGCCTTAACGTCATCGGCCCCATCGCCCTGATCCAGGGCCACTACAATGAAGCCCTGATCGGCGTGTTTCTCATAGAACGACTTGAGAGTAGGCATTTCCGCCTTGCAGGGCGGGCACCAGGTAGCCCACAGGTTGACCAATAACACCTTACCACGATAATCAGCAATGGCATGTTGGGTACCATCTGGATCCTTCAGAGCCAAATCAGGCGCAGGATAACTCACCGCAGCCGGGACAGCCGATTTTCCCGATTCATCCTGCGTCAGTGCGGCATTGTTTGGACGCGGCAAAAGGAAGATAGCTGCAATCCCTAAAAGGACAATGCCGGCTCCGATGACCGCCAGTGCAAATGAATTGTTGCGCCTTGAAGATTTGACGGCTGCAAGTTTCCCTGCCGGATTGCGACGTTGAGCCATATTGCAACTCCTCCTGCGTCTAATGCTTGTGTACGCGCAGCGGGTCGCTGTGTAGTTCGCCGCGCAGATAGGCTTCCAACGCAGATGTAATCTGTCCACCAGACAGCATTACCTCTAGTCCGGCGTCCAGCGCTTTTTGATAGGCAGGTCCACCCATACCACCGGCCAGCAACACCTGGCAATCACGGATCGGAGCGAGCATGTCGTCATGACCGTGTCCTGCGTGGCGACTGCCTTGAGCCTCGTGGTCGGGATGTACTGCATGATGGGGCTTATCGACCTCGGTTTGGGAAACGATCTGCCCATCCTGCACTTCGAAGATCAGATACTTATCCGCCATCCCAAAATGACTGGAGATGGACTTTCCATCCTGCGTGATTGCTGCAATTTTCATGCCTTTATCCTGATAATGAATGCGAAGTCCAATGACTTCGCATTCGCTGATTAGCGTATACCCAGCAGTTTATCGACTTTGGGCCGGTCAAAGCCGACCACGATCTTACCACCGATATCGATTACCGGTACGCCTTGTTGGCCGCTGCGCCGCTGCATGTCACGCGCGGCAGCAGGGTCACGCGAAACGTCCACGTCACGGAACCGCACTCCTTGCTGACGCAGATAACTCTTAGCCTGACGGCAGAAAGTACAGGTCGGGGTTGAGAAGACTATCACGCGCGGATATTTCTTCGCGTCAGCCATGCCCGCCTCCTAGCCAACCAGGCGCTGGATTTCTGCCAGCAGGTTGCCTTCGGGTACGGCCCCGATGAGATTGCCTTTGCCGGCATTAATGGTGGTATGCGGCACCCCACTGACACCGAAACGATCAGCCAGTTCAGGAAATTCCGTCGCTTCGACCATCTCAGCCTGGATCATGGGACTTTCCATGGCCATCATATGTGCGAGCACAACTGCCCGCGGACAATATGGTCAGGTTGGGGTAACAAAGACTTGCATGTGGATCGGGTCTTTCAAATCTTTGAGAAATGAACGCGTCTGATCATTCAGTCCCGAATCACGCCCGGACACCAGCATGACATCCTGGATGATTGAGGTAAATTCGTGTCCAGAAGGAATACCGGCATAGCGAATGCCGAAATCCGTGATCTGTTCGCCGGATTTGGCTGCGATGACGATGCCGGGAGTTTTATCCACATTGAAGTTCTTGGCAACATCGGCATCTGCTTCCATATCATAGACACTCAGGCCGATCTTTTCAGAGATGGCTACAAGCTCTTCGAGCAACTGATGGGTATCCTCGCAATAATCACACTTCTCCTTTTGACCGAAGAAAAGGATCTGCACTGGTTGTTGCATGCCATCGAATACTTCGCGCACCTGTTTGATAATATCTTCATTCAGTAGCTGGGTCATTTCTTTCTCCATGGTTGCCCCACCGGGGCAACAAAGTTGGGTTATCAGGTACAGCCACCGCCCCCGCCGCTGATATAGCCACATTTTGGGCATTCCAGGTCCAGCATCCCGTTGTAGTCCACCTTTCCTTCGCCGCATTGGGGACACAAGTCTCCCTTGCGCAGGATTACCGCGGGCTCAAATTTTTGAGCCGGGTCATCCAATAGCGAAAGCTCAAAGGCAGAAAGATGCTTATCGGCTTCGGCAGTCACATTGTTTAGATGCACGGAGAATAAAAAAGTTACATCCTTATTTTTGATCGAGGTAATCATCCAGGTTCAAACGCAGGAAGAGGCGTTCACGGACATCCTCGGGCATTTCCTGAGTTTCGGAGGTGGCGTGATAGAGATAAATTGTCTTTTTAAGTGTATCGACCACAATTCGACAATCCGAACAACCGGCAATATGCTGTTCGATGTCTCGACATAACTCATCTTTCAGATTTCCGTCGACGTAATCGGAAAGCGAGTCCAGGATAGACTGGCAATTGACGTGTTCGTTCATTTGACTTTTTCCTCTCCCAGCCGTTCACCATAGTAAACCGAAAGCTGTTCGCGCAAGTTCAGTCGCGCGCGAAGCAAACGGGTTTTGACTGCCGTCTCGGTCAGACCGAGGGCTTGGCTGGTTTCGCGGATCGAAAGACCTTCAATATCACGCAAGATAAACACCACTCGTAATTTCTCGGGCAATTTTTGAATGGCACGATCCAGGCGGGCCTTTGCCTCAGACGAAAGCAACTCATCCTCGGGTAGACAACACCAATCCACAAACTGGACCGGGAAATAATTTTCGTCGTCATCGCTGTCTTGGTCGCCAGGCACCGGAGTCTCCGACCGTTGTTTGCGAAGCAACATCAAGGCTTCATTGACAGCAATACGGTACAACCAGGTTGATAAACTCGAACGTCCTTCAAAATTTGCCAGGGATTGCAAGGCTTTCAGAAACGTGTTTTGAAGTACGTCTTCAGCGTCCTGTGGATCGGCCAACATTTTGAGCCCCAGGCGATAGATCTGGTTCGAATACGCATCCACCAGGCGGGCGAATTCGTCCCGGTCGCCTTTACGGAGTGCCTCAAGAGAGAACTCTTGTTCAATGTCTACTACCATTTAGATGCATCCTGTTCCCGAAAGTTACATGTTTTACAGTCATAACTCACAGTATAACCCATGATGATGTCCGCAGATTAAGGGGATAAATGTCAATGCTTTGAGGAAATATGCCACTAGAAAGGATGGGAGACAATTTGATACCATCCAATTAGATGCTTACGACACTTAGTGAATCAACACTTTTTAGAGGTCTTGCACTCGATGAATTGCGATTGCTGGACACTCTGTTCGAGCCCTATATCGGCCGACAGGGTAAGGTAGTATTTAAACAGGGCGAACCAGCTGTTTATATGTACTTGCTACTGAACGGATTGGTAGAGGTACAATATAAACCATACGACGGCCCACCCCTGACCGTAGCGCGCGTTAACGCTGGCAGCGTCTTCGGCTGGTCGGCAGTGGTGGGAAGCGCGACGTATACCTCGGGCGCATATTGCGCTGATGATGTTGCCGCCCTTCGCGTGGAGGGCGACGCACTTCGAATGCTGTGCAGTCAGCACCCGGAAACTGGCAAGATCATTTTGGACCGGCTGGCTGAACTGGTTTCCGCACGCTGGCAACACTCCCACTATCAAATCCGCGCCATGCTGGATCAAGGTATCAAAGCTCCCGCAAATGGTTCTGCGAAAGGAGGCAAAACCGTGGCAGCAAACAATCGCACGACAGAGGATCAGATCAAGGGATTGATCAACCAACTGAGCGCTTACATCGAACAATACCATGGTGGCTCAGTCGAATTTGTTTCCTACAATGGAAAAGAATTGCTCGTTCGCCTTGGAGGTGCTTGCCAGGGCTGTCCGCTATCCCCTGCCACGCTGCACGGTTGGGTGGCTGGAACCGTACGTCAATTCTTCCCGGAGATCGAATCCGTCCAATCCGTTTAACAATATTAAATTTGGTGCCTGTGCCTGTTTGATCACAGGCTGGTAATCGGTTTAAAACACAAGCCCCCGGCGACATCGCCGGGGGCTTGCTGGTTAAGCTCAGACGCTCTGGCGATAGAATCGGAAGATCAGGTAGATGCCGGCGCCAATCAGGACCACAGCCCAGATGTAATTGATAATCCCACCCATAGACAGAGATAGCATGACACCCAACAGCCCCAAAGCAGCTGCCGGCCACCAGGCCCATTTCATGCTCGTCAGCAAGGCCACCAGGATAAAAGTCAACGCCAGTCCCAGGAAGAATATTGCACCGGTCTCTTCCCCGCCAACGATGTCAGTTAGACCAGATACGACAGCCAGGGTGATCATTACGCCACCTGGGATGATCGCCCACCAGCGCGCCTGAGGCGCCCCCAGGTAGACCAGCCAAAAAGCCAGGCCGATCCCACCCAGCACGGATACGCCGCCCCAGGTCCCGGGCAGCCAGATCGCGCCGGCTATGCCGATCAGGGTCATGCCAGGGATGGCACCCCACCATTGTCCCGCCGCATACACATACAGGAAAGCAGCGCCGGCTAACAGGAACATAGCGCCCCAGAAAATATTCGAGACATTTTCGAGATAACCCATCGTTTGCGCCAGCGCCAGGGCACCGGCCAGGATGAGCATCACGCCGAGCATGATACGATAATCAAAGCGCTTCATTGCATTCTCCTTGGTGGTTAAATTAATGAATTGATACTTTGCCAGCCCCGGCATGGATATCCATGTCGATCCGGTTGGTGGCTGAAGCGAAATCTGAAGATTCGTAGGTACGATCGGAGCGCGGGAAACGGATCGGATCAATCTCTACGGCCGAGACGCCCTGCTCGACCCGAATACGGGCCGCGACCCCGTCCGGAACGCGGATCTCGAGTGAGGCTGCCCCGATGTCGATTTTGGCCTCCACCTGTCCGGCCCCGGAAGGCATGGTCACCTCGATCGAACTTGCCCCGGCATCCAGGTCAATGAATGTTACTTGCAAGTCACGCAGATCGATTTGCGTCTTGCTGGCACCGGTTTCCAGATAAAGCGCGGTCGGAATTTCACGGTTCAGGCGGACATCCCAATCCAGGCTCTGCCACGGGCCGAAAAACGGAACAGCTACCATCGGAGTGCGCAAATCCACATCCAAACTTTCGCCCGACACACGTTCGCGATGGACGATGCCACTGCCAAATGTCCCGTTCAGGAACTGTCCTGCCGGGGCACCTGATCCAAGTCTCAGCACGCCAGCGCCATGGTGCACATGCAGGGAGGCTTTGCTGGCACCCTGCAAATCGAGCGTCAGGTTTTCTTCTTCCGCAGAACCGCCCGTCATGAACACATTGAGGATGACCCAGGCACCCGACAAAATCAGCAGCAGAGCCCAAAAGTAATCCAGCGGACGGCTGCCGCCCGGCAACCGGAAACCGGCCGACTGCAAGAACAACAAGCCGCCGAGCAGGATGAGCACTACGCCCCAGAAAATACTATTTCGACGCATGGCTTACTCCCGTTTGCCTTGACGGAAGCTGCGGAAGATGCCATTTCCCAGCACCCACAGGCCCAGCAGGATCAATAAGATGGCCGGACCGAAATTGCCCAGAAGTTGCCAGCCGCCCAGGAAGGCTGAGAAAACCAGGAACAGCACAGCACTGATCACCAGCAAGTTCATACCGTGGCGCAGGTTTTGCCGAGTGTTTTCTCCCAACAGTCCCATCAGGATTGTACCGACCCCTACAAAGCCCGGAATGAGCGCCCACATGTAAGACCAGGAACCCCAATCCTGAGTCGCATTCTGGTAGTACAGAATGCCGCCGATCCCAGCAACAATCGAGGCTGGAACTGCCAAACCCGGGGAGCCGATGATCAGGCCGATCAGCAGGATGATCGCGCCTGCCCCGATCACAGTGAAAGGCCAGGCAGAGAACTGGGTCATCCATTCCTGCAGCCCCGGGATTGTCTTCTGGGCGATAAACCAGCCGCCGAGCAAGATCAGGATGATTCCCAGTCCAAGTTGGGAACGATTTTTTCGATCCATTGCACTCTCCTTGATTTTTTGAGATCAGTTAAAAACCAATCATACGCACAAAATGCGCTTCATAAACAGTATACGCGAAAAGTACCGTAGAGTTGCACAGTTGAATCCCGCAAATTCTCTGCACGTTGAGCCGCATCCAACCAAGACGGACCTTCTCTATCAAAGCAGAAGGTCCGTCACTCCACAACCAGAAATGTGAAGATTAATTATTGGCTGAGATCACCAAAGTCCAATTAACGTTACCGCTGCCGGAATTAAAGTAGATCTTTATCGTATCCCGGTCGCTGTCATTCCCGAAGAAATTCGTCCAGGTTTTATTGCATCCCGGGCTGCCACTCGTGGTGTTTCCCACATCCTGTACCTTGACATTGGCGACTCCGTCCCCACTGCAGGTCAGGGAAAAGATGATGTTACCCGAATGTTTGGTGCTGTCGAAACCAACCGCTCTGACGTAGACCCGATCGGTCGAATCTCCATTTGGATAGGAAATTACGCCGTTGAAACTCTTGGCATCATTCTTGATGTTGATATCGGTGGTAATGTCGCTGTCCGATGGCGCGCCACCGCCACCCGAGCCCCCGGAGCCGCTCGAACCACCTGAACTACCCGATCCGCCGGAGCCACTCGAACCACCTGAGCTCCCGGAGCCGCTGCTACCGCCACTGGAGGCTTGGGGGGGCGGAGGCGCATCAACCACCGGGACACCTGAGAGATCGGTCGTATCCGTATAATAGGTCGAAATCCAGCCGGAGCCGCCATCGTCCAATGCTACCAGCAACCAGGTTCCCGCCGCATTCTTGCCAATCACCGGCACGGTCGTGCCCCCCGGCAGGAAGGTGGTAATCGAAAATCCAGTGCTGGGTCCACCACGCACGTTCAAGTCCTGCTTGGTGGTGGCGGTGGGGCCGGTTAGTCCCTTACTCGATTCGGTTGGAGTAGGCTCGGGGGGATTAGTCGCCGTCACCACAATCGTCACCACCTCTGGCGTTGAGGTTGGGCTGGCCGCATCCCCACCCCCTCCGGGGAGACTACATGCAAAAGCTGCAAGTACAATCACGGTCAGGATTACAGAAAAACGATTCCTAACAAAAGCATTCTTCATCGCACATTCTCCTTATAAATACTTTACAATGACTATCTAATTTGTCGCAATATTAGCATATTATCAACCGATCTGCAAATCAGTCCCCCGAAACTCCTATTTCAAAATCCAAACCCGGCACCACGCTTGCCCAAACACAATCTTCATGGGTCTCTTCGAGTACAATACAGCCAAACCGAGGTGACTCATGGAAATCCCTTCTTTTGATGGCTGGACCTGCCCACTACCTTTACAAAATTACCCCACAATTGTGATGGGGCATGGCAGTGGCGGCAAGATGATGAATGACTTGATCCGACATCTTTTCGCTGCGGAGTTCGAGAACGAACTCCTTGGCCAACTGGCGGATTCGACGGCGCTCGGCCTCCCCCCGGGCCGGGTCGCCTTTTCGACGGATTCGTTCGTCGTCAGCCCGCTGATCTTCCCGGGCGGTGATATCGGCGAATTGGCCGTCAACGGCACCGTCAACGACCTGGCGATGAGCGGGGCGCACCCTTTATATCTGTCAGCCGGATTCATCCTAGAGGAAGGGCTGGCAATGGAAACCCTGGGGCGTATCGCGGCCTCGATGGCTGGCGCGTGCAAACGCGCGGGCGTGCAAATTGCGACCGGGGACACCAAAGTGGTCAACAGGGGCCACGGCGACGGGATATACATCAATACGACCGGCATCGGGATTATCCCCGACGACCTGCAAATCGGACCGGATCGCGCCCGACCCGGCGACGTGGTGCTCGTCAGCGGGACGCTGGGCGATCACGGCATGGCCATTATGTCCGTGCGCGAAGGGCTGCAATTTGAAAGCCAGATCCGGAGCGATACCGCCCCGCTGCATGGACTGGTGGAGGCGATGCTGGCCGTCACCCGCAAAGTACACTGCCTGCGCGATGCCACCCGCGGCGGCCTTTCCGCTGTATTGAATGAACTGGCAGCTGCCTCGAAAGTTGGGATTGAATTCGAAGAGACGCAGGTGCCGGTCAAACCAGCTGTCAATTCTGCCTGTGAAATGCTTGGGCTTGACCCGCTTTACATTGCCAACGAGGGCAAATTGGTAGCCTTCGTCCCGGCAGAAGATGCCGAGGCCGTGCTGGAGGCCATGCAAGCGCACGAATTTGGCAGGGATGCGGTGCGTATCGGTACAGTGGTAGCCGAACATCCCGGCCTGGTGGTGGCGAAAACTGCCATCGGCGGCTCGCGCGTGGTGGACTTACCGGCCGGGGAATTGCTGCCGCGCATCTGTTAATGGCAGTTTGGTATGACTCCTGATTACCTGATCCCCGCCCAAGAAATCCGCCGCGAGATTACGGTCGTCAATTCACGCTTTATTGCCAGCCTTGCCCCGGTCTTCACAACAGACGAGGCCAGGGTTTTCATCGCCCGTATCCGCAAAGAATTCGGGGATGCCAACCACAACGTCCCGATTTACATCCTCGGTGGCGGGAACAACTTAGTCGAATACTGCAACGACGACGGCGAGCCATCCGGCACCGCTGGACGCCCGGCACTGGCGGTCCTGCGTGGCAGCGGACTGGGGGATGCGGCGCTTGTGGTAACCCGCTACTTCGGCGGGACACTACTCGGGAAAGGCGGGCTGGTCAAAGCCTACACCGAAGCGGCTCAAGTGGTGGTCAGAGCTGTGCCGCGCGCCCGCAAGCAGCAGGTACATCTGGTTAGACTGGTGCTGCCCTACAATCTGCTCGAACGAGTCCGCACGTTGGTAGAAAGACAAAGCGGGGAAATCCTGGGCGAAGAATTCACAGCTGCGGTCTGCATGACTTTCCGCCTCCCGGTCGAAGGGCTGCAAGATTTTCAGATCGCGCTAAAGGAGTTATCGGCCGGGAAACTACAAGCCGAAATCATCGAAACCAGCGCGAGGCTGGTGAGAGTCAATCCTTGATTCTCAAGATCAAATAATCCTATCGCATATATCAGTCAAGCCCACCCGCATAGCGGGTGGGCTTGACTTTGCACCTGGGCCCGATTCCCCTATACTACTGCCTTCGCCAGCGCTTCCAGCCCATCCAGATCGTCCAGATCCAGCCATTGCAGCATGATACGCTGCAGTCCGACCTCGCTCAGTACCTTTAGCTGCTGCTTAACCTGGGCGGCGGAGCCGGCGATCATTCCGCGTTCAAGTGCCTGTTCCAGGCTGCGGCCGCGCGCCTCTAGTTTCACTTTCAAAGCTGCCTGGTCCTTGCCAAAAATACAGCCGGACATCATCGAGCGGCGTACGGATTCGGGTGACCTCCCAACAGCCAGCAGCTTTTGATCCAGGCGAGCGTTCAAACTTTTAAATTCTTCCGGCCGCAGCATGATGCAATTCCACTCATCAGCATAGCGAGCCACATAAGACAAGGTGCGATTCTCACCGTTGCCACCCACCAGGATGCGGGGTCCGCCAGGTCTTTGAGGACGTGGCAGCAACTGCGCCTCATGCAATTCAAAATAACGGCCCTTAAAAGTCACTGGCCCTTCCTGCTGCAACAAACGACTGATCACTTCCAGGCCTTCCGCAAAACGGTCGAAACGGGATTTGGGGTCCAGGAGGTCAAAGCCAAACAGCTGGTGTTCGCGTTCCTGCCAGCCTGCACCCAGGCCGAGCGTCAATCGCCCGTGAGACAAGTCATCGACCGCAGCAGCCATACGGGCAGTCAGCGCCGGGTGGCGAAAGGAGACCGGAGACACCAGCGGACCAAACTCGATGCGCTGGGTGCTGCCTGCTAACCAGGTCAGGGAAGTCCACAATTCGAGCGACTCGATGTCGGGTGGATGCGCATTGGTGAAATGATCGGAGCGGTATAGTCCTACAAATCCGGCGTCTTCAACCAGGCGAGCAATCTTCTGCCAGCGCGGCCAGGTCAGGCCGTTCTGTCCTTCGATCATGATTGCAATTTCGAGCATTTTTCTGCCTCCTCATTCCAGCCAATAAGCCGAAAACACTTATGTTTAGGTTACCAGATCCGGCAAAGCCAGCCAGATACCCTTCTGCTGCGGATGTTTGACATTCCGAACAAGGAGGCCCTTCTCGTCCAGCTTTTCCAGGGTGCGCTGCACCAGTTCCGGCTTCCAGCCAAATAATTTTCCTACGTCGCGCGCCTGGGCCGCCCCCACTGAGCGGAAAAATAACTCCACGAGCTTCTGGCGCGCTTCCCCTTCCCCGATGAAGCGAGCCTGCTCGGGCAATTCCGGGTAATAACGCGCAGTGATTTCATAAATGAAAGCATAACGCCAGGCTCCGGCTTCTGCCACACCAACCGGTAGAATCTTGAAGTCCCTTTGCAGGTCCTCCAACCCGCGGTTAAACTCCGAATCCTTGGCATTGGACATATGTGCGGCGTTGCGCAGATCGAGCGTATTCATGCGGCCGACATCCAGCAAAACCTCGTAGATCAGCTTGGCAGCCTGGGTCATACGTCCTTCCTGGTAAGCCAAGAGATAGTCTTCCTCTGGCGAGCCGTAATTTTCGGTCAAGGCGTAATAGTAAGGTGCCACATCCAGGGAGATCATGGTCGCTTTGCGGCGCAGTACTTTGGCATAATACCAGATACGTTTATCGAGGGCATCATCCTTCCAGCCCCAGGTTTTATGGCCGGGGTCGTCGTGCTCGTTTGGGACCGGGCGGTC
Source organism: uncultured Anaerolineaceae bacterium (assembly GCA_964407265.1). Lineage (GTDB taxonomy): Bacteria > Chloroflexota > Anaerolineae > Anaerolineales > Villigracilaceae > CAYOUV01. The sequence goes on along the minus strand of CAYOUV010000018.1, from coordinate 12,548 downwards.
ACCGGCTACGGCCGTCCATAAGCTGGGCAGGTCGATGCCCTTGATCGGCCAGAAGTAGATAAAGCCCCGTTGGTTGACGAAATCCAGCGCCTGGGCCGGGGAATTGATCCGGGGTGCGGGCGGCAGGTGAAAGGTCCCGGCCCGATAGATGGTCAGATGTTCCAAATCCAGTGTAGGCATGTTCCGATTCTAGCATACCTGTTTTCTGGGCCAGTGCACACCTAATGGTTACCTTAAGAGGGGCAACCCGTAAAAGGTTGGGCGTTATAATCATAAAAAGGTGCAAAGATGGCAGAACAAGGCCAAATCGACCAGTTGCAGCAACTGATCACAGATGAGATCTTTAAGGCCATGGGTTGGGTCGAGCGCGGAATGGGACGCAAACTGTTCAACCCGCTCTTCGCCCGCGCCACGCGGCATTTTTCGGAATTGTTCGCCGGCTTGGAAGAACAGCTGGCCCAAGACGGACTGCCGCAGGTTGCCAGCTGGCTGCTGCCGAACTTCGTGCGAGGCTGCCAAGTGTGCGGTCGCGAAAACATCCCAGCAGATGGACCACTGGTGATCGCCTGCAACCATCCGGGTGCGGTCGATTCGGTTTTGGTAGCAGCCAACGCCGGGCGTCAGGACCTTAAAATCATCGGTGGAGACATCCCCTTTCTGGTCCACCTGCCGAACGTCAGTCGCCACATGATCTACACGTCTTACACTGACACACATGTGCGCATGGCTGTTGTACGCCAGTCGATCCGCCACCTGCAGGAGAACGGTTCGCTGCTGCTCTTCGCCCGGACGACCACCGAGCCGGATCCGGCTGTCATGCCGGGTGCCCTGGCCGAACTGGAACATTGGTCCCGCAGCCTGGAGGTCTTCCTGGAACGCGTGCCCGATACGCGTGTAGTGGTAGCCATCCTCAGCGGCGTGCTACGGCCAGAATCACTGCGGCATCCTTTCACCTGGCTGCGCCGCAAGACGCGTGTTGACCACCAAAGACTGGCAATGTTCATCCAGATCATCCAGCAGATGGTCCTGGGACAAAACTTCGCGTTAGTGCCCAAATTGACCTTTGGTCCAGTGATGGATGTCAAAACACTGCGTCGGGACGGAAGACCCTTACAAAATATTATCGCATGCGCCAAACAGCTCATGCAGGAACATCTGGCAGGCCAAGTATGAAATCACAGATTCGCATCTTCAAAGACATCGAAGCCCTCAGTCAGGCGGCAGCTGTGCAATTCGTCGAACTGGCTGGGGCAGCAATCGACCAGCGCGGACAATTTCTGGTCGCGCTTTCCGGCGGCGGCACACCACAGCGCCTGTTTCAGCTACTGGCTGCAGCGCCCTACCGCGACCAGGTGGTCTGGGCCAAAGTTCATGTTTTTTGGGGCGACGAGCGCTGTGTCCCGCCAAACGATCGAGGCAGCAACTATGGCCAGGCTAATCAGGCACTGCTCAAACATGTCCCCCTCCCGGCAGAAAACATTCATCGTGTAAAGGGGGAACTGGAGCCCAAAGCGGCCTCTGATGATTACGCGAAAATCCTGGGGGGCTTTGCAGAGACCGGGACCCCCTGGCCGCGCTTCGACCTGATCCATTTGGGCATGGGCGAAGACGGGCACACTGCCTCACTTTTCCCCGGGTCGGATCCCCAGGCAGGGGCAGACTCCCTCAGCCTGGCGGTGATGGGCCACTACCAGGGGCGGCCTGCGCAGCGCATTACCCTGACGCTACCAGTCATCAATGGCGCCCGTCAGGTCACATTTTTAGTGGCCGGCGAGAACAAGGCCGAAACGTTGGAGAAGGTGCTGCACGGCCCTTCCTTACCCAGACAGTTCCCTGCACAGCGCGTGCAGCCGGAAAACGGCCAGCTCACCTGGCTGGTGGATGAAGCAGCTGCGAAGAAATTATGAAAGCACAACTCAGCGGCGATGCTCCCGATCGTCGCATTGAAAAAATGTCGTAATTGGAGGTTAAAATCATGGATATTGCAATGATCGGTTTAGGAAAAATGGGCGCCAACATGGCAGCGCGCTTATTGCGTGGCGGTCACCATGTGGTGGCTTATGATGTCAACGAAAAAGCCATTCAGGCCGCAGAAAAAGAAGGTGTGCAAGGGGCGCGTACGCTCGACGAGGTCGTCAAGGCTCTCAAGGCGCCGCGCAGTGTCTGGGTCATGGTTCCATCGGGAAAGATCACCGATGACACCATTCAATCGCTCTCAGAGAAACTGGAGCGAGGCGACACGGTCATTGATGGCGGGAACTCGAACTACAAAGACACAATTCGCCATGCTGAATTATTATCTGCCAAAGGGATTGAAATGCTCGATTGCGGCACCAGCGGCGGCATATGGGGTCTCAAGGAAGGCTACGGCATGATGGTCGGTGGATCGGCCGAGGTCGTCGACCGTCACCGTTCGGTTTTTGATACGCTGGCACCCGGCAAGGACAAAGGCTGGGGACACGTCGGTCCCAACGGCGCGGGACACTTTGTCAAGATGGTGCATAACGGGATCGAGTACGGCCTGATGCAGGCCTACGCCGAAGGCTTCGAGATCATGAAATCCAAAAAAGAGTTCGAGCTCGACCTGCACCAGATCGCGGAAATCTGGCGCTTCGGCACCGTGATCCGCTCCTGGTTGCTGGATTTGACCGCCCTGGCGTTGGAGAAGGATCCAACGTTGTCGGATATCCAGCCCTGGGTGGCCGATTCGGGTGAGGGCCGCTGGACGGCATTCGAAGCGATCGATCTGAATGTGCCGGCACCGGTCATCACGCTGGCGCTGCAAATGCGCCTGGCCAGCCGCGACGAGGAGAATTATAGCGCCCGTCTGCTGGCCGCGATGCGCAACGAGTTCGGCGGGCACGCCGTCAAACACGAGGAGTAGCCCATGAGTAACCAGATTAACAACCTTCCGACAACGATTGTCATCTTTGGCGCTTCCGGCGATCTGACACAGCGCAAGCTGATCCCTTCGTTATTTAACTTGTTTCGCAAAGGACGCCTGCCGGAGAAATTCCGCATCCTTGGCTTCGCCGGGACACAATACGATGACCAGAGCTTCCGCCTGCACCTGCGAAAGGGCATGGACCAGTTCGCTCCCTACGATTTCAAAGATGAAGAATGGCAAGCTTTTTCCAAGAACATCCATTACCATACCGGCAACTATAAAAAACCGGAAGCCTTCAAGATATTCCACGACTTCCTGTGTGAATGGGAAAAAGGGCCGGCAAACCGGCTGTTTTACTTGGCCATCCCGCCCTCGCTCTTCCCAATCGTGATCGAGAATTTGGGCCAGACCGGCCATACGGACGAAAACTCCTGCTGGCGGCGGGTAGTGATCGAGAAACCCTTCGGTACCGATTTAGCCTCGGCTGAAGCCTTGAATAAGCAAATTCATAAAACACTCAAGGAAAATCAGATCTACCGCATCGACCACTACCTGGGCAAAGAGACGGTGCAGAACATCTTGATGTTCCGTTTCGCCAATACCATCTTCGAGCCATTATGGAACCGCAACTACATCGACCATGTGCAGATTACGGTCTCCGAGACAGTCGGTGTCGGCTATCGCGGCGGGTACTACGATGGGATCGGCGTGCTGCGCGACATGTTCCAGAACCATCTGATGCAACTGCTGACGCTGACGGCCATGGAACCACCCTCCTCGTTTAACGCTGACGCGTTGCGCAATGAAAAGGTTAAGGTGCTGGGGTCAATTGAGCCGATCAAAGGCAAAGATGTCGCGCTCAACACCGTCCGCGCGCAGTACAAAGGATACCTCAAAGAGCAGGACGTCGATCCGCATTCAGTTACGCCCACCTTCGCCGCCGTGCGTTTCGCCATCGACAACTGGCGCTGGCAAGGAGTGCCCTTCTTTTTACGCTCGGGCAAAATGATGGCTGAAAAGATATCCCAGATCATCATCCAGTTCAAGCAGCCGCCGCACATGATGTTTCCCAACCAGCGCGGTAAACAGATGACCCCCAATGCCCTGGTCCTGTATTTGCAGCCGGACGAAGGTATGCACCTGCGTTTTGAAGCCAAGGTCCCGGATACGGTGGCCGAGATGCGCTCGGTGGACATGGAATTCCACTACGCCGACACCTTTGGTCCAATGTCAATCCCCGAATCTTACGAACGGTTGATCCTGGATTCCATTCAGGGTGACGCCGCGCTCTTCACCCGCGCTGACGAGGTGGAAAAAGCCTGGGGTCTGGTCGACCCGATCCTGCACGCCTGGAGCAATCTCAAACAACCCGAACTGCAAACATACAATCCGGGCACGTGGGGACCCAAAGCCTCAGACCAACTGCTCGAACAAGACGGTCGTCACTGGATGCGCGGCAGCAGTGAACACATCGACCATACCGCCCAAGGCAGTTAATTCACGACGAGCCGGACAATGTCCGGCTCGTTTTATTTTCTGCGACAATATTCAAAATAAATCTATGGTCAGCGTCCGCCGCCGGTGATATAGTGCTCGAGCTGCGAGATCAGGAATTTCTGCGTATCGACCATGCCTTTGAGCGCATCGCGCACCGAGATCAACCCGACCAACTTTCCATTCTCAAAGACGGGCAGGTGGCGGATGTTCTTGTCAAGCATGACTGCCAGGCATTCTTCCAGCGGTTGGTCGGCTTCGACGTAGACCACCTTTTCAGTCATGATTTCCCTGACCTGCGTCTCGCGAACCTTTTTGCCCTGCAATTCCACTTTTCGAGCGACGTCACGCTCGGAAAGAATACCAACCACATCATCCCCATTCATCACCAACATGGCGCCAACGTTTTTCTGCGCCATTTTATCAAGCGCCTGATAGACGGTCGCATCGGGTGAGACCGACCAGATTTCATTCCCCTTTTTGCGGATCAAATCACGAATCGCATCCACCGCAATCTCCTTTCAATCAATAATAAACTGACCACAACCACCAGTATAGTAGCAAATCTATCGACTTGCAAGAAAATCGGTAAAATAACCGGGGCTTTCTTAGTTAACCCGGCTTTTCCTAAAAGGTGTCACCATTTAAAAATTACAGCCGCTACCGTCAGGGCTGAAGCGATCACGATCAGCACCGACGAAACAGCCGAGAAGTACTTCTGAAAATTATTGTTGGCATAACGCCCCATCAGGTTGTGACTGCTGGTCAGTTTTATCAGGTAATAAAAAACCAGCGGCAGGATCATGGCGTTCAGGATCTGGGTAGCCACAGCCAATTGGAAGAGCGAGACACCCGGGATCAGGATCATCAGCGCAGCGAAGACCAACTGAGCGATGAACAAAATGTAGAAGGTTTTGCTCTGCTGGAAATCCGAATCCAGACTGCCCGATAAGCCGAAAAACTCCGAAAAAGCGTAGGCTGTCGAGAGCGGTACGATCACCAGCCCCATGAAGGCCGCCGCCAGGATTCCGACCGCAAACAATACTCCCGCCAACTGGCCGGCAAAGGGTTGGATCGCCAGCGCCGCCTGCTCGCCCGAAGTCAACTGGATGCCGTGCACGAACAGCGTCGATGCCGTGGCAACGATCATGAAGAACGAGAAGAAATCGGTCAGCAGCGCGCCCCAATAGGTTTCCAGTTGGGAATAGAAAATCGTATCGTTTTCCATCTTCTTATCGAAGGCAAAACTGCTGATAAAGAACTGCCCCCAGGGAGTAATGGTCGTTCCCAGCACACCCATGCCGATGATCAGATAATTGCGGGTGTACTCGCGCGTCCACTCCACGCCGTGCGGGTAGACAAGGTTGCTCAATGCCAGCCCCCAATCGGGATGAGCTTTTACAGCCGAGATGATGTAGGTCAAATAGAAAAGCGAGACCAACAGCATGATATTCTGAGTCTGCTTGTAGTTGCCTTTCGCGATAAACAAAAACGCCAGCAGCAGCATGCCAATCAGGAAAGGCCAGGTTGGGATATTGAGCATACGACTGGTCGTTTTGATGGCGGATATCTCGACCGTGATTGTGCCCAGATTGGCGATCACCAGTCCAAGAAAAATGAAGAGCGAGACTTTGACCCCGTACTTTTCACGGATCAGGTCGGCCAATCCGCGGCGCGTGACCAGGGTCAGACGCATGCCCATTTCCTGGGTGATGGCCAGCAGCAGGGTGATGATCCCCAATGGGAACAGGATGGCATAGCCCAGCGTAGCCCCGGCGATGGAATAAGTCGCCACGCCACCGGCGTCGTTGTCGGCCATGGCTGCAATCGTCGCCGGACCAAAAACGGACATGATCAGCACAAGCCGCCGCACACCGGGACGGGCCAACCACTTTTCGCGCAGCAGTTTCAAGGTCTTCATTGCAGCGCTCCAAAGAAATGCGGCAGGCGTTTCTTCCAGGCGGTGGGGATGATCTTGTCCAGCGCGTCGTCGGCGGTGACAATCCCATGGATGCAATCCTGGTCGTCCACCACCGGCACCGCCATCAGGTTGTACTTGGCCACTACCTGGGCGATCTCGTCCTGTTCGGTCTTGAGATTGACGCTGACAAAGCGGCTGTGCATGAACTCGGTCACCGGTGTGTCGGGTTGGGCCAGGATCAGATCGCTGAGTGAGAAAACGCCCACCAGGTGGCAACCATCGTCGGTAACGTAGACGTAGTAGATCAACTCGGCTTCCTCCCCGACCGAGCGCAGTGACTGGATGGCCTGCTCCGCTGTTAAGCTGGATTTGACGGTCACGAATTCGGTCGTCATCAGGCCGCCAGCCGTGTCCTCGGCATACAGCAACAGGCGCCGGACCTCGTCGGCTTCGTCAGCCTCCATCAGCTCAAGCAGCTCTTCGGTGCGCTCCGGCGATAGTTCGGCCAGCAGGTCGGCCGCTTCGTCCGGGGACATTTCTTCGAGCACATCAGCCACTCGCTCGTCCGGCATCTGCTCCAGCAGGCTGGCCTGCAGGTCGGGCTCGATCTCCTCCAGCGTGTCTGCCAGGTGTTCGATATCAAGCTGTTCCAGCAATTGGCTGGTCTCAGCCCGGTTCAGGTCGCTGATGATCTCGGCCAGGTCGGAGGGATGCAGTTCGCGCAGCTTCTCGACCGGCACCTTGAGCCGCATGAACTTGTCGTGCAGCAGCGGCTCGACGAACTCCCAGGAGATAGAGCCCTGGGAAAGGTCAGCCTTGAAACGGCGGGCCAACCAGCGCCCGGCCCGCTCCAGGCCGATGCGGCGCAGGATACCCAGCATGCCGATATCGACGTTGCTGACCACCACGTTGCCGTTAACGCGCACCACTTCAATGTCGTTGACGCGCACCACGCGCGCCCCGTTGATGTCGATGATCTGCTTGTCGAGCACGTCGTCGACCAGCTTGATGTCCCCTTCCCGCGACTGGAAAGGTTTGATTTCCGCCGCCGGGTGCTTGAGCGGAATGGCGGTCGAGAGCAGCGCCGCCAGGTCGGTGAAAGGTACGGTCAACGGGCCGCGCTCGCCCTCGACCACGATCGCGTCGACCACCGGATGAGGGAACTCCTTGCGCGTGCGCGCGATCAGATCCTTGAGAAACCCGATCCGGGTCCCGTCAATATCGGTCACCGGCCGCCCGGTCAATTCGCTGACAAAAGCCATTGGAACCTCCTTAACGAAAGTGCCACCTTGGGATGCTCCCGAAGGTGGCGACCAGATCAGGGGTCAGAAGACCGGTTTAGCTTTCCCGGTCAGGAAAGCGCGGAAAGGCAATGAGGCGCAGGGCCGGACAGAGCCGATCCCCTGGCCCCCGAAAGGGTCGCATGTGGAATGTGATTTGATTAGTCAGGGTTCTTTGGGGCAAACTATCGTCCGCTTCCACGCGCTCACCTCCTTCCCACCCGTGCCGGAGATTCGACCGTTGTCGTCGCACGGGGAAAACAAAAACGGCCTCTGTATACAACCAGAGAGGCCGTCTTAATACAAGACAGTGCGAAGGAAAACGCGAAAAGCAGCCCCCACTGGTTGAGCTTTGGCACTGCCCGGCGTAGGGTTGGTTTCCCAGCCACCTTGAGCAGGACCTTAATTCGGTCCGGCCTTTTCTACTGCCTTGGCGTCTCTCGACGTTTCGGAGCAGCGGCCTGTGTCTCGGGCAGACGCCTGGCCTAACGAGGGTTCAATTGTAAGCAAATTTATACACCCGCGGGAAACTTAAGTCAATAGTTTCGGTTTTGCTGGGCAGGCTTTGAAAAACGAACAAAGTGAGGAGCCTGGTTGACTATTTTGTTCACATCTGGCCCATCACCAGAGCAGATAGATCATGCCCCCCGTGCTCACCAGCGTCAGATACGGGAAATACTTGTTGAGCAGGGAAACCGCTTTCGGCATCGGTTTATTGCTGCTCAACAAGCTGCCCGTAGCGACGTTGATGGCGAAGCACAGCACAGTGATCGCGATCAGCGCAATCTGGATGGGGCTGAGTGAGGTGGTCTTGGAAAACCGGTAGAGGCTCAGACCCAAATAAACGCCGATCCCCAGCCCGATCAATTTATGGAGAGTGACGAGCAGCACGTGATATGGACTCCCCGAATGGTTCAGCCAAAACCCGGAGAGAAAAATGAAGAGAAATAACACTCCTAATGTGATCAGGTTAATTCCCATTTTGTCCACCTCCAATTTAACTTACGGAATCAAATCCAATCCCAACTCAGGAGCTGGTCCCTTTTTGTTCTTTGTCTATTTTTAATTCCCGAAAGCGCTAAGATTTCTTGCCCGTTCATCACCACAAATCAAAATGACCTCACTCAGCCAGATTGTTGGAAGAGAGCCCCATCCCAACGCCACAGACTAGGCGGGTCGGTCACCATCACTTCCAGCACCCCATCTTGGTCCAGGTCCACAATCTCGAAGGCACCTTCCCGAGCCGGGATGGAGCTTTGCGGGTTGCCCAATTCATCCACCCAGCCCACAAGGCTGGAGAATCCTGCGCCATCCCATGCGGCAATATATAATTCACTCAGGGATGGCACGAAGAAAAGGATTTCCGGCAAGCCGTTAGCGTTCAGATCCTGGACTGTCTCGATGCGCGCCCCCCCGCCATCAAAGAGACCCTCGCCCCGGCTCCCGGCACCGACCCTGCCGAACAGGTTGTGACGTACATATTGGTCACCCTGGCAGGTGTAAACCGCAACAATCGCATCCCCGTATCCTGGTATGGTGGGCAGGGCCAGGCTGACAATCACATCCACACAACCATCACCGGTCAGGTCCCGGGCGAGGATCTGGGCCTTGATTTTCTCTGTAGTACCAGTCTGGATCCCGGTGAGCAGGGTTTGCAATCGCTCTACCGCGCCGCCCGCGTTCAGGTAAGCGCCGATCCCCCCCATATCCTGGGGCTCACCTGCGTATTCAGCATAAAGCCCTTCCAGCGTGATGGCAGGAACATTCCCAGGTTCGCTGGTTACGCCGGGCTCCGCGGGTAGAGCTGTTTTTTTCGCCGGTTCCAGGAAGGAGAACAGGCCGCATCCGAGCGATAGACATACCAGAAAAACCATTATGAGGAAATGCGGTATAAAATATCTTTTCCCGGTATTCATGATTAAACCTCCTCTACGACATATAATGTGAATTGCCATCCTTCACCGGAGGAATACGCTTCCATCAACGCTCATCGGATGTAGACCTTGCCAAGAGGTTTTGCTGCCAGAGGACCTTGAAAGAAAAATCATGACTGTTGGTGACGGGGTGGAGTTCGGCAGCAAATTGCGCAGGCAGGGCAATGCCTGTCCGTTATGCTTTATTTCTTTCTATTCCCCCATCCAGGGCGAAACATATGTACAGCCTCGTTCCCTCAATCTTCCAGTCTCGTCTAAGATTGGTTTTTGATTCGTGGATTCGCTCGGGGAGTATAAAAAGCTCTTGAGTTAAGTAAAGTATAGATGAAACGGAACCCAAATTCAAGCCTCTGACCACCCGCAGCCTGCAATACAGATAACCTGAGAAAATACACTGAATTTAAAGTTCGCTATCGCCCGACAACCGGAAGTCACATCCCTCGAATTTCAATTTACAGGTCATCCAGCATCCGCTGCGCAGCGAGCCGGCCTGAAACCATAGCGGTCGGCAGGCCCGTACCGGGACGGGTGCTGGCGCCAGCAAAGTACAGGTTGCGGTAGCGCGCGTGCTGCAGGTCGGGCCGGAAATACCCCAGCTGGGCCAGGTTGTGGCACAAACCGTGGGTAGAGCCTTTGACCAGGTTGTAGCGTTTGCGCCAGGAGAGCGGCGTGAAATTGGTCTCGAACTTGATGTGTTCGGCCAGGTCACTGATCCCTAATGCCCGCAGGCGGCGGAAGACGTGCTCGCGCGCCTGATCGCGGAGCCCGCCCCAATCCTGCTCTCCGTTTGCGCTCATGTGACCAACCGGCACGATGGCGATCAATGTATCCCCTCCCTGCGGCGCCATGGACGGGTCGAGCCGCGCCGGGGCATGGATGTACAGGCTGGGATTGGCCGGCAGGTCCAGGTCTCGCATGATGCTGTCAAAATTCTGGCGGTAGTCGCTCGCCAGGAACAGGGTATGCGGGGGAAGCGCCTGATACGGTTGATCCAGGCCCCAGAAGAAACTGATGACCGAACACGAATATTTCTTCTTTTCCAATCTTTTCGCTTCGCCATTCTGCGGCAACAGCTCCTGGTAGACGTAGGGCAGGTCGGCGTTAGCCAGGACGGCCTCCGCACCCAGGTGGTGTCCATCTTCGAGCACAACACCGCGCGCATACTTCTGGTTGACGTCGATCTTTTTAACCGCAGTGCTGAAAGCAAACTCCACCCCGGCTTGAAGCGCCAGGGACATCAGCGCTTCGACCACCTGGTACATGCCGCCTCGGGGATACCAGACGCCGTGCGCCAGTTCGGTGTAGGGCATCATCGAGAAGGTGGCCGGCGCCTCGAATGGGCTCAGCCCCATGTACACATCCTGGAAGGTAAAGGCTGCCTTGAGGCGCGGATCGTCGAAGTAGTGTCCCATGTTGGCGTAATGTTTTGCCAGCGGCTTGACCTGCCCCAGTAGAGGCAGATTGCTCAATTTGAAAAAGTCGGAGGCCTTGCGAAAATCAGGATAGACCAGCCGCTCGATTCCCAACTGGTAGTGTCGTTGGCCCTCCTCCAGGTAGCGCTGCAAGCCCCGATAGCCTCCCGGCTCGAACTGCTCGATCTGTCCCTGCAAATTTTCCAGGTCGGAGGTCAACGCCAGCTGGCTGCCGTCGTCGAAGACCAGATGGTAGGTCGGGTCGACGCGCTGCAAATCCAGCAGTTCGCGCATCGGGGTGCCCAGAGCGGCAAATTCCGCCTCGTAGAGCAGGGGCATGACCAGCAGAGTAGGACCGGTGTCGAAAGTATGCCCCTCGCGGTTGAGACGGTCGCAGCGGCCGCCGGGACGGGCGTTCTTCTCGAGCACGGTCACCTGCCAGCCCTGCTTCGCCAGGTGGATGGCTGCCGTTATCCCGGCGACACCTGCCCCAATCACAATCACGGATTTGGTTTTCATCGTTTTCTGACTCTGTCAGGTTGGACAGCTAAATCGTCAAATCCGGATTTCGCCCACATGGAAGCGAGCATCGAAGTCAAAGACGACCAGGCCATCCACAAGCCTGCCTGTAGCCCCTTGCGTTCAGGATAATCGAGGCGCAGGTGAAAATCATCGCGCTCGATCGCGCGCAGCATCCACTCGAAGCGCGCCGTATAGGCAAAGCCGGCCAGCCGGCAACGCAGGCTCCGCACCTGAACGATGCACTCCCGCCCGGCCTCAAAGTAGCTGCGCGCCAGTTCCACCCGTCCCCGCACCCATTCCCGGTAAGCCCGGCTTCCCAGGTCTTGCGGGGTAATCCTCCATTTTTGTAAATATTCGCCGGGGAGGTTGAAATAACCCGCTTGGGCATCTTCGTGTGCGTCGCGCAGCATGTGCACGATATGGGCGGCCGTCACCGCGTGATAACGCCTCTCGCAGCCAGGCCTGGAGTCGCCGTGGCCGATAAAGTAGTGCAGCGCTTCGGTGACAGCTATCGCAAGTGCGCGCGTGTATCCGGATAGTTCAGCCTGCGAGACGATCCGGTGACGCCGCCGGGCATCGAATTCCATCACTGCCATCATGTTGCGCAGGTAGGTTTGCAAACCGCTGTATTTTTCATCATCATGGCTGACCAGGTCGATCAGCATCTGCTCCTCGGCCGAAACCCCTTCGGGCACTTCCCCGCGGTAACAAGCCTCCAACAGGGTCCGCTGGCGGTCGGCAAATGCCAGCTTTTCCAACCGCGTGCCTGATTCTGCATCGAGCGCGTCATCCACCCAACGGAAATATGCATAAGCCCGGAAGGCATCTCCCACGCGCCCCCGGTCGACAAACCAAAGGATGGTGTAGTAGGTTTGTCTGCTGGCTGCTTTGGTGATGGCAGCAGCCAGGGATTGACTGCTTATGCTTCCTTTTTTCATCTTTCCTCGAACAAGCATTTGATTCGACCATTCTTACATATTCTCATATTTATAAGATATACGGCTGATCCTACCTCCCGGTTGCACATCGCCTCATTTCCGGCCCGCTTCGCGCTCTTATATCTTGCTCTCAAATTATTCAAAATTGGCAGTGATTAAA
>CAYOUV010000017.1:50483-57297 GCA_964407265.1 uncultured Anaerolineaceae bacterium | reverse complement strand
GCGTGGTCGAGGGCATATTGGATCGTTTTCCAGGGCCGGCTGGAGGAGGTGCCCCGCCCGGCCGCATCCGTGCCGCTGGTGCTGACGTAATAATCCCGGTAGGGCGCACTGGTCGTGGGTCCGCAGGCCGATAAGATAAAGATGATGACCAGGGAGATGAGCGCGATGCTCAAGTACTGTTTAGGGCCGTATTTCATTTTGCATTCTCCTTTCGATTCAGCGCTAATAAAAAAAATGCCTTGCGCTGGAAGGCATGAGAAGATTATAACGAAATAAAAAATGAAAAACAAGACCTAAATTATCGCATTAAAAACAAACTGCCTGGATAGTCCAGGCAGAGAATGGAAGGTTAGCCAAACGAAGTGCTAATCCGCCGCCCGCGCGACTTCATCCGGGGCGAAGACCACTTCTTCTTTCCCGGTCAATTTCTCCCGCACCTTGGCGGAGATCAACCTTAAATGTCCGGGGTAAGCGACGTAGTCCAGGTCGTCAGCCGGGACGGTCAGCACCGGGCACAGGGTAAAGCTGGCGATCCATTTTTCGTAAAGGTTGTTCAGGCTGGCGAGATACTCGGCCGCAATGGTGCGCTCGTAGTCCCGTCCGCGGTGGGAGATGCGCTGCAGAAGAGTCGGCACGGACGAGCGCAAATAGATTACCAGGTCCGGTGGAGGCAGAAAGTCCATCACCGTCTCGTACAGTTCGCGGTAGGTCTGGTAATCGCGGGGCTGGATGTGCCCCTGCAGGTACAGGTTCTGGGCGAAAATTTCCGCGTCCTCGTACACGCTGCGATCCTGGATGACGGAGGTGGGATGTTTGGCGATCTGGTGGTGGGCGCGCAGCCGGTGGGATAGGAAGAACACCTGGGAATGAAACGACCAGGCGGTCATGTCGCGATAAAAATCAGCCAGGTAGGGGTTTTCTGTCACCGGCTCGTAGAAGGGTTCCCAGTCCAGTTCCGCGCATAACAGTCCAACCAGGGTTGATTTTCCCACCCCAATATTGCCTGCCACAGCCACAAATTTTTTCATCTTCCCTCCAGATGAGAGAGACGCCCCATTGGGGCGTCTCGGCGGTGAACTCAGTTTTGGGGGATTTCTCCGGCCAGTTCCTTATCGATCACCTGTTTAAAGACTTCAATCGGTTGCGCACCAACCATGGCCAAGCCATTGATAAAGAAGGTTGGCGTGGAATTGACACCCATCCCAATCGAGAAGTTCATGTCGTCGTTGATCGTCTGTTTGTAGCGCTCTTCCGTCAGGCAGGACTCGAAGGTGGTCGTGTCCAAGCCCAGGTCGGCTGCGTACTTGAGATAGGCATCCTGTCCCAGACCGTACGCCTGATCGAAAAGCTTGTCGTGGTATGGCCAGTAAGCGTTTTGTTCGCCGGCACATAGCGCAGCTTCAGCGGCCGAGAAAGCATCGGGATGGATGGTGGTCAATGGCAGATTCCGATAGACCATGCGGATCTCGCCTGGATAAGCGGCCAATAACGACTGGTAGACTTCCTGATACCATTTGCGGCAATACGGACACTGGTAATCGCTAAATTCCACGATCGTGATCGGCGCGTCCTGCGGGCCAAGGCTGGGGAATCCTTCGGTGGGAATGTTGTAGCGGACGAATTTGGGCGCAGCAGTGGGAAGGCTATCTTGAACCACCTGCCCCGCGCTATTGGGAGTGTCGGCTGCCATTTGGGATGAACCTGCTCGTCCCCAGGCAAGATACCCGACCAGCAGGCCGGCAGCAAAGGCCAGCACGACCAGCACAGAGTAAAAATGACTGCGCTTGAAGGTCACGGTATCGTTACGATCTGGTTGTGTTTCCGGTTGGGAAAGAATGGGCTCTTCCATGCAGCGATTATATCATCCTCCTCAAGCGCTCCCGCGCATCTTTTTCGGTAAAATGGCGTATATAAAAACGAAGGAGATAGCAATGACTGAACACAAGAGACACACCCCCTGGTATTTATGGCCGTTCGTGGCGCTTTGGAAGCTGATTGCCGGGATCGTGGAAGTAACCGGCCGGCTGGTCGCGGTGATCCTGGGACTGGTGCTGATGATCGTCGGTGTGATCGTCAGCCTGACCGTGGTCGGCGCGATCGTCGGCATCCCCCTGGCGATTCTGGGCCTGCTGCTTACGCTGCGTGGTTTGTTCTAAAACCGCTCGATTATAAAAAAAACGAGGAGCTTATCGCTCCTCGTTTTTCTATGCTTCTTTTTGGGCGGAACTTTGCAAGCCGATCTTTATTTTCGGCAGCGCGGAGGCGATATTCCTGCGCAGCGTGGAAAAGGCTTTACGGATGGGCGGGATGCGCCAGATCAAGAGTATGGCAATCACCAACCCGTAGATCAACGGCCGGATGATGTCGCCTTGCAGGTGGAAGATATCGCCTTTTTTGGCCAGGGCATAATGGAAGGCCACCAGCGGGGCGGTCAAATAGACCAGCTTGTGCAGGCGTTTCCAGTTCTTGCCCAGGCGGATCTGCCAGGTCTGGAAGGAAGTAACCGCCAGCGGGATCAGCAGCAGGAAGGCGCTCACCCCCAGGATAATGTAGGGTTTCTCGACGATCGTCTGCCAGATGAAGTTCCAGGCCAGGCCGTAGTCCAGGTCGACGAAGATCAGCATGTGGAGGCTGGCGTACAGAAAGGCGTACAGGCCCAGCGCGCGGCGGCGCTTGATCGGTTCGCGCCAGCCGAAGATGCTGTTGAGCGGTGTGCAGGCCAGAGAGAGCACCAGCAGCGTGATGGCTGCCCGCCCGGTGCGCTGCTCCAGATCCTGGATCGGGTTGGGGCTTAAATTCCCGGTCAGGAAATCAAAGATCAGCCGGGTGAGCGGGTACCATGCACCGAGGTGCATGACAATTTGCAACGGGGTAAAACGCCATTTTTTCATTTAGTAACACAACTTCCTAGTAATTCTTCTTCAAGTCCATCCCCTGGTACAGATAGGCGACCTGGTCTGCGTAGCCGTTGAACATCAGGGTTTCGCGGCGGCTCAGTTCTCCAATCCGGCGTTCGGTAGCCTGCGACCAGCGCGGGTGGGGTACGTTCGGGTTGACGTTGGCGTAGAAGCCGTATTCGTTCGGGGCGATGCTGCTCCACATGGTTGCGGGCTGCTCGGCGACCAGTTCTATTTTTGTGATCGCCTTGACCGATTTGAAGCCGTACTTCCACGGTACCACCAGGCGGATCGGTGCGCCGTCCTGCGGGGGCAGCGGTTCGCCGTACAGGCCGGTGGCCAGAATGGCCAGTTCGTTCATGGCCTCATCCAGGCGCAGGCCTTCCTGGTACGGCCAGGGATAGAAGCCGTCCTTCTGCCCCGGCATGTCTTTGGTATCCATCACCGAAGTGAAGCGTACGTACTTGGCATCCGAAGTCGGCTCGACCTCTTTGAGCAGGCTGGATAATTGGAAGCCTTCCCACGGAATGACCATGCTCCAGGCTTCCACGCAGCGCAGGCGGTAAATGCGCTCTTCCGGCGGGAATTGCTTGATCAGGTCCTCGACCGCGTAGGTCTTGGGATTGTTGACCATTCCGGAGACTTCCACCGTCCAGGGTTGGGTCGGGAAATTCTGGGCTAGCCTCGCCACGGCCTGCTTATCAGTGCTGAACTCGTAATAGTTGTTGTAGTTGGTGATGTCCTTGTACGCGTTGACCGGGTCGCCCAGTTCGTCGGTCTCGCCTGGGGCGGCGGTCGGAGCGGGCTGTCCACTGGCAGGTGCTTTGGTCAGTTGCGGAGCGCAGGCTGCCAGCAGCGCGCTGCCGGTCACGATCCCCGCCGCCTTGAGGAAATCGCGGCGGGATAGGTACAGGTGTTTGGGGGTGATTTCCGATGGTTGTACGGGTACTGATTTCATTTTTTCGTCCATAAGATAGCCTCTTAATCTAAGCAGTGATTGGATTCTACGGGTTTGCTTCGGCGAGCAGCGTCTGGATGGCGGCTTCGGTGTCCTGGTAAGCGCCTTCGCCGATGTGAGTGTAACGGAGGTGGCCGCGCTTGTCGATCAGGTAGAGCGCAGGCCAGTAGTGGTTATTATACGCTCTCCAGGTGGCTCCCTGGTTGTCCTGCGCCACCGGGTAGGGCACATCCAGGCGCGAGACGGCCTCTTTTAAGTTATCGAGGTCCTGCTCGTAGGAAAATTCCGGATAATGGTTGCCGATCACGACCAGACCCTGGTCTTTGTATTTTTCATACCAGCCCCTCAACGAGGGGATCACATGCTGGCAGTTTATTCAACCGAAGGTCCACATGTCGATGGCAACTACCTTGCCGCGTAAATCGGCCAAACGTAACGGCTGATCCGTGTTGAGCCAGACGGTGTTGGTCAGCTCCGGCGCGGGGCCCAGGTCCGGCAGGCGGAGGTCGGCCCGAGGCTGGGTCTGACCCGCTTCTATGGCCGGGTTGGCCGCCTCCGCTGCCGAGGAACAGGCAGCTAATCCCAGCGCGAGCAATCCAAATATCCACAAATGCTTCATCTTTCAACTCCTTTGATGAAGTGATTGTACGAAAACTTTATTACAAAAGGCTTACGAAAGGCTGAGAGAACGGTTAAGGAAGCGTGAAGATGAAACGCGTGCCCTGTTCGGGCTGGCTTTCAGCGTGGATCTGCCCCCCGTGGGCCTGGACGATGCCGCGCGCGATGGCCAGCCCCAGACCTGCACCGCCGGTCAGGCGGCTGCGCGATTTTTCGCCGCGGTAGAAGCGCTCGAAGACGTGCGGCAGATCTTCAGGGTAGATGCCCTCCCCTGTGTCGCTGATGGTAACCTGCACGCCAGCGGACAGGCGCCGGGCGCGGACTTCGACTCTGCCGCCGGAGGGCGTATGGCGGACAGCGTTGCTGATCAGGTTATTCAGCACGCGACCGATGCGCTGAGTGTCCATGAAGACCGGGTCGACGCTGCTCTCGAGACCCCCTTCCAGCGTCACGCCCCGCCGCGCGGCCAGTTCCGAGAACGACTCGAGCGTGTCTGAGATCAGGTCGGCCAGCGATGAACTGGCGCGGTCAAGCGGCAGCCCACCGGCGTCGAGCTGGGCCATCTGGAACAGGTCGTCGATCAGCATTGACAGGGAGCGCACATCGCGCTGGGCAGTCGCCAGGTAGCGCTGCACGGTCTCGGGATCGTCGACCACGCCGTCGGCCAGCGCTTCGAGGATGGCGCGAATGGAAGCCAGCGGCGTTTGCAGGTCGTGCCCGACCCAGGCGATCAGGTCGGTGCGCAGGCGTTCCAGCTCACGCTGCTTCAGGTCGGCGGCCTGGATCTGGGCTGCCATCTGGTTAAAGGTGGTTGCCAGTGAGGCCACCTCGTCCCGTCCGCTGACCGGGACGCGCGTTTCGAGCGCGCCTTTGGCCAGTTGTTCAGCGGCCTGCTTGAGCAGTTCAATCCGGTCGGTGATGGTGCTGGAGAGGAAATATCCCAGCGCTGTGGCCATGCCGCCGGCGAAGATCAGCAGTACACTGGCCAGCAGCAGGTCGTGCTGGCTGGCGAACATCAAGCGGGCACTGAACCAGACATTAAAGAAAGTCAGCACGCTGGAGATGGCGTAGATGCCGACCAGCGTCAGGCGCAGGCTGGGGGTGAGCGCCATCCAGCCCAGGCGGTAAGCGCCATAGCCCGCCAGGCTGGAGACCAGGGCGGTGATCAGCAGGAAGAAAGCCATCAGTCCCAGCTCGCTGGCCGGCGGGTTCATCACCAGATAGAACACACCCAGCGACAGGGCCAGGATCAAGAGCACGCCCAGCACGTAACGGGCCAGCATGGGAAGGCGGGTAAGGTTGATTCTCATCGAATAGTCAAAAGTTTAGGGTTCGAATTTATAGCCCACACCCCAGACCGTCAGCAGGCGTTTGGGATTGGACGAATCGACTTCGAGTTTTTCCCGTAGCCGCCGCACGTGGACGGTCACGGTGCCGGGATCGATGTATTCGGCACCGCCCCAGACGCGGTTCAGCAATTGTTCGCGGGTGTAGACCTGGCGTGGGTGGCGCGCCAGCAGGTAGAGCATGTCGAACTCTTTGGCCGTCAGGCTGATTTCATTTTCTTCCAGTTTTACCGTGCGGCTGCGCGCGTCGATCACCAGGTCCCCGTGGACCAGAGCGCGTTCGTCTCCGGCGGAGTCTTGATCGCGTCCCGTGCGGCGCAGGACAGCTCGTACGCGGCTGACCAATTCCTGCGGGCTGAACGGTTTGACCACATAATCGTCCGCGCCCATCTCCAGGCCGGCGATGCGATCGATCTCCTCGCGGCGGGCGGTCAGCATGATGATCGGCACATCCGAACGGTCACGCAGCCAGCGGGTCAGGGACAGGCCGTCGATTTCCGGCAGCATTAAATCCAACACCACCAGGTCGGGGATCTGCCGTTCCAGCATGGCCATGGCGGCTTTACCGTCCGCAGCCGTTTCCACCTGAAAACCGTTGCGCTTTAAATACAGGCTGACCACTTCCGCAATGCTGGGTTCATCTTCGATCACGAATATCATTTTTTCGCTCATAATGCACTCTCGCTAATCATACAACAGAATTATGCGCAACATTGCCTGCGCCTGCTTAACAGACTCTTACAGCTTGCCGGTCTCGTTCATGGAATCGTAAGGATTTCATAGGCTTTTTGTAAGACTGCCTTGATAGAAATATTTAGTTCACAAGCATTCAAAAACGAAGGAGAGACAAATGACCGTTCGTAAGAACTTACTCAGTGTGATGATCCTGATGGCTGTGTTGCTTTCAGCCTGCGGCGGTGCCGCATCGACTCCTGTTGTGATGGATAATAGTTCGGATGGGATGATACCGACAGGTGCGAAGCCCACTGTCGGCA
>CAYOUV010000017.1:8778-50383 GCA_964407265.1 uncultured Anaerolineaceae bacterium | reverse complement strand
GATGGGCCACGATACGCCCACGCCGGGAGCGATGCCCGCTGATACCGGCATGACCGAAACCCCGGCCTGGTTCGCCAACACCTTCACCGACGCCCGCACCGGCCAGACTTTTTCGATCAATGACCTCAAGGGCAAGGTGGTGCTGGTTGAGACCATGGCGATGTGGTGCTCCAACTGCATGCAGCAGCAGGGACAGGTCAAAGCCTTGCATCAGATGCTCGGCCAGCGCGACGATTTCGTCAGCATTGGCTTGGACATCGATCCGGGCGAGAAATCTCTCGATATGTTGAAAAACTATGTTGAAAACAACGGCTTTGACTGGTTGTATTCCCTGTCCCCCGCCGATGTGTCCCGCGAGGTGGCTAAGCTGTACGGCGACCAATTCCTTAATCCGCCCTCCACGCCAATCCTGATCGTCGACCGTCACGGTATGGCTCATCCGCTGCCGTTTGGCATCAAGAGCGCGGAGGATTTGATGAAAGCTATCGAACCTTTCCTGAACGAAAGTATGTAAAACCAACTACGAGCTGGTTGGGGATTTTTCCTCAACCGGCTTCAAAGAGGACCATTCATGAATTTAGACGCTGCCTTGACTTCGCTCACGCTGGGGCTGCTGGCAACCACCAGTCCCTGCGTTTTACCCCTGTACCCCGGTTTCCTGGCCTACATCAGCGGTGGGCAGGAAGGCCTGGAAAATAAAGCCGGCCGTTATCTGCTGGGGTTCTTTGTGCTGGCTGGCGTGCTGGTCATGATGCTGGCCCTGGGCGGAGTGATTGCCTTGCTCTCCATCTCGGTCGGCCGGGCGCTGTCTGTCATCGTTCCAATTGCAGACGGGATTATCATCCTGCTGGGAATTTTGCTGCTGCTGAATGTCAACCCCTTCAAGAGTCTGCCTCAAGTCCAGGTGCCGGTTCTTTCGCATCCCTTTGTCAATGCCTTCATTTACGGGCTGCTGTACGGCCCGATCGCGCTGCCGTGCTCCGGTCCACTGGTGGTGAGCATCTTTGCACTCTCATTGACCGCGGCTGAGGCCTTGAGCAAGCTCAATATCTTCTTCTGGTTCGGGATGGGTTTTGGGATACCCCTGTTGCTGCTCTCGTTCCTGTCAGGTGCGTCACAGCGTTGGATCACCCGCCAGTTCGCGCAGCGGGCACGGTTGATCAACCTGGTCAGCGGGCTCCTGTTGGTAGCAGTTGGAATTTACGATTTGATCAGCAATTGGCCTCTGATCCAGGCCTTCTTCTTCACCTAGCTCAATGATTGGGTAGATGGCTGGTAATCTGAGACGACGACCAGGTTGCGACCGGATGATTTGGCGATGTATAAGGCCTTGTCCGCTGCGTCGATCAAGACCTCGCTGTTCGTCCCATGGGTTGGATAGGTTGCAATCCCGATCGATACCGTAGATTGCAGCATTGCCCCATTAAAGTGAATAACCATGTCCGCGATCTCCTGGCGTACTTCCTCGGCGCGGCGGAACGCGGTTTGCGCGGAGACGTTTGGCAGCACCATCACGAACTCCTCCCCGCCAAAGCGACAGGGCACGTCGCCCCTGCGTGTTTGCACGCGGATCAGTTCCCCCAGCGCCTGCAGGTAAATATCACCGGCTTTGTGTCCGTAGGAATCGTTGATCTTCTTGAAGTGATCGATGTCGAGCAGCAGCAAACTGATCTGGTATTCCTCGCGCTTGGCGCGGGCGATCTCGCGTTCGATGGTTTCCTCCAGGTAGCGGCGATTAAACAGGTTGGTTAAAGGATCGCGGATGGCCTGCTCACGCAATTTGCTTTGCAGGATCTTATTTTCAGTCAATTGGTCTCGCAACTTTTCGTTGGTTTGCTTGAATTCGGTAATGTCTCGAAAAACGATCAAGCGTCCCGTAAACCTGCCCCCAATGCGTTTTAGTGGGGTGATACTGAGATCCAGGTACCGATGGGTTTCTTCGGGCAGGACTACTTCGGTGCGTGTTTCGAACACATCTTGGAATGGCTCGGCCAGGTCGGTCCATTCGGACAAAATCGTTCCAACTGGCTGGCCAAGGACTTCTTTACCGGTGACTCCGAAAAATTGCTCGGCAGCCGGATTGACGTCCACGATTCGATTCAGGTCATCCAATACCAACACGCCGTCTTGCATGTTTTCGATCAAGCGGCTGCGCGCAACCGGAATCAGATCCAGTAAGCGCTGGCGGAACAAAGCGTATGCGATCACGAGCCCGGATGCGCTGAAGGCAATCGGCGTCAGATCCAAAGTATTGGAAGGCGCGAATCCAAATTCAGTGTAAATATTGGTGACCCAGGGGATCAGCGACCCAACCAGGATAGTCCCAATTTGGGCACGGTACAGCGGTCCGGCTCTGAGGAAGGCCCGGACCAATAACATCACCCCGATCACAATCAGCGCATAAGAATAAAATACGTTGAGCCAAAACCAGGGGCCTCTCTCCCAAACCAGCACGACCCAGGGTGTGGAAACTTCAAAAGTAAAAGAGGCATGAAATAAATGATGGAATGGATTTGTCCAGACGATGAACAACGTCAATAGGGGCTCAATCGAAAGTAGAGCCAGGTTTCTAAAAGTGATCCACTGCTCGTTTTGTGTGATTTGTGAGGCGAAAGCCAGAAAGCTGATCGGGACGATTACCACACCGAAGTAAGTTGCATTGAGCCAGAAAATTTGCGCGTCGCGCGTGGTGGTGGCCCACATGATCGCATATGTACCTGCCCAAATCGTCAGTCCCGCCATCAAAATTGCGAGCGGGATGGCACCCGGCGAGGAACGTCGCTGCCAGGCGACAATTGCGACCACGGCGGAAGCTATTGTGGAAAGGGCCAGGAGCAGTGAAAATGGGTGAGTTTGCAGAATCAGTGTCATGAAGTGATGGTCAAGTTTTTATTTTGCCGGTCCGATATAGAACCAACAAACGAGAGATCGTTTTTATATTATGCTGCTTTAGGACCGGGTTGTTCCTTAAAACCTGATAAAAAAACATCATCAGGGTTTTTCTGCTTCTATCCACATTTGCCCGCCATCGCTGGTAATGGAAATCCAACCTTGCTGGTCGGTGCGCAGCAGGGAATATCCTTCAAGTGCCTGGATGGTCTCCTCGGATGGCAAACCCTGCTGGTTGCCCGCTTCCACGCTGAGTATCACCACTTGTGGACGCAGGTTTTTGATCCACTCGGGTGGATTGACCTGACCCAGGCCGGATTCTGCTAAAAGCAGGACGTTGATACTGCCTACATTCTTACCGTAATCCAATTCGGTCAGGGCCTCGAAGTTCACTCCAATTGGAAGCAGAGCCCGGAACTCATGCCACTCGATCAGCAGGATCGCCCCACGCGGATTGGTTTGCAGCACCTTGAGAACCGCACCCGATCCCAGATCCAGTGTTTGCCCGGTTTCAGCGTTCGTGATCGGGATGGATTGGCTCGTCAGCCAATCTTCAAGTTGTCTGGCCGGAAAGGAGGCTTCGGTCTTGCCGGCCCACAGCACCTGACGGGGCGGGAAACGCTCCAATGTGCGTGGTAAGGCGGCAACTTGATCCTCCTGCGTCGAGGCCACGACCAGCCAGTCTAATTGCCGGGATAAGGGCGGGATGCGCCGTCCCAGTTCGTCCGAAAGCTGTGAAGTGCTGGGGCCGCCGTTGATCAGGATATGGCGCCCGGCAGGCGTTTCGATCAGAATCCCGTCCGCGGTCCCAACCTTGAGAAAGGTCAGGTGCAGGCGGCCATCCGGGGCCGCCAGGGCAGTTCGCCAGGTCAGGATGGCGACGATGGCCAGGGTCGAGGCGATAACGGCTGGTTTCAGGGCCGGGCGAATCCGGTTGAAACGGTCTGCTGCGAAAGTCCAGGTTAGCAGCGCGGTGTAGAACAGAATCACGAACAGCAGGCTGAATTCTCCCAGCACCACCACCCCGGACGGGACGCGGTCGAACAGTTCCACCAGCCGGATGGTATAGCTGACGAAGGGCCAGGCGATCAAGGCCGCGATCTTCCCAAGCGGCAGATAGACCAGGCCAATCATGACCGCTATCCCGCCCAGAATCATGATGGGTGGCTGGGCTGGAAGGATGAAGGGGTTGGCGAGCAGCGAAACCAGTGAAATGCGCTGGTAGTGGTAAGCCATGATCGGCAGCGTGGTCAGTTGTGCGGCCAGGATGAACAGGAAGTATTCGGAGACGGGCCGGGCGGTGCGCAGGGCCGCGGAGGAGGGCATGTGGCGGCTGAGAAAATTAACTGCGGTCATCTGGAACGGCTCGGCATACAGGATCAGGCCCAGGGTTGCGCCGAAGGAGAGTTGGAAACCGACGTCCCATAAGACGAGCGGATTGAGCACGGCCATGACCGCCCCGACAAAGCTCAAGGTATTCAAGCCGTTTTGACGCCGCCCCACCTGCCTGGCAAGCAGCGCCAGCCCACCCATGAGAGCAGCGCGCACCACGGCTGCATCTGCGCCGACCAGCAGGGTGTAGGCGGCAATACCGGCAACCGCCAAAACTGGGCCGCGCCGGGGACCGAACAGGCGCCTGAAGGCGGTCACGAACAACCCGGCGATGATCACAATGTTAAAGCCTGAAATGGCAAGCATGTGCGCCGTGCCGGTGTTCTTGAAAGCCTGCTGCAGATCTGCCGGAAGGCCGGTATTGATTCCCAGTAAAATCCCGGCCAGCAGGGAGGCTTCGGGATCGGGTAAGAGCTGATAAACCGTATCCAGCGCTTTTTCTTTTAGTTTGTAAACCAGGAACAGGGCGGGATTACCCTTTTGTCCAAATGGCAGGTAGGTGACCTGAGCGCTGGGCATGTAGGCTTGGATGCCATGCAGTGCCAGGTATTCACGGTAAGAGAAATCTTCGTTTTCCGGCGGTGTCTTCAGATAGCCGCGCAGACGGACGTGATCCCCGTAGTGGTAAATGCGATCCGAGTCAACGCGGGCCAGGATCGTGCCGTGCACCGGTAGTGCCTGGTCGTTGCCGGTATCTACGCTTTCGACGTTAATTTTCAGGTTGGTATAACTGTCGCGGTAATCGGGCGGCTCGCTCAGCGTGCCGCTGACCAGCACCTGGTATTCGCGGTCGTTGTACCAACTGATGAAAAAGGGGTCAACCTTGGGTTGCACAGCCTGGTAACGGGCAGCGCCAAGAAACCCACTGAGGAATACGAGTGCGATCAGAATGGAAGTGGGAACGTGCAGCGGCGAGACCAATACGCCTGCGCGCCGTATGACAACCAATGCCACCAGGGTGGTGACGAAAGCCATCCCGGCCAGGATCAGCCAGACCTGGGTCGACAGCCCAACCCTGCTGGCCAACAGGATGCCGGCCATGAAAGCCAGTGAACACCACAGCAAAGGGAAGGTCAGGCGCGAAATCCGGGTTTGTAGATCGTCGGGAGCCCCCAAGGGGAAAGCCTCCTTAGTAGATTGAAAATATGATAGCACACAACCTGTCGAATTAACGGCATTCAAAGCCACTGCAGTTTATAATCAGGGCTATGGATAAATCAAAACCGATCCTGGTGACCGGCGCAACCGGCTATGTCGGCGGGCGGCTGGTCCCCAGGTTACTCGAAGAAGGATACTGTGTCCGCTGTCTGGTGCGTGACCCGGCCCGTCTGCAGGGACGCCCCTGGTTGGATGAAGTCGAAGTCGTTCAAGGAGACGTGCTCGAGGCGCGGTCCCTGCGGGCTGCCATGCAGGATATCTCTGTGGCCTATTACCTGATCCACGGCATGCAGGGCGGTAAGGTGTACGCCGAGCGGGATATGAAAGCTGCCCGCACCTTTACCGAGGTAGCCGAAGCAGCGCATGTAGCGCGTATCATTTACATGGGTGAATTGGTCGACACCACGGCTAAATTGTCGCCCTATCTGCGTTCGCGTCACGAGACCGGGTACTTGCTGCGTCAGGGACGCGTCCCCGTGACTGAGTTCCGTGCCGGCATGATCGTCGGCTCGGGCAGCGCCCTGTTCGAGATGGTCCGCTACCTGACCGAACGCGAGCCGCTGCTGATCTGTCCGCGCTGGTATTTTTCGCTGGCACAGCCAATCGCAATCCGGGATGCGCTTGCCTACCTGGTGACTGCCCTGGAGACACCGGACAGCCTGGGTAAGTTAATCGAAATCGGCGGTCCGACGCGCTTGACGTATGCTCAGATGCTGTTGGATTATGCTGAAGTACGCGGGCTGAAGCGCCTGCTGATCCCCACTCCGTTTTACGTCCCGCGGCTGTCGGCTTACTGGGTTCACCTGGTCACGCCGATCCACTGGCGGGTGGTCCTGCCGCTGATCGAAGGCTTGCGCATCCAGAGCGTCGTCCACGATAGCCTGGCAAAGGAGCTTTTTCCCAAGATCGAGCCGATCGAATTTAAGACTGCTGTCAGCCTGGCGTTGGGACGGGTCGAGCATGGAGATGTGAAGACTTCCTGGTCCGATGCGCTGGTAACCACCGCTGGCGATATCAAACCTTATCATTTCATCATCGAAGATGGGATGATGATCGAACGCCGCCAGCTGTTGGTCGATCTTCCGGCCGAGACGGTTTTTCGCGCCTACAGCGGAGTCGGCGGCGAGCGCGGTTGGCTCTACATGGACTGGGCCTGGGCCATCCGCGGCTGGCTGGACAAGATCGTCGGCGGGGTTGGGTTGCGCCGCGGCCGCCGTGACCCGGACGAGATCTGGGTTGGCGAATCGCTCGATTTCTGGAGAGTCGAGGCGGTCACGCCCCAACGCTGCATGCGGCTGCGGGCGGAGATGAAACTGCCAGGTAACGCCTGGTTGGAATTCCAATCCGCCCCCCAGAAGGATGGAAAAACACTGTTGACCACCTCGGCCTTCTTTGCGACTCACGGGTTGTTCGGCTTCCTGTACTGGTATGCCATGTGGCCTTTCCATAAATTCATCTTCGATGGCCTGACGCGCAAGATCGCCGAACGGGCCCATCAAATTTCCGAGGCTGCCTGAGGTTATTTTTTTAGAGGTTCTGTGGACAATCATCTGATTCTGGTCACCGGAGCGACCGGCTACATTGCTGGACGGCTCATTCCTCAACTACTCCAAAAGGGGTACCGCGTGCGCTGCATGGCGCGCGATCCACGGCGCCTGCACGGGCGGACCTGGTATTCCCGGGTCGAGGTCGTCGCCGGCGATGTGACCCTGCCTGAGACCCTGCCGCCGGTCATGCAGGATGTCAGGGCAGCTTATTATCTGATCCACAACATGTCCAGCGGGCGTAATTACACCCGCCGGGATTTGCAGGGCGCGCGCAATTTTGCCCGTGCTGCAGCGCAGGCCGGGATCGATCAAATCATTTATCTGGGCGGCTTGGCCGACCCACGGGCACCGATTGCACCGCACATTCGTTCACGCATCGAGACCGGCCAGGCTTTGCGCGAAGGACCCGTGCCGGTCACCGAATTTCGGGCCGGGGTGATCGTTGGGCCGGGCAGCATTTCGTTCGAGATGATCCGATTTATCACCGAGCAATTCCCCATCGTCGTCGGGCCGCGCTGGCTCCGGCACCGCACCCAGCCGATCGACGCGCGCAATGTCCTCGACTACCTGCTTTCCGCTTTGGATGTGACCGCTAGCCGCGGCGGCATCTACGAAATTGGCGGCCAGGATGTGATGACCTATGCCGAGACCATGCTGCGCTATGCCCGCCTGCGCGGCTTGTGGCGCGGACTGATCACCATCCCGTTCCTGCCCTTGGAACTGATGGCCTGGGGTGTGGACAAGTTGACCCCCGTCCCGCTGACAATTGCCCGTCCGCTGATCGAAGGACTCAAGTGCGACAGCCTGGTCCGTGTCGATGATGCCCGGCGGGTCTTTCCGCACATCCAGCCGACAGGTTACGAAACAGCGGTAACTTACGCTTTGAGCCAGCTCTCGCCCGAGGAGATCGAACATGTCTGGACGGACGACGCCTTGCCGGTCACCGCGCTCAAACATGAGGGATTTTTCGTCGATCACCGCCGCATCCTGGTGGACGCCCCGCCGGAAGCAATCTATCGAACACTGACCAGCCTGGGAGGAGCGAACGGCTGGCTGGTCGCAGGCTGGCTGTGGAAGCTGCGGGGTTGGATCGACCGTCTGGTCGGCGGGCCCGGCTTGCGGGGGCGTTCCGCCCCGCAGGCTCTCAGGAGCGGGGACACCCTTGACTTTTACCGCGTCGAGGTTCTCCAGCCGGGGCATATGCTGCGCCTGTATTCTGAGCTTAAAGCGCCCGGTGATGGCTGGATGGAATGGCGCGTCGTCCCTCAGGAGGACGGGGATACGCTGCTCACCCAGACCGGCTTCTTTGCACCGCGGGGCATGCCAGGGTTTTTATACTGGTATGTTTTGTCGCCCTTCCATGTCTTCGTCCTGCGCGGATTAATCAGGGCGCTGGCACACAAGGCAGAAGCATGAAACGTACCATTTTCAGGCTCGTCCTGATCTCCGTTGTACTGGCCTTGATGTTGCCAGTTGCATTGAACATTCCGACTTCGCTTGCAACCAATTCTGATTTTCAAGTACTTTATTACACCGATCAGGGTTTCACGCGTGGAATTGATGTGTATAACCACGAAGATAAAATCCGGATGATTTCTGAAGAAAATGGGAATTCCCCGGAGAATGTAACCATTCCCCAATTTGCTTATCCGCCCTGGCTCTCATTGAGCACTTTTTACCTTGGTTACCTTTCAATAAACGCTGCTGCAACTTTGTGGTTTGAGATCAACCTGCTCTTATTATTCCTCTCGGTCTGGTTCCTGACAGCGGCCTGGTCGCTGCGCCGCAGGCTGCTGGCCTTTCCGGCCGTGCTCGTTTTTGCCCCGGTTCTCGGAACGCTTGCCATAGGGCAATACGATTTCCCCGTCCTATTGGGCACATCTTTGTTGATCTATGCCATAAAAAAAGAAAACGCCTTACTGTCCGCGATTGGAATTTCGCTCTTGACATTCAAGCCGCATATCGGCGTTCTGATTTTGCTGGCAAGTTTAATTCACCTGGTTTGGAGGCGGGATGCATTCGGGCGGCGCGCGATTGCGTTTGCTTTTGTCGCTGGAATAATGCTCTTTTTGATCGGCTTTCTGGCTGATGCCAGCTGGCCAATTCATTATCTTGATTCACTCTTGAACTATCGCAAGCTGGGACACATCAACACTTGTTCTGAATGTGTCAGTATCGCGATCTGGTTGACAAGATTGACAACGGGCCAATCCAGTCTCGTCCTTGCCAGCGAAATCAGCGGGGTATTGCTCGGCGGCATCTTGATTGCCCTGGCGCTCATTCGGCCGCCTGTGTGGACATTTCCAAATCTGTTCCTGGCTGCCTCCCTGATAGCGACCTTCATTGCCAGTCCCTATCTGTACAACTACGATTTCAGCCTCCTGATTGTTCCGATATTCCTGCTTGCCGAACGGGCTTCATCCCGTTTCGAGTGGCTTTGGTTAGCGGCCTCATATTTCTTCCCGGAAATCGCCTTTTTGTTGTATGGCCGCCAGGGAAATTACGCGCTGATTTTTTCTGTTCTCGTGCTGGCTCTCTTGACTTATCTCCGCGCGCGGCAGCCGCACATTGACGTTTCTCCCACTGGGGTATAAAATGATCTGAGAAAACTTGATTAAGGTGCCTTGACCCCCGGATGGGAAGGCTCAATGGCGAAGTCGGTGAAAGTCCGACACTGTCCCGCAACTGTAAGTTAGCACTCGGCTAACAAGTCAGGTCGCCCGCCTTGGTCAGTTCTCCACACTCTCGCGGAACGGAGGTGGGAACGCCTGTCTGGACTGGCTCTCCTTACCTCCCCTGTCACTGCGACAGGGGATTTTGCTTGCCCGAATTTAAAATCAAATTGAGGAGATTCGCATGTTTCGTAAGTTGTTGATAGCCTGTTTGACTTTGACCCTTCTCCTGACGGCCTGCGGCTCGGCTCTGCCCACGCCACAGCCGACTTCCATACCGACGCAAATTCCCCCTACAGCAGCCGCGACTGCAGCTGCTGCCCCAACCACAGCCATTGCACCGATCGTCCTGACCGATGGCCTGGGCCGCGAGGTGACCCTGGCGAGCCCGGCCCAGCGCGTGGTCTCGCTGGCGCCCTCCAACACTGAGATCCTGTTCGCGGTCGGCGCCGGAGCGCAGGTGGTCGGCCGCGACGAATTTTCCGATTATCCAGAAGAAGCAAAATCTGTAGCCTCGATCGGCGGCTCGATGGGCCAGTACAGCCTGGAGGCCATCACAGCCCTGGGGCCTGACCTGGTCCTGGCCTCCGGCCTCAATTCGCCCGAACTGGTCAAGTCGCTCGAAGACCTGGGCCTGACGGTCTTTTACCTGCCCAACCCGACCACGCTGGAGGAAATGTACGCCAACCTGCTGACCGTCGCCCAACTGACCGGTCACGAAACCCAGGCGGTAACCTTGATCGAATCGCTCAAAGCACGCGTGGCCGCTGTGGACCAGAAGGTCGCCCCGCTGAGCTCCCGCCCGAGTGTCTTCTACGAGCTCGATTCGACCGATCCGGGCAAACCGTATACAGCCGGCCCCGGTACCTTCGTTACCCTGTTGATCGAGCGCGCCGGTGGATTCAATGTTGGCGCTAATCTGGACAGCGCCTGGGCGCCGATCAGCCTGGAGCAGCTGGTGGTCTACAATCCCGACATGATCATCCTGGGCGATTCGCTCTTCGGCACCACGCCCGAATCGGTCAAGGGGCGTCCCGGCTGGCAGGCGTTGCAGGCCGTGCAGCAAGACCGGATCTATCCCTTCGACGACAACCTGGTCAGCCGTCCCGGCCCGCGTCTGGTGGACGGCCTGGAACAATTGGCGAAGTTATTGCATCCGGATGCCTTCAAGTAAGCCACCAGCCTAACTGGATATTCTATGCGCCGACCCTACTTGTGGACCCTGCTGTTCCTGGCCCTGGCCGTCCTGCTTTCGCTGGCCATCGGCTCGGTCTGGATTCCCCCGCAAGACTTGTGGGGCATCCTCAAGGGCGCACTGCTCAAGCGCCTGCCAGCGCAGCTCGAGACCTTCGCCTTCATTGTCTGGAAGATCCGCCTGCCGCGCACCCTGTTGATCGCTCTGACTGGTGCGGCGCTGGGCGGCAGCGGTACCGCCTACCAGGGATTGTTCCGCAACCCACTGGCCGACCCCTACCTGATCGGTGTGGCCTCCGGGGCCGGTCTGGGGGCGGTGATCGCCATGAGCATCAAATGGCCGTATTCGTTCTGGGGATTGATGGCCATCCCGCTGGCAGCTTTTGTAGCCGCCCTGCTGACGGTGCTGATCGTCTATGCCCTGGCGCGGGTGGGAAATAGCGTCCCGACCACCAATTTGATCCTGGCCGGCGTGGCCTTCTCGTCTTTTGCCACCTCCCTGACCTCCTTTTTGATGCTGCGCTCGACCGGCGAGGTGCGGCGCGCCCTGGGCTGGTTGCTGGGCGGCGCCAGCCAGAGCGGCTGGCTGGCCGTGCTCAGCCTGCTCCCGTACTTGATCCTTGGGTTGGGCATCCTGGTCTTCAGCGGGCACGCGCTCAACCTGCTGCAATTCGGCGACGAGCAGGCTCAGCAAATGGGCTTGAACATCTCGCGCGCCAAGGCGCTGGTGCTGCTGGCTGCCTCCCTGGCGACTGCCGCCGCCGTTGCCTTCTCCGGCATCATCGGCTTCATCGGGTTGATCGTGCCGCACATCCTGCGCCTGTGGTGGGGCGCGGACTACCGCCGCCTGCTGCCCTTAAGCATTCTGGGTGGGGCCGGCGCTCTGCTGGTGATGGACGTCTTTGCCCGCGTAGTCCTGGCGCCCCAGGAGATCCCGGTCGGGATCGTCACCGCCCTGACCGGCGCGCCGTTCTTCCTGTGGGTGCTGCGGCGGGCCAAGAATCAGGGCTACTGGTAGGGTGCGATGCTGAAGATTGAATCGCTTTCCGCCGCTTACGGCCAGCGCCAGGTGCTGCACGAGGTTTCACTGCAGGTAGGATCCGGGGAAGTGGTCGCCCTGATCGGACCCAACGGCGCGGGCAAATCGACGCTGATCCGCGCCATCAGCGGGGTCATCCCGGTTACTGGCGGGCAGGTCCGCACGAACGGCGATGACTTCGCCTCGCTCTCGCCGATGCAGCGCGCGCGCTACCTGGCGGTCGTCCCGCAGGTGTCGACCCTGCCGCCGGCCTTCACCGTCTGGGAGACGGTCCTGCTCGGCCGCACGCCCTACCTGAACTTTCTCGGGCAGATCTCCCAGCGAGACGAAGAGTTGGCCCGGCGCGCGCTGGAGCGGGCGGACGCGCTCAACCTGGCCGAACGCCGCGTGGGCGAACTCTCTGGCGGCGAGCAGCAGCGCGTGCTGCTGGCGCGCGCCTTGTGCCAGTCCACCCCGATCCTCTTACTGGATGAACCCACCGCCCACCTGGATTTGCAATACCAGGTCAGCCTGCTGGACCTGGTGCGCCAGCTCGCCAAAGACGACCGCCTGGCGGTCTTGATTGCCATGCACGATCTCAACCTGGCTGCGCGCTGCGCGGACCGCGTGGCGCTGCTGGTGGAGGGCCAGATCAAGGCCCTGGGCTCGCCTCAACAGGTCCTGCTTCCGGATCTGATCTCGCAGGCCTATGGCTGGCCGGTGCAGGTCGTCCCGCACCCGTTCCAGGATGGGCCGCTGGTGCTGCCGGATCGAAACCCGCCACATCAGGA
The DNA here is from genome assembly GCA_964407265.1 of uncultured Anaerolineaceae bacterium. Lineage (GTDB taxonomy): Bacteria > Chloroflexota > Anaerolineae > Anaerolineales > Villigracilaceae > CAYOUV01. The sequence goes on along the minus strand of CAYOUV010000017.1, from coordinate 37,722 downwards.
TTTGGAGTGAGGCGGGTCGGCGTAAATTTTTATAAATCGGCAATCCAGATAGTATTTGTGGGGATATAATAAAAAGCAAAATATTAGCATCCAGCATCCCGTTTTAGTGTTCTGCTAATAAATCCCATCGCCAGGAGGAGTCAGATGAGCAGTCAAAAGCCTAAACTTGAGGGGGATGTCTATTATCCCTCTCAGGAAGTTGTTGAAGGGGCAAATGCCAAAGATTGGAATAAAATTGCCAGTTATGCGCTCGAGGACCTGCAAGGTTTCTGGGGCGATCAAGCCGAAGAACTGGAATGGTTTGGGAAATGGGATAAAGTTCTGGACGATTCGAACAAACCCTTCTTTAAATGGTTTGTGGGGGGCAAAGTCAATATCGCTTACAACTGTATCGACCGCCACCTCAAGACCAGTCGCAAGAACAAACTGGCCTTGATCTGGGAGAGCGAGGACGGCAAGCTGGAGCGGACTTTCTCTTACTACGCTCTCAATCGTGAAGTCTGCCGCATGGCCAACATTATCAAAGCCATGGGGGTGGAAAAAGGCGAACGGGTGACGATTTATATGGGGCGCATCCCGGAAATCGTGTTTGCCATGCTGGCCTGCGCCAAAATTGGTGCGATCCATTCGGTGGTCTTCGGTGGATTCTCCACCGATGCTTTAAAAGACCGCATTGCCGACAGCACCTCAAAACTGGTGATCACCTGCGACGGCAGTTACCAGAACGGGAAGCTGGTCGAGCTCAAGCGGATTACGGATGAGGCCGTCAGGCACTGCCCGACGGTCGAGAACGTGATCGTCGTCAAACGCACCGGCCACGAAGTCCCGATGGAGCCGGGCCGCGATCACTGGTATCACGACTTGTGCGCCCTGCCGATCGCCAATGGAAAGTGCACTACAGAGGTGATGGATGCCGAGGATCCGCTCTTCATCCTATATACCTCCGGCTCGACCGGTAAACCCAAGGCCATCCTGCACACCCATGGCGGGTACATGGTGGGCATCTATACCACACTCAAATATGTCTTTGACATCAAAGATGAAGACCGCTTCTGGTGTGCCGCCGATCCCGGTTGGATCACTGGCCACTCGTACATCGTCTATGGCCCGTTGCTGAATGGCGCGACGGCGTTCATGTTCGAAGGTGGACCAACTTACCCCTACCCCAATCGCTGGTGGCAGTTGATCGAGCGCTTCGGGATCACGATATTCTACACCGCCCCGACCGCGATCCGCGGCTTGATGCGCTTCGGGGAAGCCTGGCCCAACAAGCACGATCTCTCCTCCCTGCGCTTGCTTGGTTCGGTCGGGGAACCGATCAACCCCGAAGCCTGGAAGTGGTATTACCGCGTGATCGGCAAGGAGCGCTGCCCGATCATGGATACCTGGTGGCAGACGGAGACCGGCATGTTCATGATCACGCCAACACCGGTCGTGCCCCTCAAACCGGGGTCCGGTACCCGACCTTTCTTCGGTCAGGAGGCCGAGATCCTGGACGACGATGGCCGCCCCGTCGCGGACGATCAGGAGGGCTACCTGGTCCTGAAAAACCCCTGGCCTTCCATGCTGCGTACGATTTATGGGGACGATGAACGCTACGTCAAGCAGTACTGGAGCAAGTATCCCGGTAAGTACCTGACCGGCGATTCGGCCAAACGCGACAAGGACGGTTACTACTGGATCATTGGGCGTGTGGATGATGTGATCAAGGTTTCCGGTCACCGCCTGGGAACAGCGGAAGTCGAGTCGGCGCTGGTCGGGCACCCGGCTGTGGCGGAGGCAGCGGCGATCGGCCTGCCGCATGAAGTCAAAGGACAGGCTATCCATTGCTTTGTTATCCTGCGGACAGGCATTGCCCCCTCGGATGATCTGGCGGAGGAGTTGCGCCAGTACGTGGCCCAACATATGGGACCAATTGCCCGGCCGGATGAAATTCAATTCATGGACAAGCTGCCCAAGACGCGCTCGGGTAAGATTATGCGACGCGTGCTGCGCGCCCGCGCGCTGGGTTTGCCGGAAGGCGATCTCTCGACTTTGGACGACTAACAACCACAACGACCCGCTTCAGCGGGTCGTTGTGGTTGTAGGAGGATAGTATGTGTCGCAGTATCAAGCCTCTACGTTTTCCCGACCGACCGGCCACGAACGAGGAGATTGCCGAGGCCGCCTTGCAGTTCGTGCGCAAGGTCAGCGGCTATCGCAAACCATCGCACGCCAACCAGGCAACGTTCAACGCTGCGGTGGGGGAGGTTGCGGCAGCCACGAAAAAATTGCTGGACTCGCTGCAGGTGCGTTAGGCTATTTCCTGCCAAGCCCGTTCCCGGACGGTTCGCAGATTTTGATGGATCGAAATGCTGTTTACAAGAAATGAACACTAAAATATTGACTTTGATTCTTCAAAGTGCTACTATGATTAAAGGCAACTGGAATTAGGGGCTTGTATTGCTATATAAAGAGAGGAGCATTCTTATGAAACTTGGCGGTTATGCTAACAAACTTGCGTGGGTTGACCTGACGGCAGGCAAAGTCGAGTTCAAACCCATCCCCGAGGACGACGCTCGCAAATATATTGGGGCTCGTGGTTTGGGCGTGAAATTTGTTTTCGACAACGGTCCAAAAGTGGACCCACTTTCCCCCGATAACATTCTGTGCTTTATGAATGGACCCCTGACCGGCTCGGAAGCCAACATGAGCGGGCGCATGGCAGTCGTGACCAAATCACCTCTGACAGGAACCATAACCGACAGCCATCATGGCGGCTGGTCGGCCGCCCGTTTGCGCTGGGCTGGTTACGATGGCCTGATTTTCAAAGGAAAGGCCAAAAAGCCAGTCTATGTGTACATCCACGATGGAGAATTTGAAATTCTGGATGCAGCAGAAGTTTGGGGGAAGACGGTCCATGAAACAGTTAAGTTCTTCAAGAACAAATATGGCGAAAAAGACCTGACGGTCATCACCATCGGTCCGGCCGGCGAAAAACAGGTTAAGTTTGCCTGTTGGATAAACGAAGACGATCGCGCCAGCGGACGCGGCGGTACCGGTTGCGTCGGTGGCTCGAAGAATCTTAAGGCTATCGTGATCAAGGCCGTGAAAAAGATCGTTAAAGCCGATGACCGCGAGGCGTGGAAGCCCGCTCACGATCGCGCCTTGAAAGTTATTATGGCGCCTGAGAACATCACCAGCCCGCGTAAAGGTGGCCTCTCGGTTTATGGCACCAACGTGCTGATGAACATCACCAGCAGTATTGGCGGTTTGCCAACCAAAAACAGTATGCTGACCTCTTTCGGTGAAAATGCCGAGAAGATCAGCGGCGAATACGTCAAGGAAAATTTGCTGGTTAATGACCCAACCTGTCATGCCTGCCCGGTGGCCTGCAAGAAGGAAGTCGAAGTGAAGGATGGGCCGTACAAGGGCCTGCATATGGAGTCGGTCGAGTACGAACCGGCCTGGTCGGTGGGTGCGAACTGCGGCAATAATGATGCCCGTCTGGTAGCCAAGATGATTGACCTGTGCAACGATTTCGGCGTGGATGCCATTGAGATCGGCCATCCGCTCTCGATCTGGATGGAAGCCAGCGAAAAGGGCTATACCAATGGTGATGGGAAACTAAAATGGGGTGATGCCGACGGAATGACCAAGGCAGTCGAAATGATTGCCAAGCGCGAAGGCCTCGGTGACATTATGGCCGAAGGGGCCAACCCTACGGCCGAACACTTTGGCCATCCCGAACTGGCGATGACGGTCAAAGGTCAGGGCATCCCGGCTTACGATCCGCGCGGTATCAAAGGCATCGGCTTGGGATATGCCACGAGCAATCGCGGTGCCTGTCACCTGCGCGCTTACACGCCCGCGTCTGAATTGGGCGTCATGCCATTTGGCACACTCAAGACAGATCCGCTCGAGTGGAAGGGCAAAGGTGAATTGGTCAAAATCTTCCAGGATATTCACGCCTTCTCCGATAGTATGGACCTGTGCAAGTTTAGCGCGTTTGCGATGGGGACCGACGAATATGCCGCGCAGTATTCTGCCATGGTAGGCGTCCCGTTTACGTCAGAGGATGTGCTTAAGACCGGCGAGCGTATCTATAACCTGGAGCGCCTGTACAACAACATGAACGGGTTCCGTGAGGGAAGTGACTATCTGCCCAAGCGCTTCACCGATGAACCCTCAACCATGCCGGGCTCAGAGGGCCAGGTCAGCGAGATTAATCTGATGCTCGCGGATTACTACAAGGCCCGCGGCTGGGAAAACGGCGTTGTTCCCGAGGCGAAGTTGAAGGAGCTGGAAATCGCGTAGAACCAGCAATCCGTAGAATAAGTAAACAGAAAAGGTGGCGTGCTGTTCAGGCACGCCACCTTTTTATTTATGGGGCAGATCGAAATTAAAAATGCAACCTAGGCTCCTGCCCTGAACGTTTTTTGGTCGAAGCGCTTGATGAATTCTTTGGCGACCAGATCGTCGAGTTCCATGGTCAGACGGGTTTGACCGACCTCGAGCGAACCAAGACGGAAGGGTTCCATGCGCTCAAGCGTCACCGTCCAGCCGTCGCCGCGGACGATATTTTCGCCCCCGAGAGAGCCGCCAAGTTCCTGCAAATATTCTTTGAGTAGAAAATAAGGAATACCGCGAATCTCGCGGACAAAAGTCTGCATTAACCGCCGCCAACGGGCGGGAAGATATCTACTTTATCATCCGGGTGGATGACCGTATTCATTTTATCTTCCATGTAGATTGCTTCGCGGCCGTTGATAAAAAATTTCATGTGATCTTGAAAATGATTGTTCTGATCCAATAATTCGGGACGAAGGGCGGGATAAACGCTGACCAGCTTCTCGACGATTTGCTGAGCAGTCATACCGGGGAGCGTCTCAATCTCAACTGTCTTTTGTCCGACGATGGCGCGCAAAGTGGCATAGAAGTTTACCTTCATAAAGCTCTCCTACTCTACACATAAAGGTATACCAAATTTAAAAAAAGAGCAACCCTTGATGGCCACACTGCGGCAAAGGGAGGCCAGGCCCCTTCACGCCAAAGTATCAAGGTTAGACTGGAGCGGATCGCTCCTACCGCAATATTACGGACATTGGATAATGCCTTGCGCCCACAGACATCCACCGCAGACAGGGAAAGTCGTATTGCCGATGCAGTCTTCTTCATTGCTTTCAGAAAGGTCACAGCCTCCACAGAAACTGCAAGGTGCGAAGACGAAGTTGTGCAGTCGTTCGCGATAGGCTACGTAATCGGGATCCAGCCACAGGTCCGCAATGGAATGCTCGGCCACGTTCCCTATGACGTGCTTTTTTGAGATGCGCGGTTTGCCATGCAGGTAACTGGTGTGCGTGTGCATCAACGGCCAGCAAGGACTGACATCCCCATTCCATGCGATGGACATGGTTCCACTCTCTACGAAATTACAGGTGTCATTGGCCCCACCCCAATTGTTGCCCGCGAAGCTGATGTTCAACTGGCTGTTGAAGGTTTTAAAAAGGGCCTGGGTGGTAATTTCATTAAAGTCCATTTTAGGCAGGCTCAGTTGCGGCAGGTGAGGCGCTTGCAGGTAGGCTATGTTGTGCATGGTTTGCAGATATAGGCGATCGGCCTGCATATCTTCCGTGGCCGGCTGAAGATTACTGACAGAAAAATATTGAGCCTTGACCGACTTTCCCAATTGGATCACCTTGGGCAAGTCGGCTATGTTGCGCTTCATGGCTACAAAGGCGATGCCAATCTCCGGCGTGGGAAAATGGCTGGCTTTGCGCATTTTTGCAAAGCGTCTCAGGTTCTTTAGGATGCCTGGTAATTCCGCGCCCAAGCGTACATCGGCATAAGTTTCCGGAGAAGCGCCGTCAATGGACACCCAGAGCACATCCAGTCCCGCATCAATTAGCCGGCGGGCTATCTTTTCGTTGAGGATGGTTCCGTTGGTGATGAGTTCGACTTTTACACCCAGTTGCTTGACGCGCGCGATCCATTCGATCGTCTTGGGATGAAACAGGGGTTCCCCGATTCCGCCAAAGTAGACGCTTGGTAGCGGAGATAGTTCCTTCAGTTCCGCCAGAAGGTGCTCGAAGGTTTTTTCGGTCATGCGTCCGGCAGGCTGGTCCCAGGCATTGCGAAAGCAGGTGATACAGTCCAAATTGCATTCAACGGTTGGCTCGATGTAGACCTTGGTAAGTTGAGTGACCGGGCGGTGTATACGAATTAAATTATGGCCTTCGTCAAGACGCACCTTTGCGCCAGGATGCAACCCAAATTGTGCCGCCACTTCCGGAGGCACAATCAGCCGTCCATTTTCATCCACTTCCGCCCAGGCGGCTGTAGATTTTGTAGATATCATCATTTGCTCCTAACCGATTAATAACACACCGCCGTTTCGTACTAATATTACCCAATTTCAGTTATATGCATAGTGACAAAAGTTATAAAACCCCGAATGACAAAGGCGAATCCCTCCTAATTTAATTACCCGATCGCCTCTTTCAGCTGCCGCGCCAGCTTCCCGAAATGGGCCGTGTAGCGCATCTCGTCCATGCGCGGACGGGGCAGGTCCACTGCCAGGTCGAGTTTGATGCTCCCCGGCCGGGCCGTCAGCACCAGCACGCGGTCGGCCAGGAAGAGCGCTTCGCTGATCGAGTGCGTCACCATGATGACCGTTTTTTGGTGCGTCTGCCAGATGCGCGACAACTCTGACCACATGCGCTCGCGGGTCAGGGCGTCGAGCGAGCCGAAGGGCTCGTCCAGCAGCAGGATGTCCGGGTCGTGGATCAAGGCGCGGGCGATGGCGACGCGCTGCGCCATCCCGCCGGACAGGTCGCGCGGCCAGTTGTCCTCGAAACCCTGCAGGCCGACCAGGTCGATCAGTTCCTGGGCCCGGCTGTGTGCGTCCTCATTGCGGATGCCAGCCAATTCAAGCGGCAAAGTGATGTTCTCGATGGCGCTGCGCCAGGGCATCATATTGGCCTGTTGAAAGACCATCCCAATCCGCGGAGGCTGTCCCCCGGCGAATTCGACCCGTCCCGCCGTGGGTGGCAGCAAGTCCGCCAGGATGCGCAGCAGGGTGCTCTTGCCGCTGCCCGACGGTCCCAGCACACAGACGAACTCCTGCGGGCAGACCTCGAAGGAAACGCTGCGCAGGGCGTGCAGGCCGCCGTTATTGTCCGGGAAAACGGCGCTCAGGTTGCGGACGGTCAGGATCGGTTCGCTTCGCACTTTTGACATCAATAATCTCAGGGCAGGAAATCGTTGCTGAAGGCCTGGTTGACGTCCAGCGGCTGGTGCAGCAGACCCATTTTCAGCAACACATCCTGCATATTCTGCCAGGCTTGCGGATTGGAATAACCCAGCCGGTCCGCCTTCCACAGCTCGATCGAGCGTGCCAGTACTTCCTTCTGGACGGCCTGGTCGGCTTCGGCCAGGTTGGGCACGTACTTGCCGCTGATCTGGTAAGCCTCGTCCGGATTGGCGATCGTGTCGGCCAGTCCTTTTAGCAGGGCGCTGAGCATGCGGCGCACCAGGCCAGGGTTTTCAGTGATGGTCTTCTCGTTAGTGATCAGGCCGTTGGAGGCCAGCTGCACGTAATCGGCGACGCGGATCTCGTTTAATTGATAGCCCTGTGCTTTCAATTGCACCGGCTCATTGGTGGTATAGACCGAGACCGCCTGGTCCTTGTCTGCGGCCAGCGCCTGAACCTGGTTATAGCCGATCGAGTCGAGCGTGACGTCCGATTCCTTCAGGTCGGCTGCATAAAGCAGCGCGTCCAGGCCGATGTAGTTGGCCCCGTACAGACCCGGCAGACCGATTTTTTTACCCATCAGGTCGGCTGGTGTGCGGATATTCTGGTCGACTTTTGAGACCACCGCCACCGGATACTGCTGGTACCAGGCGCCGACGTAGACGACCGGTAGGCCCTGGGCGCGCGCCAGCAAGACCTGCTCGCCTGAGACGATCGCAAATTGCAGGTTGTCCGCCCCGACCAGCGAGACGGCGTCCGTCTCGAGCGAGTAATCGAAATCGACTTCGATGCCCGCCTCATGGAAGTAGCCCTTATCGACGGCCACGTACAGCGGCGCGAACTGGATGTTGGGGATGTAACCCAGCGGCAGGCGGATGTGGGTCATTTGCATTGGAGTCGGGCTCGCGCTGACTGTCGTGCAGGCTGATAGCAGCAGGGTCGAAAGCAGGCTGACAAAAATCAGTTTCTTGAACATTTTCTCTCCATAGATCAATTTTCAGGAGTTTCCTGCCAGGCCAGCAGACGGGCTTCCAGCCAGGCGACGATTCCGTACAAAGCCAGGGCGACCGCCACCAGGGTGAAGACCGCCACGAACACCAGGGCCGTGTCGTACTGCCCGCGCCCGATGTTGATCAAAAAGCCCAGGCCGCGGTCCGCGCCGACGAACTCACCGACTACCGCCCCGATGACCGAGAGCGTGGCGCCGATGCGCAGCCCGCCCAGGAAGACCGGCAGCGCGGCCGGGATCTCTAGGTCCCAAAGAATCTGCGCGCGTGTGGCGCGCAGCGAGCGCATCAGGTCGTGCAGTGCGGGCGGGACGGCGCGCAGGCCGACCACGGTGTTGATCAGCACGGGGAAAAAGACGATCAAGGCGCAGATCAGCACCTTGGAGAACATGCCCGGTCCGAACCAGATCACCAGCAGCGGAGCGATAGCCACGATGGGCACTGCCTGGCTGGCGACCAGATAAGGCGAGACCAACCGGTCAAAGGCCCGCGATTTGGCGATCAGGTAGCCGATGGCCGTGGCGCAGATCGCGCCAGAGAACAATCCCAGCAGGATCTCGAGCAGCGTCACACCGGTGTTGACCAGCAGGCTGCCGTCAAGCAATGCTCGCAGAAAACGCGACCAGACCTGTCCGGGCGAGGGCAGGATGAAGGACGGCAGGTCCGCAGTCCGCGTAACCAGCCACCAGGCCAGCAGCCCGACGCCTGCCGAGACCATTCCCAGCCAGAAACGGCTGTAATGGTGGCCATGTTGGTTGGAAGTCTCGAGATGGCGTAATTTTTTTGAGTCCATGAACAGTTTCGTCGGTTCTGCGGGAATAAAAAGCCCTCGCAGGGTATTACCTGCGGGGCGAGGCAACAGGCCAGGTCTGAGGCTGCGAGGCGCTCAATCCGGAATCCGGCCTGTTGAAAAAAATCCCGAAAACAATTCTGTTTTCGGGGCACACGACAGGCCAGACCCTCATAGGTCTGCTGTTTACCTTCTTCTATCCGGACTATAACCGTCGGCTGCGGAATGCCACCGCATCCTGTGCTGCGATTGCTCTCAGCACTCGTGGGCTGTACCACCGATCGGGAATTCACTTGCATTGCACTTGCTCAGGAGAGCGGTGCGCTGCAGGTGTCACCCTGCCCCGAAGGTAGGTTATTTAATTGACTGTATTATAACTTTCCAGGGTGGGCCTGTCAAATCAAACAGAAAGGGGCAGGATATCCTGCCCCAATGCTGCGTATCTTGCGCTTAGGCCTGGACGATGCATTCCACCGGGCAGACCGCCACACACTGCGGCGAGTCGTTGTGGCCTTCGCACTCCACGCAGGTCGCCGTGTTGATGACGTAAATGGTGTCACCTTCGCTGATCGATTCGGTCGGGCATTCGGGGACGCAAGCGCCGCAGGAAATGCAATCATCATTGATCTTCATTGCCATTGTTACACGCTCCTGTAAAGGGTTTCAGTTATCGCGACGATCTCGTGCATAAGGTACTGCAACGGCCTGGGTACGTCAATTGACGAATCTCTTGGTTTTGACCGGAATTGTCACGGATTCAAAATGACAGGCTGGGTTATTAACCCAGCCTGCACATCGGTCCCAGCTGCAGCCGGATCAGCTGCGGTCAGCCCTGCAATTGGGCCCGGATCTTCTCGGCCGTCTCCTGGAAGGCTGCCAGTTTCTCGCGTTCCTTCTGGACGACCTGCTCTGGTGCCTTTGTAGCAAAGTCGCTGGAGAGTAATTTTTCCAGGCGGGCGATCTGCGATTCGGCCTCGGCCAGTTCCTTTTGCAGGCGAGCCTGCTCCTCGGCCAGATCGACCATGCCGGCCAGCGGCAGGAAGATTTCCACTGCACCGACCACCAGCGCTACGCTGCCCTCGGGTTTTTCTGCCAGCGTTTTGTGAAATTCCAGGTTTTGCTCGTCGAGCCCGGCCAGGGCTGCTATGACAGCAGACTGTTCCTGCAGAGTGTTGGACTGGTCGCCGCCGACTAAAATAGCCGGGATGCGCCTGGCAGGCTGTACGTTCTGCTCTGCACGCAGATTGCGAATGGCGCGCACGGCATCCTGGATCAAGGCAAAGTCAGCTGTCTTGCCGGCCTCCCAGCCTTCCTCCCCATGCGGCTCGGGCCAGGGGGCCACGATCAGCGCTTCCGGCCAATCAGCGGCCAGATCCTTGAGCGGCGAGTCAAGCACGGTCTGGCGCAGGTGGCCCCACAACTCTTCGGTCACGAAGGGTGTGAAGGGGTGCAGCAGGCGCAGGGACGTATCCAGCACGCGTGCCAGGGTCTGGGCGGTGTAGAAGGCGCGCGCGTCGCCCTGGTTGAGTTGCAGCTTGGCGATCTCCAGGTACCAGTCGGCGAAGTCACTCCAGAAAAAGTCGTAGATCTGCCGCCCGGCCTCGCCGTACTGGAAGTTCTGGAACAGGCGCTCCACATCGCGCACCAACTGCTGCAGCCGGGCCCAGATCCATGAATCGGCCAGGGTCCAGGCCGGATCAGCAGATGATCCGGCTTGAAGCGTGTCGATCCCGGCGATGATGAAGCGGGTCGCGTTCCAGACCTTGTTGGCAAAGTTGCGGTTGGCTTCCACTTTTTTGAGCGACAGGTTCATGTCGTTGCCGGGTGTCGCGCCGACCAGCAGCGTGAAGCGCAGCGCATCGGTGCCGAGTTCATCCATGACGGTCAGCGGGTCGATCACGTTGCCGGAGGTCTTGCTCATCTTCTTGCCGTTCTCGTCGCGGATCAGGCCGTGCAGGTAGACGGTGTGGAACGGCACCTGCCCGGTGAATTCCAGCCCGTCCATGATCATGCGCGCCACCCAGAAGAACAGGATGTCGTAGCCGGTCTCCATGATCGAGGTCGGGTAGAAGTATTTGTAATCGGGCGTCTCTTCGGGCCAGCCGAGGGTCGAGAAGGGCCACAGGCCGGATGAGAACCAGGTGTCGAGCACGTCGGGGTCCTGATGGATCTCCCTCGAGCCGCAGTGGGCGCACGCGGTGGGGTCCTCGCGCGCCGCGCTCTGCTGGCCGCACTCGTCGCAATACCAGACCGGGATGCGGTGCCCCCACCATAACTGGCGGCTGATGCACCAGTCCTGGATATTCTCCAGCCAGTTGTAGTAGACCTTGGCGAAGCGCTCCGGCACGATCTTGATGCGCCCGTCTTTCACGGCCTCCAGCCCGGCCGCGGCCAGTGAATCCATCTTCACGAACCACTGGGTCGAGATCATCGGCTCGATGATCTCGCCGCCGCGCTGCGAGCGCGGGATGGTGGTGTGGTAGGGCTCAGTCTTGAGCACCAGCCCGGCTGCCTTCATGTCGTCCCATAATTTCTTGCGCGCCTCGAAGCGGTCCAGGCCGGCGTACGGGCCGCCGTTCTCATTGACGCGCGCGGCATTGTCCAGCATGGAGATGATCGGCAGGTTGTGGCGCTCGGCGATGGCGTAGTCGTTGGGGTCGTGGCCGGGAGTTACTTTCAGCGCGCCGGTGCCGAACTCGCGCGAGACGTATTCGTCGGCGATGACCGGGATCTCGCGCCCCAACATGGGTACGATCACTTGCTGGCCGATGTATTTCTGGAAGCGCTCGTCCTCCGGATGCACGGCCACGGCCGTATCGCCCAGGATGGTTTCCGGGCGGATGGTTGCCACGGGGATATATTCTTCCGAATCCTTGAGCATGTACTTGAAGTAGTACAGCGTGGCGTCTTCCTCGCTGTATTCCACCTCCAGGTCGGAGACGGCGGTCTTCAAGCCCGGCGACCAGTTGATCAGGCGCGGACCGCGGTAGATCAGGCCCTTCTCGTACAGGTGCACGAAGGCCTCGCGCACGGCTACGGACAGGCCGTCGTCGAGTGTGAAGCGCTCGCGGTCCCAGTCGCAGGAAGCGCCCAGGCGGCGGATCTGGTTGGTGATCATGCTGCCGTATTTCTTCTTCCATTCCCAGGTGCGGCGCACGAACTCCTCGCGGCCCAGCTCCTCGCGGGTTACTTCTTCTGTTCTGAGCAGGTTGCGCTCCACCATCAGCTGGGTGGCGATCCCGGCGTGGTCCGAGCCGGGCACCCACAGGGTTGGGACGCCCTTCATGCGCTGGTAGCGGATCATCAGGTCTTCCATGCTGACGAACATGGCGTGGCCCAGGTGCAGTTCTCCGGTCACGTTGGGCGGCGGGATGGAGATCACGAAGGGCTTCACCGAAGGATCGAAATCCGGCTGATTCGGATCGTTCCACGGCTTGAAGTAGCCGCCCTTCTCCCACATCTCGTAGATGCGCGATTCGGTGGCTTTGAAATCGTAGGCTTTGGGTAAAGTGTGTTTGGTCATGCTGCTACCTCCTGAGAAAACAAGAATTGCAATGCTTTTTCCAGCGAAGAGTCAAAATCCGGCGGGAATTCGTGGGCCAGGTCGGGATGCGCTTCCATCTGGCAGGGCAGCCCGGCAGCGTTCATGCTCTGGTGGATGAAGCGGAACAGTTCCTGGCGCTGGTCCAATGTGCCCGTCACCAGGTAGCCGCGCAATGACCGCCCCCGGGCCGACTCAACCAGCGATGGGAACGCATCCTGATCCAGGCCGCCCGGGACGACGGAGATGAAGCCGCGCGCCGGGATTCGTCCGCTCAAGGCCAATTGGATGGCGCGCGCGCCGCCCTGTGAGAAGCCGGCCACGACCACGCGCTGCTCGTCGAGCGCATATTTTTCCTTCAGCGCAGCATAATGGGCCGTGATTTCGGCCAGCGCCTTCTCGGTGTCATCCCAAACATAGCTGGTCGGCGAACCTGGCTGCGAGGATCCCGGCAGGGCCAGCAGCCAGCCCAGCTGCGTAACCGCTTGCCAATAAGGGGCATCCTCCTCGGCGCTGCTGGAACGTCCGTGCAGCGCGATCAGCAGCGGCAGTGGACCGGTCGGCAGCGGGTCCGGTTCGAAGGTCAGCAGCTTGGGCACCCCCCTGGCCTGGGCTGCAGCGTGGCGCGCGATGCAGACGCTGACCATTTGCTCGAATTCCGGCAAGCCCTGCAGGGGTTCCAGATCAGAGTCTTGCCGCAGGGCTGGTTCGGCCCACCACAGGCCGGTCTCCAGGGCCCGCGCCATGGTCAGGAGCGCCTCATCAAAACGCTCAAGGCGGCTGAGAAGGCAGATGCGCCAGAGAGCGGTGTGATCGACTCTGTCCGGATAGGCGACGACCAATCCGTCTACAAGCTCCAGCGCCTGGGTATATTTCTCCTGGTTGTAAAGCTGCATCATTTCGTCCGCAGCTTTGAAGAACTCCTGGCGTTCGCTCATGGCGCCTCCTTAAACAAAAAAGCCTTCATCCATTGAGGACGAAGACAGGCTCCGCGGTACCACCTCGTTTCACCGTCCTGCAACTTACCCAGGATGCGGTGCACTCTGTTCCCGACCATCATCGGGCTGATCTGTAACGGGATCTCCCGTGCGCGGTCTACTCAGCCAACGGCTTTTCTTCGGCAAGCGTTCCGGGCGACATTCGGCGGAGGGGTTCTGTGGGGGCTTTCAGCCAGCGGCCACTCCTTCTCTATCAGTCTGCCGGCCGCCTACTCCTCCCGGAGGAATTGTTTCGCTGATTATACAGTTCCGGGCAGCGCGAGTCAAGCGCTTTTCGAAAATTCGCTGCCGGGCAGCTTCAGGCCCTGCCGGCCGGTAGCGAATCGGCGATGGATTGTTCGAGCGTAAACTTGGGCTCCCAACCCAGCTCACGGCGCACTTTCTGGTTCGAGTATTGCTTATCCAGGTTGATCTCCGAGATGCGGCGCAAGCCCGGATTCAGGTGCAGCCAGTCCAGCAAGCGCACCAGTGCGTCGCCCAGGCGAACCCAGCCGCCGGAGACAGGTACGACTGCGCTGTGCTTGCCCAGCGCGGCGAGTGTCATACGGGTGAAGCTGAGCATGTCCAGGTTGTGACTGGTCACGATGTAGCGTTGGCCGCTGCGTCCTTTGGTCAAGGCCAGCACGACTGCCTGGGCCACGTCACGCACGTCCACGAAGCTGTTGAGGGTCGGCAGCATCGGGATGACGGGCAGCCAGCGCCCGAAACGTGCCACTGCCTGGATGCGCCGCGAGCCGGGACCCAGGATCACGCTTGGGTTGAGCGTGACCGTCCGCATGCGGTCTGCAATACGTTCCAGGTCCATCTCGCTCAGCCGCTTACTATAGCCGTACATGTCATGCAAACGCTTGTGCTCCAGGTCGGGCAGCATACTCTCGTCCGCGCTTTGCGGCGGGTTAGCAGCGATGGCAGAGATGGAACTGATGAAAATAAAATTACGAACGCTCCGATCCAGGCAGGCGGTGATCAGGTTGCGCGTGCCGACCACGTTGGATGTATAGATCGCTTGCGCGTCCGCTTTCTTGAACGAGACCAGCGCAGCATTATGAATCACCGTGTCCACCCCCTGAAGTTCAGCCTCGAACGACTCGGGCCGGGACAGGTCTCCGTGCACGAAACGCAAGCCTGCCAACGAATCGAGTGGTAGGAACAGCGGACGCTGGGTCCGCACCAGCACGCGCAGTTCGGCTCCCGGGTCATGCTCGGCCAGCGCCTGGACGAGGTATTGGCCGAGAAATCCCAGCCCGCCGGTGATGAAGTAGGTCGTCATGTTGTTTGCTGGTTATACAGTTTCAGGTGGCATGGGTCAGGCAGCTTTCGGGAGGTCCAGCAGCAGCACTTCCAGCAGCAGGCGCGGGTTGACGTTCTGCTCCAGCCGCGCGAGCGCCCCCTCCAGGGATTGCACCAGGCGGCGCGTCTGGGACAATCCCACCTGCCCAGCCAGAGCCTCGATTTCGTCCGCCCGGTCGGCATTGGCGATGGGGATTCCGGCTTGGGCGCTGCGGATCATGACGTCGCGCCAGTAGGCCAGCCAGGTCAGCAGCGCCTGGCGCAGGGCCTGCTTGTCTCTGGCAAGTTTTTCGGCGTAAGCGAATTTTTCGGCGCGCGAGGCGCTCAGCATGGTCCCGAGGCTGGCCAGATATTCCTGGCGCTTTTCGAGCAGCGATGGATCTGCGAGCAGGCGGCGCGCGTAGCCCGGCCGGCCACCGGAGAGATGCGCCAGCAGGCGGGCCTGGTCCGGGTTCGCGCCATGGTCCTGCAGGTAGGCTGCCACCTGGTCCGTTGACAGGGGACGCAGGCGCAGGATTTCGCAGCGCGAAGTGATGGTCGGCAGCAGCTGCTCGGCGCTGTCGGCGGTCAACAGCAGGACCGCGTGCGCGGGAGCCTCCTCGAGCGTTTTGAGCAGGGCGTTGGCGGCATTGTCGTTAGCCTCCTGGAAGCGCAGGAACAGGGCCACGCGAAATTTTGACTGGTATGGCTTGAGCGACAGGCTGTGCTGGACCTCGCGTACCTGGTCCACTTTGAGGACGCTGCCCTCGCTTTCGGCCTGGATGACTGCCAGGTCGGGATGCTGCATGGCTTCGATCTGGCGGCAGTCGCGGCAGGTTCCACAGGGTTGACCCGCTGCAGGCGGCTGGGTGCAGTTCAAGGCCTGGGCCAGGCGCAATGCCAGAGTTCGCCGGCCCAGGCCGGGAGGTCCGCTGATCAGATAGGCGTGGCGGATTGTCCCGTTGGCGACGTGCTGTTGCAGCATATCCACCGCCCACGCGTGTCCCAGCATGCCCCAGTTCTCGGTGATCATGACTCGGCCTCTCGCAGGCGCAGGTACGAATCGAAACGCTCAGGACTGACCTTGCCCTGTGCTACGGCCTCGCGCACGGCGCAGCCCGGTTCATGGGTGTGTGTGCAGTCGTTGAACTTGCAATGCGCTACCAGGGGAGCCAGCTCAGGAAAGTATCCATCCAACTCCTCCGGTTCGGTGTCCCACAGAGCCAGGGATTTCCAGCCGGGTGTGTCGGCTACGTAGCCGCCAGCCTGCAGGGGGATCAATTGGCGCACCACCGTGGTGTGCTTGCCCTTTTTCATCGCGCCACTGACTTCGCGCACCGCCAGCCCCAGCCCCGGCTGGATGGCATTCAGCAGGCTCGATTTTCCAACACCGCTTGGCCCGGCCAGCGCACTGAGTTTTCCGGTCATGCTGGCTTGCAGTTCCTCCAGGCCAATATTTTTCTTGGCAGAAGTGTACAGCACGGGATAGCCGATTTCTTGATAGGGCCCGAACAATTCCTGCGCCTTTTCCTGACCTGCCAGATCGACTTTGTTGGCGATGATCAAGACCGGGACGCCCTGCTTCTCGGCGATGACCAGGAAGCGGTCGAGCATGCGCAGGTGCGGTTCGGGTTGAGCACAGGCGAAGACGAAAATGGCTTGATCGGGATTTGCCAGCAAGACCTGACGGTATTCGCCCTGCGGGCGCGGATCAAGCCGCACGATGGCGCGCTGCCGCTCTTCGATTTCATCAATGACCCCGCTGCCATCCGGCAGGACGGAGATGCGTACCCGGTCGCCGACGGCGGCAATGTCGCCGGTGCGCGGTCCCTGCTTTAGTCGACCGCGCAGCTGACAAACGACCGGGCCCTGGCCGGTCTCTACGGTGAAGAAACCAGATTGGGCCCGGACGATCAAACCTTTTTGCAGTTCGTCAGTCACTGTCTGTGTTTACGGTTTGGGTGTCTCGGTTGGGATGCCGCCGAAGGGCGTGGGGGTCTTGGTCACGCTAAAGGATGATTCCCACCAGTACAGGCTCTGCGGTTTGCCGTAGAAGTACGATTCGACGATGCGCTTGAACATCGGCGCGGCCCAGTCGGAGCCCTCGCCCTGGTTCTCGACGATCACCGCGACGGCGATATCCGGTACGCCCTCGATATTGGCGTAGGTGTAACCGGCATACCAGGCGTGCGGGCTGCCGGGCACACCGGATTCGGCGGTGCCGGTCTTGCCGGCGGTTGGGATGTTCAGCCCGCGCAGACGATAGTTGGCGGTCCCGCGTGGATTTTGCACCACGCTGATCATGGCATCCTGTAAAACCTTCAGGTTCTCCGGTTTGAGCGGCAGGGTTCCCACCGCTTCGGGCTTGAAGCTCTGAATGGTATTGCCGTTGACATCCACGATCTTCTGGACCATTTGTGGGCGATAGAGCGTACCGCCGTTACCGACTGCTGCCACGAAGCGCGCCACCTGCAGGGGCGTGACCAGGACCGGATTCTGTCCGATGGCCTCGTTGGTGGCATCCAGGGCGCTTTGCGGGTTACCGATATTGCCGCTGGCCTCCTCGACCTGATCGATCCCGGTTGAGGTACCCAATCCGAAGGCTCGCGCCATATCGCTGACGGCGGTCTTGAAGCCCTGCTCGTAGAGCGTCAGACCGATGTGCCAGAACCACGGGTTGCAGGAGCGCATCAGGCCTTCGGGCAGGGTCAGCAGGCCGCTGGGTTGGGTCCTGCACTCGCCCGTCGTCTGCAATTCATTCTGGCAGTGGTCCCAGGTCCAGTCGTGCAACACGGGACCGCCGGCCGAGACCAGTTCATTGAAGTCGTACTGGCAGTCATAGGTCGATTGAGGCGTAAAAGTGCCGCTTTCCAGCGCAGCCGAGAAGGTGATGATCTTGAAGACCGAACCGAGCGGGTACTCGCCCTGTGTGGCGCGATTGACCAGCGGCCGGTTGGGATTGTTGAGCAGGTCGGTCAGGCCGATATTGTTCGGGTTGCCGGGCTGGAAGAAGTTGGGATCGAAGTCCGGTGTGGAGGCGATGGCCAGCACGCGGCCGGTATCGCGCTCGATCACTACCGCTGCAGCCCGAAAACCGGAGATGGCATCCTGGACATTCCGTTGGAAATCATCGTTGAGGGTCAGGTAGATAGAGTCGGCCGGCTGCGGGTCGCTGGAGGCCAGCAGGGTAACGATCTGTCCATCCTGGTTGACCACATACAGCGCGCCGCCGCGCTTGCCCGCCAGGTATTGTTCACCCCATTTTTCGATGCCGCTGTACCCAACGCGTTCATTACCGCTGTAACCTTCGCGTTGATACTGGTCCAGTTTTTCCTTTGGAATCGCGATCACGTAGCCGACGGACTGCGGCGCGATGCCGTTATAGTAACGGGCTGTGTAGTTTGTGGCTGCCAATCCGCCCAGGCTGGTGTAGTAATTGTAACGGCGGTTGAACTCCTCGGCTGTGACTTCGCCGATCGGTACGTACCAATCGGGCGCCGCACTGGCATACAGATCGGAAATTGTGCCGGGGGTGAGATTGGTCAGCCTGCTCAATTCGCCGACCAGGTTGCCCTCGTTCTTCAGATCGATTTGGCCGGGGACGACGCCCAGAGCAACCACGTCGGTCTGGGTGGCAATGGCGTTGCCCTGGTTATCGTAGATGTTGCCGCGCGCCGGGATGCGGTAGTCCATCGCCAGATGGTTGCCGCCCTTGAGTTCGGGCATGATCATGCTGTCTTCCCACTGGATGCGCCATGCGCCATTTTCCAGACTCAGGCGGGCGACCATGTCGCGTTGCAGATCCCCCACTAAGAAGGTGTGAAAGGTGACGTGATAGGCAACTTCGGCAGTGAATGGGTTGGTCAGTGTGGACAGGATTTTAAATTCCAGGTCTTTCAGGCTCAGATTGGTGCGGGTGTCCTGATAGCGCTGGGTGAAATCATCCTGGTTGATCGTATCTTGGCTGACTTTGGTCAGCATTTGATACATGGAGGCATAGTCCTCATTCTTCCAGAACTCGAGGAAGGTACGGACGGCAGCCTGTGCATCCGGTGCATGGGTGATGCTGATGATCGGGCTGGGTTTTGTAGGGGTTGGCCCGCCCAGGCTGAAGCCCCCGCCCCCTCTTGGGCTGCAGGCAACCAAAAAGGCAAGCACCAATAGAAGCTTGAACCAACGCATGTGTTTCATATATTTCACCTGTTATCCAACCTGTTCGCCGCGCAGCACGGCGCGGTAAACGGGGCATTGGTAGTTAAGCAAAGATTGACAGTTGGCCGGCACGTCCGCATGGGGCGGGATGTCCATCCTGCGCAGGGTGCGGACCAGGTGGCACACCGGCAGGCCCATCACGCTGGCGAAGCAGCCGCTCAAATCGTCGACCGGCTGAAAATCCGGGTGCTGGATGGCATACGCGCCAGCCTTGTCGAGCGGATCGCCGGTCTGGACGTAGGCTTTGATCTCCTGGTCACTGTAGTCTCGCATGGGGACTTCGGTTACGCACAGATCGGTCAGCAGCCGGTCGTCTTTTCGGTGCAGAATTGCCAGGCCAGTGTAGACCTGATGGGTATGTCCTCGCAGCCGTTTGAGCATGGCAGTCGCCTCGGCCGGGTCCCGGGGTTTGCCCAGGATGTTGCTCCCATCCACCACAGCGGTGTCGGCTCCAATCACGAACTGATCGGTATGCGCTTCCTTGGCCGATACGCGCGCTTTGCCTTCTGCCAGGCGCAACACGTATTCTGCGGGTGATTCGCCCGGATGGCGGCTTTCGTCGATTTGGGAGGCGGTCAGGTCGAAGCTCCAGCCGCCCAGGCCGATCAACTGACGGCGACGCGGCGAGTTCGAGGCCAGCAACAGTAATGTGTTTTGTGCCACGCGGGCGATTCTAACACAATCCCGCCCCGTCCTCTGGCCGGTTCGTGGAGGCCGATGTAAAATGTACATACAACTCTGGAGAAGGAGAAACGTTGTGGATTTATTGAAAGAACGCATTATGCGCGATGGCCAACACCTCGGAAACGGTATCCTGAAGGTAGACAGTTTTGTCAACCATCAAGTGGATCCACTGCTGATGGATGCCTGTGGTCGGGAGTTCGCGCGCCGTTTTGCGCAGGTCGAGGCGACCAAAGTGCTGACGGCTGAAATCTCTGGCATCGCTCCGGCGCTGACTACTGCTCTCCATCTTGGTATCCCGGTGGTCTACGCGCGCAAGACCAAGCCGATCACCATGCCAGACCAGGTCTTTTTGACCCTGGCTCCCTCACACACCAAGGGCCGCATGGTCGAGTTGATCGTCTCGCCCGAGTACCTGGCCAGTGGCGAGCGCGTGCTGATCATCGATGATTTCCTGGCCAGCGGCGCGACCATCCTGGGCCTGGTGCGCCTGGCGCAGGCGGCGGGTGCCAGCATCGTTGGCATCGGTGCGCTGATCGAGAAAACCTTCGAAGGCGGGCGCGCGGCGCTGGCTCCGGTCGGGGTGCCGATCGAATCGCTGGCGGCGATCTCTGCCATGGAAGGCGACACGATCACCTTTGCGAATTGATGCTCTCATTCTTCTATCGGCTGGCAAATACTCCTTTAGGGTCCAAAGTTGCCGGTTGGTTATTCTCATACACGCTGCCCATCCTGCCTTTGAAGCGCGTGGAGGAGACAGGGACATTGCTGGCTTTTCATCATCCCCGGCCGTCCTATCCGTTCCACGTGTTGATTGTCCCCAAGCAGAGATTAAGTTATTTTGAGGAACTTGATCCATCAAATGTGGCTATTTTCCAGGACCTGCTCGTCATTGTGAAGAAGTTAGTGAATCGATACAATCTGGCTGCAAGCGGTTACCGCCTGATTCTCAATGGCGGAATATATCAGGATTTTCCATATCTACATTTTCACCTTATCTCTGACTTAGAAGAAACCAACCATGCATAACGCCATCGCCATCCTTGACTTCGGCTCGCAGTACGCGCAGTTGATCGCCCGCCGCATCCGCGAGGCCCAGGTTTACTGTGAACTCTTCCCCTGGGATGCTGCTGAAGAAGAAGTTCAAGCCATCTCCCCGAAAGGGTTCATCCTCTCGGGCGGACCCGCCTCGGTCTACACCGAAGGCGCACCCGGCATCCCGGATTACGTCCTGGCTTCAGGGCTGCCAGTGCTGGGTATCTGCTACGGCATGCAGGCCCTGACTCACGCCCTGGGCGGACAGGTAGACCCGTCAACCGAGCGCGAGTACGGCCAGGCCATGATCGGGACCCTGATCCCCGGCACCATGCTCGATGTGCTGTCAAAAGTCTGGATGTCGCATGGCGACCGGATCACGCGCATGCCGGATGGTTTCGTCGCGCTGGCAAAATCGGACAACAGTCCCTACGCCGCGATTGGGGATTTCACCCGGAAATACTTTGGCGTGCAATTCCATCCCGAAGTGCATCACACCCCGAACGGCGCAGAACTGCTCAAGCATTTTGTGATTGAGATCTGTGGCATTCATCCAGACTGGACGCCAGCTTCCATCATCGACCAGAGCCTGGAACGCATCCGCGCCCAGGTGGGGGGCGAGCGCGTGCTGGCGGCCGTCAGCGGCGGCGTGGACTCGTCTGTCGCGGCTGCGCTGGTGCATCGTGCCATCGGCGACCAGCTGACAGCCGTCTTTGTGGACACGGGACTGCTGCGTAAGGGCGAGCCGGAACAGGTAGTGGCGACCTTCCGCCAGCAAATGGGCGCGGAATTGATCACTGTCGCTGCGGCCGGGGAGTTCTTCTCCGCGCTGCAGGGGTTGAGTGACCCGGAATTAAAGCGCAAGGCGGTCGGCGAGAAGTTCATCCGCATTTTTGAGCAGCAAGCCAGGGGCATCGGCCAGCCGCGTTTTCTGGTGCAGGGCACCATCTACCCGGACGTGGTCGAGTCATCGGCGCCCGACCGGGATAAAGCCCAGCGCATCAAGACGCATCACAATGTCGGCGGCTTGCCGGACGATATGCAGTTCGAACTGGTCGAGCCGTTGCGTTATTTGTTCAAGGATGAAGTGCGGGCGGTGGGGGAAGCGCTTGGATTACCGGTCGAGATGGTCTGGCGGCAGCCGTTCCCGGGTCCGGGATTGACCGTGCGCTGCCTGGGTGAAGTGACGGCGGAGCGGGTGGAGAGACTCCGCGCGGCAGATGCCATCCTGCTGGAAGAACTGTCCGCGGCTGGTCTGATCGGCAAGGGCGCTGAGACCTCGCAGGCGTTCGCCGTCTTGCTGCCGGTGCGCTCGGTGGGCGTGATGGGTGACCAGCGCACTTACCAGGAAGCGGTCGCCATCCGGGCTGTCACAACCGAGGATTTCATGACGGCTGACTGGACGCGTCTGCCACATGACCTGCTGGCAAGGGTTGCCAGCCGCATTGTCAACCAAGTAGACGGAATCAATCGCGTGGTGTATGATATTACCAGCAAACCGCCTGCGACCATTGAATGGGAATAGGTAGGCGGTTGCTGGCCTATATGCGTAAATTAGCTCTTCTTTTTCTCGCCCTGGCTTTCATGCTTTCAGGTGCGCTTGCCGTCCGTGCGCAAGGGTCTGCCTATGCAGAACTCTTGCAGCCTGACGCCAGCAATTTCCCCACCGTCTCAGCTTTAATGGATGTCTATGATGCGCAGGGTCAGTTCGTCAGCGGGCTGAATCCGACCGACGTGACGATCATGGAAGACGGCCAGCCGCGTCAACCGGACGAGGTAAAAGAAATGCGGGTCGGGGTCCAGTTTGTGGTCGCGGTCAATCCCGGCCCCCCGATGGCAGTCCGGGACTCCAGTGGGGCTTCGCGTTACGACAAGGTCTTGCAGGCTTTGCAAGCCTGGGGCGAGTCCCGACCAACCGACAGCCCGGACGATATGAGCCTGGCGACTACGGTCGGTCCCTTGCTTTCGCACGACACCACCGCCAGCTGGCTGGTCAATTTCTCGGCCTTCCAGCCGGACCCGCGCGCGATGGTTCCCAGTCTGCAATCCCTGTCTTTTGCGATTGACCTGGCGGCAGCCTCCACGCCTGGGCCGGGCATGAAACGAGTGGTCTTGTTTCTGACGCCCCACATGGAGCAGGGTACCTTTGATGTGATTGATTCTCTGGCAGCCAAGGCAGCCCTCTCGAAAGTACGCGTCTACGTCTGGCTGATCGATTCGCAGGCCTATTTCGATCACTCCAGTGTCACCGCCTTCCAGGACCTGACCCAGCGGACAGGCGGTTCGCTGTTCACCTATTCTGGGTATGGGAGCCTGCCCGATCCAGAGAAATTTCTCAGCCCCTTGCGACATGTATACAGTCTCAAGTATTCCTCGCAGTTGGCCGAATCCGGCAATCACGCACTCGTGGCCCAGGTCAAAACCTCTGCTGATAGCCTCGAATCCCCGCAGGTCAGCTTCGACCTGAATATTCAACCTCCCAACCCGATCCTGGTCTCCCCCCCATTCCAGATATTGCGCCAGACACCGCCGGACGATCGTTTTAACCTGGATGCGCTTGGACCAAACGAACAGACTGTCGAGATGTTGGTGGAATTCCCGGATGGGCATAAGCGTGCCTTGAAGCGTACGGCTTTGTATGTGGATGGGGTGCAGATTGCTGAGAACACCTCCGAACCATTCGATAAGTTCACCTGGGATTTAAGCGGGTATAACAGCAGCGGTCAGCATTCGCTGCAGGTCCTTGCTGAAGACGAGCTCGGTTTGAGCAAAACCAGCCTGAGCCTGCCGGTGAGCGTGACGGTCGTCTTGCCGCCCGGTGGCCTGGTGGCGCTGCTGGCCAAGAACAGCACTTTTCTAACCGCGGCTGCGATTGCGCTGGCCGGTCTGGTGCTGGGATTGATCCTGGTCTCAGGGGGATGGCTGCGGGCCGGGCTGACCAGGTGGTGGTATTCACGCAAGGTATACGAAGACCCGGTTACACAACCGGTTCAAATCCGGCAGGATGCGGGGACCAGGGAGCATTCGTCGCTAACGCGTCTGCCGTGGGTGGGTCGTCCACGCGTGCCTTCCGCCCCGGCTTATTTTATCCGTCTGACAGCCGACGGTCAGCCGGCGACGGCTAATCCAATCCCCTTGATGGGCAGCGAAATGACTTTTGGCACCGATCCGGTGCAGGCTTCTTATGTATTGGACGATCCTTCCATTTCAGCATTGCACGCCCGCTTGCGTCAAACCCGCGCAGGCGACTTCTTACTGGTTGACCAGAATTCCGTTGCCGGGACCTGGGTCAATTATGATGCGGTCGGGCGCGAGGGCCAAACGCTGCAGCATGGTGATGTAGTTAATTTTGGTAATTTGCATTTTCGCTTCACACTGCAGAAAGCGCCTAAACAACCCGCCCCGCGGGTGGAGACGGAGGAAGCGGCCAAGTGATCCAGTCCGAACGCGCTCACCTGCACGTAGCTGCACGCAGTCATCCCGGGATGACAGGCAAACAAAACGAAGATTGTTATGCTGTTTCTTCGTACGTGGTTGGAGTCGATGATGATACCCCGGCTCTGTTTGCGATTGTGGCCGATGGGATTGGCGGTCATCGGGCGGGTGAAGTGGCTGCAGAAATGGCGGTGGATTACATCAGCGAAGCGGTGGGGAAGAGCGATGGGAAAAACCCAAAGGAAATCATGCAGCGTGCGATCCAGGCAGCCAGCCAGATCATTTTTGCTCAGGCGACTAAAAAATCCGATCAACAGGGCATGGGGGCTACCTGCGCCTGCGCCTGGGTAATTGGGGACCGCCTGTATACTGCCTCGATTGGCGATTCGCGCATTTACCTGATGCGTGGCAACCATATCCAACAGGTGAGCACCGATCATACCTGGGTCCAGGAAGCGATCGAGAAGGGCATCCTGACCCCTGAGCAGGCCCGTGATCATCCTAATGTGCATGTCATCCGTCGTTATTTGGGTGCACCTCAGCCGTCTGAAGTCGACTTCCGCTTGCGTTTGGAAAAAGGTGAGAATGATTCGCAAGCAGAAAAAAACCAGGGCGCACGACTACTGCCTGGTGATAAGCTCCTGTTGTGCAGTGACGGCCTGACCGACCTGGTTAAAGAAGATGAAATTCTGCAAGCCATTCGCCGTGCGGCGGATAAGCACAACAAGGGACTGGGGGCTTTGGTCGATCTCGCCAACCAGCGCGGGGGGCACGACAATATCACAGTCGTGTTGTTGGCTGTTCCGGATGATGGGCAGAAGCCGAAAAAGAAAAAGAGCCGCTCCCTGATCCCCTGGCTTTTTGGCGGACTGTTCGTTTTACTGGCCCTGGCGGCGCTGGCCGCCTGGCTGGTTTTCGATTTCCAGATCCCGGTGATCTTTCCCACGCCGACCTCGCCGACCTCGCAGACGGCGCAGACAGCCCAGCCCGCTCCCCCGTTATTATTTTCCAGCCCGACGGCGGCTCAGGCTACGCCTGTCCCCCCCACCGCTACCTGGACCCCTCTCCCGACGGAGACTCCCTCCGCAACGTTTGAATCGGGCCCGACTTACACTCCCTGGCCGACCAATACCCCTTGAGCGCGGACGCGCTGCGCTACAAACCAGCTTCGATATCCAGTTGAAAAGCGACCAGCGACTGGTTCAAATCCTGGATGAAGACCGCCAGCGATATGATCAGCGCGCATAATGCGCCAATGAACAGCAGACCAATCAGCCAGACGTCTTCCAGTTGGAAGGCGGCAGTCAGGAATAAGGCGATCACCAGCACGGCTGCCAGCAGTACACTGATCGTGGCGTAAATAATGGCCAGCCGCAGCAGTTCTGCCCGGCGGGTCAGGATGCCCAACTGCGCCGTGACCCGACCGCGATGGTGGTCAGGGACTTCGGGAAGTTCGCGCACCAGGCTGCGGCCGCGATCGATTACGCGTCCCAGCCGGTTGGTCATCGTCAGGATCAGCAAGCCGATGCCGGAGACCAGCACAACCGGTCCGATGGCAACCTGGAGGATGGGGATAAGTTGGCTGACGGTATCTATTTTCATATTAGTAATTCTTCAATCCTGAATATTTTGGTTTTGATACGGTGCCTATCATACCCCCTAAATGTGAAGTAAATCGCGGAGGAAAGTCACTGAAATGCTGCTCGTTCATCCCACGCTTGGATTGTCCCCTTACTTCAGTTCGATGGCATTCTCAGGGCATTGCAGCACGCAGGCACCGCAGGCGATGCACTTTTCGGGATCGTGAAAGACGACCACCCGCTTTTCGTAATCCGGCGTCCAGCAGCCCACCGGGCAGACGTTGTAGCACTGCCAGACGCCCTTGCATTTCTCCGGGTAGTAATGGATTTCCAGGTTGCGCAATTCCTTGGCAATCTGTAAATGTTCGGTCAGGGAGGACAAAAGTGAGGGTTCGCTACTCATAAAATTACCTCCATCCCAGCGCCAGCGGGACCAACCAGTAAACTGCGCCCAGGGCCAGGCCAATGACCGCTTCCCGGCTCCAGTTGGCCTGCTCGCCGCGCATCAGCGGGGACATGCCTTGCAGCTCGGCCGCGGTGAAGACCGACAGCCCGGTCAGGCCGATCGTCCAGTGAAAAATATTCACGACCGGCAGCGGGTTCCAGAAGGCTGTGTAAACAAACAGCCCGGCCAGCGCGATGACAGTCAGCGGGATGCTCTTGTTCAGCCCGTCGTGTCCCGGCAGCCAGGGGTGCACGACGGCGTAAAAGTACGACAGCCCCAACATGCTGAAGGTGATCGGCCAGAATAGTCCCCGCCAGAAGATGAACACCGGCAGCAGGATCAGCAGAGCGTAAAAACCGAGCGTGACCGTGACCATTTCCAGCCGGTCCCTGAACGGGAAGCGCACCCAGCGCATGGCGTCGCTCTTCTTGCGCTTGTCAGCCAGGTAGGCCGGGATGTCCACCGCCTTGGCCGGCCCCCAGTGCACGCCCCAACCGCTCTCTTTGCGCACGCGCCAGCCGTCCACGCCGTTGGCGCACAACTGCGGCAGGATCAGGGCGTGGTGCCGCACCACCTGGTCCAGATGGGAGGACTTGACGGCTGCGATCACTTTCTCGGCGGTGAAGTAGCCGCCTCCGGCTGCGCACCAGACGTTGATGCCGGCCGAGTCGGCCACCAGCACCCAGACGTCCACCCGGCCGTCGATAGCCTGCACCAGCCGGCGCACGGTCAGGTCGAAATTGCCAGTCACCAGCACAGGCGAATTCTCATCGGGCTGGCCGACCGCATACAGTCCCGGCTTGACTTTGGGATAAGGGGGGATGATGCGGAAGAACAGCAGCCACAAGTCGAGCAGCAGGGTGCGTAGGGTAACGCGGTGTTCCAGTCGCCCGATAACCCCGGCCGGTAATTCGACTTGTTTTTCTTTGTCTCCCACCACCGATTGGATTGCGCAGGGCAGGCAGCAGGTGGCAATGCCGTCATGCCCCTCGTCGGAGACCTCAGCCGAGGGACTGGCAATGGGCTGCGCTTCGTACAGCACCAGACTGCCGCCCAGGTAGGAAACCGCGAGGCTGGATTGAAAACCGGTCTGGTTCAATTGCGAATCGAAACCGCGCAGTGCATTGGTAGTGGTGCGCGTCAGCAGCCAGGTCAACAGGACCAGTGGCAGGCGCACCAGGGTGAAGAGCAGCCGCCTGAGCGCGCCGGAAGGGATGACCTCGTCAGCGATCAGCAGTCGTCCGCCCGGGGCCAGCAGGCTCGCGCAGGCTTCCAGCACGTAGCGCTGCTCGTCCGAGGAGAGTTCGCTGAAGACCAGTGTCGAGACGACCAGGTCGAATGAGGCGGGCGGAAAGCGTTCGCCGACCAGGGCCGCGTCCATGTACTTCAGGGTCACGCGCTCGGCCAGTCCCTCGGCCGCGACCTTCTTCTCGGCCTCGGCCAGCATGGCCGGGGCCGAGTCGATGCCGCTCACCTGTGCGCCCCGGGCGGCCATCAGGGCCGTCAGCGTCCCGGTTCCGCAGCCGATCTCCAGCACGCGCATTCCCTGGCGGACGTAATTGTTTGCGATCGATTGTTTGATGCGTTGGATTTTGCCCAGCGTCAGCAGTTGAATCCCCCGGTCGTAATCCTTCGGGCTGGTTTCCAGCCATTTCATGAACACAGTAGCCATTCTTCTCACGCTTTCATAGCTAATGTCTGTTTATCGCACAAGCCTGTATTGATTGGAAATTGTATCACCCCATTTATTAGGTCAATCCAGGATCTGCTTCACCCGCCCGATCTGCCCACTCTGCAGGCGGACCTTGATGCCGTGCGGATGCGTGGGCGATTTGGTCAGGATGTCCTTGACGATGCCCTTGGTCAATTTGCCGGTGGCCTGGTCTTTCTTCAGAACGATCATGACGACCATGCCGGGTTTGAGTTCCGCGCGAATGCTACCGTTCATCAGGCCTCATCCAAAACTTTGATACCCAACAAGCCCACTGTCTGAACGGCCTGGCTTGGAGAAATGACAACGCCATGCATATCCTTTGCGGTGACTTGCAGACCATCGAGGATCGAGCCGCGCAAGTCGGCTTGCTGCAGGTTGGTATTACGCAGGTTGGCATTCGTGAGATCGCACTGCTGAAAAATTGTACCTCCCAACTTCGCATCTTCAAATACGGTGTTGCGCAGGTTGCAGTTTTCGAAGTGCAAGGCCCTGGTCTGGCTGGAAGCGAAAACCGCCCCTTCCAGGTTGCAGTCCCTGAAAAGAAGATCATCCAGTTGAGCAGCCAGCAATTGTGCGCCCAGCAAGCGGCAGTTGATAAATTCCACGCGCAGGAAGCGTGCTTCTTCCAGAAATGTTCCCGACAGGTCGCATGCCTCCAGGCGCACATCCAGCAGGCGCAATTTGGGCAGCCGTGACCCTGTCAGGGTGCTGCGCCGCAGGCTGCTTTCTTCGAAGAGCACCTTCCCCGCGGACTGGTTTGACAGGTCTGCGCCGGTGATTTCGATCAAGGCGTATTCCTGGTCAGCCTCCAGGCGCGCTAGGCTTTCGGACAGCAGATGCTTGGGCAGCTTCGGGGGTTGGATGGTTTTACCATCAGTGGATTTCATACTGTCCGCCAGTATAGCACGCCCCGTGCCTCAATTTTTTCAGCTTGAGCCGAAGACTCAGAGCCATTCACATGCGAAATGCTTCTCTGCGCTGCACCGAACGCATACCGTCCCGGCCT
>CAYOUV010000017.1:0-8678 GCA_964407265.1 uncultured Anaerolineaceae bacterium | reverse complement strand
CATTCACATGCGAAATGCTTCTCTGCGCTGCACCGAACGCATACCGTCCCGGCCTTCGGGAGTGCGGTGCAAGTGAGTCTGACATGGGACGGCAACCGCTCAGCTATCCAGGCCTTTGGGATTCTTTTTCAGCATTTCCAATTCGGCCGGGTTGGCCAGGTAGGTCTCCACGTAGCCGCAATCGGTGCAGGCGTACTTGACAACTGTCGAATACTGGCCGCCGGCGGGATAGACCTTGAAGCCGAACGATTGTCCCGCGAGCTGGACGATCTCTTTGGAATTGCACTTCGGGCACTGCTGAGTGGTCTTCATTTTCTTCTCCTTTGGCGGCAGGCTGGAGGGATAAACCTGTGTTCAGTCTGGTTATCAGATCAGCGCAGCAATCCCCTGGCAAACTCCAAAAAAGCCTGCACGTCGTTGAAATTGGTGACCGGGCCGACCGAGATGCGCACCGCGCCGGAGGCCTTGCCGTCGATGCACTGGCGGAAGTCGTCCAGCGACAGGCGGCTTTCGTGCTCGGGCTGGGTGAAACAGGCGGCCAGTTCCATGCTGGAGATGCCCAGCGCGATCTCGCCCGCACCGGGGTTGCAGAAACAGCCCGTGCGCAGCGAGATGTTGACCTTGTTGGCCTCGGCTTCGATCGAACGATGGTCGATCGGCTGGCCGTCCTGGTCGAAGAAATTGGCCGTCACCGCGCCGCCGCGGGCTTCGTTATTGGTCGGACCGTAGATGCGCACCAGCGGCTCGCCTGTGGAATGCTTCATCTGTGTCAGGTTATCGAGCAGCCAGCCGGTCAGGCAGTGCACGCGCTCGTGGATCAGGTCGTAGCCGATCGACTCGATCTGTTTAAGCCCGATCTCGACTGCCGGGATATTGAGGTAATCCAGCGTGCCGTCCTCGAAGGCGGCCGCGCCGTCGGCCAGGTAATACTTGTCGCCCTGCACGGAGGCCACGGTGATGGTCCCGCCCGCGAACCAGGGGCGGTGCAGTTTTTCCAGCGCCTCTTTGCGGGCAATCAGCGCGCCCAGCCCGGTCGGATAGCCGAAGATCTTGTAGAACGAGACCGGCACAAAGTCCGGTTTGACCGCACTCAGGTCGAGCGGGTTGGTCGGGACGAAAGCGGCCGCATCCAGCAGCACATCCCAGCCCTGGGCGT
The DNA here is from genome assembly GCA_964407265.1 of uncultured Anaerolineaceae bacterium. Lineage (GTDB taxonomy): Bacteria > Chloroflexota > Anaerolineae > Anaerolineales > Villigracilaceae > CAYOUV01. The sequence goes on along the minus strand of CAYOUV010000017.1, from coordinate 7,522 downwards.
GGGCGCGCGCGATCCACTCCAAGGGGTGCAGCACCGAGGAGAAATTGGACTGGGCCGGATAGGCGAACAGGTTGTTCGCGCCCGGGATAGCCCCTGCCAGCTGTTCGTCCAGCTGCGACTCGTCCACGCGCATGTCGGGCAGCGCGACCGGCAGGTAGGTCACTTCGGCGCCGCGCGCGTGGGCGAACTCGCGAATGCCGTTGACCGAGTTGTGATTGTCGAAGGTCAGCAGGTAGCGACCGCCGGGAAAAGGATAAGACTCGCCCACCAGTTTGAGCGCGCCGCTGGCGTTGGGCGTGAAGATGCACAGGTACTCTTCGGGGTCAGCGCGGAAGAATTTGAGCACGTACTCCCTGGCGTGCTCGACCAGTTCGGTGGCAGCCAGCGAGGTGGGATTGGACGAGTGCGGATTGCCAAAGACGTGTTCGGCCAGCAGTTTGTGGTGTTTGCGGATTTGTGAATCGGCGTACAAGCCGCCGCCGGTGTAATCCAGGTAGATATGTTCGTCTGCATCCAGCCGGCCATATTCGCTGGCGCGCAGGCGGTCGATCGCCTCGGTGCGCGGATAGGTCGGGTAAGCTTTGATAAAAGCGACAAAGTCGGGGTTGGGTTTGGTCGGCATACTGGCCTCCTGAATTCAATTTAACCACAAAATCTAACCTGAAGGGCAATCATCATGAAAGCGGCAATCCATTCCGGTCGTGAAAGCCCGGGAAACAAGTATGAAAAACGAGCGACAGAGTCAAAATCTGCCACTCGTTTTTTTGTGTTAGGCTTCCCGTTTTTTTATCCGCTTACCGGAACGCGTTCGAACTGGCTGTTGTGCAGTTCGGCATAGAAGCCGCCGCGGGCCAGCAGTTCCTCGTGGGTGCCCTGTTCGACGATATCGCCTTCGTTCATGACCAGGATCAGATCCGCGTTGCGGATGGTGGACAGGCGGTGGGCGATGACGAAGCTGGTGCGGCCGATCATCAAGCTGTCCATGGCCCGCTGGATCAGGATTTCGGTGCGAGTATCGACCGAACTGGTCGCTTCGTCCAGGATCAGGATGCTGGGGTCGGCCAGAACGGCCCGGGCGATGGTCAGCAGCTGTTTCTGTCCCTGCGAAATGTTGGAGGTTTCTTCGTTGAGCACCATGTCATAGCCATCCGGCAGGGTATGGATGAAGTGGTCCATGTGCGCCGCTTTGGCGGCAGCGTGGACTTCTTTGTCGGTCGCATCCTGGCGTCCATAGCGGATATTTTCCATGATGGTGCCGTTGTAGAGCCAGGTATCCTGCAGGACCATGCCGAACATTTGGCGCAGATCCTGGCGGGTGTAGTCGCGGATATCATGACCTTCCACCAGGATCGAGCCGGCGTTGATGTCGTAGTAGCGCATTAACAGTTTGACAATGGTCGTCTTGCCTGCACCGGTTGGACCCACAATCGCGACCTTTTGACCGGGTTTGGCGATGGCAGAGAAGTTCTTGATCACAGGCTTTTCCGGGTCATATCCGAAGCGCACGTTCTTGAACTCAACGTTCCCTTCCACCTTTTCCGGTTTCAATGGATTGGCGGTCTCGACAACTTCTTCTGATTCATCCAGGAATTCGAACACGCGCTCGGCCGCCGCGGCGGTCTGCTGCAAAATGTTGGAGATATTCGCCAATTGAGTGATGGGCTGCGTAAAGGAACGGACGTACTGGATGAAGGCCTGGATATCACCGACAGTGATGGCTTGCCGGATCGCCAGGTAGCCGCCGAGGATGGCCACAGCCACGTATCCCAGGTTGCCAATGAACATCATGATCGGCATCATCAACCCGGACAGGAACTGGGATTTCCAGGCGACATCGTAGAGAACGTTGTTGAATTTGTCGAACTTCCGGATGCTTTTCTCTTCGCCGTTGAAGGCTTTCATCACGATGTGGCCGCCATACATTTCTTCCACGTGGCCGTTGACGTGACCCAGGTAGTCCTGCTGTTGTTTGAAATACTTCTGCGATTGGCGGATGATCAGGCTGACGACCAGCATCGATAGCGGGATGATAACCAACGCTACCAGGGTCATCAACCAGCTGATGGAAAGCATCATCACCAGCACGCCGATCACCGTCACCACCGAAGTGATGATCTGGGTCAGGCTCTGGCTGAGGGTCTGGTTGACCGTATCCACATCGTTGGTGATGCGCGAGAGCACTTCGCCGTAGGTGGTGGTATCGAAATACTTGAGCGGCATCCGGTTGATCTTCTCGGAGATGTCGCGCCGGAAACGGTAGGTGATGTTGGTCGCGACATCGGCCATGATCCAGCCCTGAATGTATGCAAACAAGGCAGAGATCAGATACAAACCGAGCGTAATCAGTATGATCCGTCCGATGGAAGTAAAGTCGATCGTACCGGTCCCGCCTAATTGAGCCAGCACGCCTTCGAATAGGGTGGTCGTGGCCTGCCCCAGTATTTTTGGACCGGCAATATTGGCTGCAGTGGAGCCAATTGCGAATACCATGACAATCAAAACTGCGACTTTGTACTTGCCCAAATAGCCAATCAGTTTGAGCATGGTCCCCTTGAAATCACTGGCTTTGTCGTCTTTCAGCGAGCCCATCGGGCCGCCACGTCCAGGTCGGTGCATCATGATAATTCCTCCAGGCTCAATTGCGACAATGCAATTTCTCTGTACGTTTCACAGGTCTCCATCAGTTCCTGGTGTGTGCCTTTACCGACGATTTTGCCTTCTTCGAGCACGATGATTTGCTCGGCATTCATAATGGTGGAGACACGCTGGGTCACGACCAATACGGTGCTTTCGCCGGTTTGTTCCTTGAGCGCTTTGCGTAAAGCAGCTTCCGTTTTGAAATCCAGGGCCGAGAAGCTATCATCGAAGATATAGATCGGCGGCTTCTTGACCACGGCGCGGGCAATCGAGAGACGCTGTTTCTGGCCGCCGGACACATTGATCCCGCCCTGGGAAATTTCAGCCTCGATCCCTTCGGGTTTCGAATTGACATATTCGGTCACCTGGGCGATGTCTATGGCAGAATCGAGCATATCTGTGGTCGCGTTTTCGTCTGCATAGCGCAGGTTGCTTTCGATCGTGCCGGAGAACAAGACACCCTTCTGCGGAACGTAACCGATCTTTTCCCGCAAATCGTGCTGGGTGATTTCGCGAATATCCACGCCATCCACCAGGATGGCGCCTTCAGTGACGTCGTAGAAGCGCGGGAACAGGTTAATGATCGTGGATTTGCCCGAACCCGTGGAACCGATGAAGGCTGTGGTCTGAGCCGGGCGGGCAGTAAAGCTGATGTTGTGCAGCACGTCCTCGTCCGCGCCGGGATAGCGGAATGAGACATTCCGGAACTCGATATTGCCCTTGAACGAGGCCGGTAGCCGCTTCGGTTCTTCAGGATCATTGATCGTGAGTTCGGTATCCAGCACCTCGGCGATGCGGTCCGCGGAGACGGAGGCGCGCGGCAGGATGATGAACAGCATCGATAGGAACAGGAAGGACATCACGATTTGCATGGCGTACTGCATAAAGGCAATCATGTCACCGACCTGCATATTTGCCTGGGCTACCTGATGGGAACCGATCCAGATGATGGAGATGGACAGCCCGTTCATGATCAGCATCATGACCGGCATCATCACAACCATCAGGCGGTTGATGAACAGGCTGACGGCGGTCAGGTCGAGGTTGGCCTTGTCGAAACGATTTTCTTCGAAGGGCTGCATGTTGAAGGCCCGGATGACCATCATGCCGGAAAGGTTTTCACGTGCCACCAGGTTGAGCCGGTCCACCAGTTTTTGGATGATTTTAAATTTAGGCAGCGCAATTGTAAATACGGTCAGGATCAGGCTGATCAGGACCAGGACGGCCACGGCGATCAGCCACCACATGGAGCTATCCTTGCCGAGCACGCGGATGACACCCCCGATGCCCAGGATAGGCGCGTAGAAGACCATGCGTACCATCATGGCCACCACCATTTGAATCTGGGTAATGTCGTTGGTGGAGCGCGTGATCAGGGACGCGGTGGAAAATTTGTTGAACTCCGCGCTGGAGAAGTTTTCGACGTTTTCGAACACATCCCGGCGGATATCGCGTGCAGAACCCGCCGCTATTTTGGCAGACAGGTAGCCAACTGTAATCGTACACAGGCCTGACAGCAGCGTCAGGAGCAGCATGATGCCGCCTACCCTCATCATGTAGCTGTTCTGCAGTTTGGCGGTGTCCATGCCGAGTGCTTCGTACTCTGCCTTGACCGGGGCAATTGCAGCCTGGACGACCATCTTGTCACCCAGGATTTCGAACTGCTTGTTGACCGCGTCGGTCATCTGCGCTAGTTGGGTCGCCGGAAGTTTTCCCAAGAGGGCAAAAATATCCGTTCCAGGTGGAATCTTTGAAATGTCGAAGCCCAGCTTGCTGCCCATTTGAGCGGCTTTAGCCGGGTCAGCCATGACCTGCTCGATGGTGGAGACCGCCAGAATCCCTTTGGCCATGACCGGGTTCAAACGGTCGATTTCCGCCTGGTCGATCTTGTTCAAGACGTAAACCGGTTGGTTTGCCAGGGCAGGATATTGCTTGACATAGGTCGCGTAGTCCGCTGAGTTCTTGTCGACCAGGGTGTAATCCTTCAAAACGCTGGCTTTATCGGCAGCGCTCATGAAGATCACGACCCGATCCATTTCACTCTGGCGGATGGCGACAGGAACGGCGTTTTCTACGCCGCTCTGCTGGATCCCAAAGTTGACGATCCGTGAGAGATAATCCGGCAGCGCCAGGTCGAAGTTTGCCTGGGCAAACAACAGGACAATGGCGAGCAGGAGCATGGTCGTATAAGGTTTTAGGTATTTTGCCAATCGAAGCATGTACGGGGTTCTCCTAAGAGCAGGCTATTCTGGAAGAATTAACTTCGAGACGGTTTGATCGGGGAAATTGGAAAAAATGAACTAGGCTTTACTTTCCATTGTCTGTGCCACCTGAGTCATGATACCCAGCGCCTCGGTGATTTTGCTTTTTTCTTCCGCGTTAAGCGTTTCTGCCAGTCCATCGACCCAGCGATAGCGTTCCTGGATGCCCTGCTCAATCAATTCCTCGCCTTTGGACGAAAGGGCCACTTGCTTGGCGCGCCGGTCATGCGGATCTTCCGTGCGTTCCAGCAAACCGGCCTGGACGAGCTTTTCCACCAATTGGCTGGCGGCCGCGGCGCTGATATCCATGTGCTCGCTGAGGTTGGAAATCCCGCATCCGCCCCGATAGTGGAGACGCATCAGGATGCTGAACTGCGGCATGGACAGCCCGCTCGATTTGACGTATTGCATCCAACCGCTCATCGAGCGGTGCATGAAAACATCCATCCATTGGCGGAGCGCCTGCGAAAATCCGACCGAATCTGTCATAGTTAAGCCTTCTTTTTAGTTAAGACCGCTTAACTATATGCAAAACAAACCTTTTGTCAAGGTAATCAATACCTGATTTTCAAGATTCTAACGAATTTCTAAGGATTACTGGGCCGTGTTGCCGCCGTCCACCAGCAGCGTATGCCCGGTGACGAAGGACGAATCATCCGAGGCCAGGAACAGCACCGCCCGGGCAATTTCCTCGGGCTGGCCGAAGCGTTTCAAAGGGATATACGCGGCCGACTCAGCCTCGGCCTGCGTGCGCGTCACCGGCTCGGATCCCTCGAAGTAGCCTTTCTCCAACCAGCGTTCCACGAAGGTGTCCCCCGGACAGACGGCATTGACGCGGATGCCCTCCTGGGCGTGATCGAGCGCCAGGCTCTTGGTCATCAGCACCACCGCACCCTTGCTGGTGGCGTAAGCGATGGCGTCATGCGCACCGACGATGCCCCAGTCCGAAGCGTTGTTGACGATCGCGCCTCCGCCCTGGGCCCGCATAAGCGGCAGCACCAGCCGGCACATGCGCCAGACGGCGGTCACGTTAAGCGCCAGGGTGTACTCCCAGTCCGCTTCGCTGACGGTTTCAGCCGTCCCGCTGGTGACGACGCCGGCGTTGTTGAAGAGCACATCGAGACGCCCGAAGGCGCGAACGGTTTCGTCGACGGCGCGCTGGCAGTCTTCCGGCCGGGTATGATCCGCCTGAACGAAGGCGGCCCGGCCTCCCCGCTGGCGGATCTCATCGGTCACGGCTTGACCCAGTTCTGCGCGGCGTCCGGTGATGACCACCTCGGCCCCTTCGTCAGAAAACAGCAGGGCGGTGGCTTTGCCGATGCCCGAGGTCCCGCCGGTGACCAGGGCGACGCGGCCGCTAAGTTTGCCCATTAGAGCTCCTTCCGAAAAATGCGATAGCGTTTGTAGACCTCGGCGCCCATGTGGTGCGCCAGGGGATAGGTGTCCTGGTTGTCCTCGCCGGTGATCGACAGGTCGGCCCAGGTGTAGCCTTTGGCAGCAGCGCGTTTGGCCATCTCGTCGAAGAGCAGCACGGCCACACCGGTGTCCCAATATTCGGGTGGGACGAGCACGGCCTTGATGGCCACGCAGGTTGGCTTCAGGCGCCCGTACTGCAGCAAGCGCAGGTAGTCCCAGGGGTAGCGCAGGCCGTTGAGGTGGATCAGTAGCTCGTTGAAATTCGGCACGCCGGGGAACCAGCCGACCGGTTGGCCGTCGATCTCAGCGAACAGGATCAATTCCGGGTCAGCCACCTCGCGCAGCGGCAAAACCATGCCCTCGATAGCTTCGCGCGGCCAGGGCGTGAAATCGGGGAAGTGCGCCAGCGCCTGGTTGGTCAGTTTGTGGATGCGGTCGATCTCGCCCTCGATATCGTCCAGGTTCGCGCCGCGCACCGTGATGGGCTTGCGTTTGCGAATCTGTTCCGCCAGGCGGCCCAAACGCTGGATCTTGGGATCCGAAAGATCGATCCCGATCGCGTAGGCCAGGCCGTCATCGATAAATTTTTCCATGCCGAAGCGTTCGAAGAATTCGAGGTAATACGGCGGGGTGTGGCCGCACATCACCACCGGCGGCCGGTCGCGGCCTTCCACCAGCAGGCCGCGCGAGTCGTCCCGATCGAGATTGTAGGGGCCGTAGAGTGCCTTGAGCCCGTGCTCGCGCGCCCAGGCTGAAGCCCGGTCGAGCAGCGCGGCAGCCACGGCGTAATCCTCGACGCATTCGAAGAAGCCGAGCATGCACTCGCCGTAACCGTGCGCCCGTGTAGCGGCCAGGTCTTCGGCGCAGCAGAGCGTCCCGGCTGGCTGGCCGTCGCGCCAGGCGATGAAGAACGCGGCATAGCCGTTCTTGAAGAACGGTCCGCTTTGCGGGTCGATATTCCGGGCGCGTTCCGATAGCAGCGGCGGGACCCAGAGTGGATCGTCCCGATAGATGCGCCAGGGAAAGGTCAGGAAGGTGCGTCGTTCGCGGCGGGTGCGCACCGGGCGCACTTCAATGTCTGAGGATGGGGTCATCAATATCTGCCAGCTCTGTGCAACCGGGGATTAAATTTTCCCCGCCGCCTTGGCCCGTGCGAGCACGTTCTGGGCTGCCTTGACCAGCGGCAGGTCAATCATCTTGCCCTCGAA
>CAYOUV010000016.1:46894-61112 GCA_964407265.1 uncultured Anaerolineaceae bacterium | reverse complement strand
GGAGATTTGCCCTCCCGATGAAAAGTTAGTAAAGTAGCTGACCCGAGCCGGAGCGGCACAAAACAATCAGAAACAAAAAGATACTCAACAACAAAATCGCACTGGAGGTTGAAATGGCTGAAGATAAGTTTTCTCAATGGCTAAACGATTTAGACTTCGATTACTGGAGCACGGGTCAACATAAGGTCGCTCCTACCAACTTTTTCGAGAAATGGGCAAAAGGCGAGGCAATCTTGCTGGATGTACGTGCGGCGCAGGAAAAAGATTTTATCGCTCTACCCTTCGCGCTTGCTATCCCCATTGACGAATTACCGCAGCGATTGAACGAAATTCCACGCGACAAAATGGTTGCAGCATTCTGCTCAGGTGGCGACCGCGCGGGCGTAGCATTTGCCTATCTGCAAACCCAGGGCTTTGAAAACGTGCGCATTCTTAAAGCAGCCTACACAGAACTAATGGCAGAACTTCTTCCCGGTAAATTGCGCAAGCTGTTACAGAACATGATCTAAACGGTGATGATTCCAAGAGAACTTTCTTTAGAAATAAAGGATCATTGATGAACACTTTGTACCTGGCGCCACCTATTTTCTTTGTCATCGCCTTTGTCTTCTCGATGCTGGGCATGGGCGGCTCGCAGCTCTATATTCCCATTCTCTACTGGATGGGACTGGACTTCAAGACTGAGGCTGTTCCCTTGGGGATGTTACTGAATGTGGTCAACAGCAGTTCAGCAGCCTTCACGTACTGGCGAAAAAAGCTGATTGTCTGGAATGTTGCCATTCCTTTCGCCATTACCATGATCATCTTCGCCCCGTTGGGGGTGTGGCTCAATGTACAGCTGCCCGTCAAGCCACTGTTGGTCTTCTTTGCTTTGTTTACCGCAGCGGCAGCGGTCCTCATGCTTTCCGGTTGGAAGCCCAATCAGGGGGAAATGTCCCCTCGGGGGCGGGCTATCTTGGGATTGACCGCAGGCGGCGGCTTAGGCACTGTCGCCGGGATGATCGGTCGTGGTGGTGGTTCGTTTGTGGTGCCACTTCTATATATTGTTGGACTGGATGCCAAATTTGCTGCTGCAACTTCCGCTTTTGTGGTCACTTGTTCGGGGGTTTCGAGCTTTGTCTCTCACCTGGCAACCGCGGCTCACCCCACCTGGGAGTTATGGATTGCAACAGTATTGGCAGTTTTTCTGGGCAGCCAATTGGGCTCTCGTCTGATGGCAGGCAAAATGAAACCCCGCGCCATCAAGCAAGTCTTTGGTTGGGTGTTATTGGGAGTAGCTGCATTGATCATCATCAAAGATGTGATCCTGGCATGAGCGTATTACCAGTGAAAGGCTGAGCAACAGAGTGATTTCAAAACAAAATTGAACAAATATTTTTTTCAAGGAGATACAAAATGGAGAAAAACAACGAACTCTACAAAGCTGGTTTACTCTTGCATGGACATAAATGCCCAGCCATGCCGATGGGATTGCGCACCGGGCTGGCCGCGCTCGAAAAACTGGGTGTGGAACGAGCCAAGGACGGACAATTGGTCGCCTTGATCGAGATCGGGCAGGACCACTGTGCTACCTGTTACGCTGATGGCATCCAGATGGCAACCGGTTGTACCTTTGGCAAGGGCAATATCCAGAAGTTGGGCTACGGCAAATTCGCCCTGACGCTGATTGATCGCAAGAGCGGGCGTAGCGTACGCGTGGTCACCCGCCCGGAAACTATCCAGAAGAACAAAGAATCGGAATTTATTGGTTTCCGCATGAACGGTGTGCCCGCCTCGCAGATCGATCCCAAATTGGTAGAACCGTTGGTGGACTATATTCTCGATTCGGATGACGAAACTCTGTTCCAGATCGGGGAAGTAGCCGAAACAAAATTGCCCGCGCCGCGCCCACATGATTTCAGTGCAGTGATTTGTGAATCGTGTGGTGAAGTTGTAGTGGAAAGTTACGCTCGCATTAAGGATAGCAAGGTCTTTTGCGCACCGTGCGCTGATAAATAATAATTCAAGAGGGAGGGGTAGACTTCTGCCATCCCCTCGATCACGAAGATACTATGATACCTGTAAAATTAATTGGCACTCCTACCTGCCGCCGTTACCAGAAAATGCGCTCAAGTGTTCTTGCTGAAGCTGAACGATTGAACCTTGCAATCCAGGTAGAGGAAGTTGGCGATACCGAGACGCTTTCAAAACTCAGTCCCCTTAGCCTTCCGCGTTTATACATCTGGGATGCCCTGGTAGCATCTCAAAATCCGCCGAAACCAGAGCTCATCTCGCAAGCTTTGAACGGCAATCTGGAATGAACTATTAGTTGTGAAATTGGAGACCAGGAGGACACCTTGTTGATCGACCACTATGATCTTGAAGTCTTCACCCCGCCGTGCGATCCCGGCGCGGAACGTTACGCTGCACGTGCACGCCTGACAGTTGATATTTCTGAGATCTTACCTTATCTCAACGCCACCTTGCGCGGCGCAATTTATCATCCCGGCGCCAACGCCCTGACCTGGAAGAAGGGTGGGCACAATATCGCTTTCCATGCTTATGAGATTGCCACGTCCAATGTGGAAGACCGGGAAAGTGCAGAGCAAGAAGTCAAGGGATTGATTGACCTGGTAAACCGGACATGGGAACGCCGGGCTGAAATCAAACCCGATACAACTGCCCACCAGCGCCCGACACCGATGGCGATATATAAACTACTTCCGAATACGAATTGCAAGCAGTGCGGCGAGGCGACCTGTTATTCCTTTGCTCTGAAACTGGCTGCCTCGCAGAGACAGGTTGCTGATTGCCCACTACTGACAGAGTTGCAGCATGCGGATAAACGCACAGCATTGGATGAGATTGTCATCGAGGCTCCTTCGATTGGATGAGGATGATATGAAAAAGGATTGCTACATTATCTGTAGGTCCCCCAATATATTTATTACCTAATACCACTTCTTGTTATAATCGAAAATCTAAACTAAACCCGCTTAGTTCTTTGCGAACTATAGACCGTCGTGTTAACTTATTAGCAAAGTTTTTCCTTCGAAGATGGCTTCCACAAGACTGGAACTCACGCCGCACCGTATCCGGTGCGGCACGGTGTAATCCGGAGAACGCAGGAAGGTGCTACGAAGTGGTATCGAGTCCTGCCCCCGCTACTGAACATCAATCAAAGACCGCCAGGCTATGCCAAACAGGCAAGCCCGGCGGCCTTTGATTCTAAGAGCCTCCAAACATAAGCAGAGCTACACCCTGTCTGTACCGGTGCATCTCCGCCACAAATTGCGATGAGAGAATATTTATTTATCGAACAAAGCGGTTTCCACATCCAATAGATTACCGGCGAGCAGTTCCAGATCTACCTTGGCAGTTTCGATATCGCTGTCCAGGCCGGCGAGGATGAGTGCCAGGCGCTGGGGTATGCTTTGCGCCAGGTTGGTATCCACTTCGGCGATGCGGGGGGTGATGACTTCCAACTTTGCGGAGGTGTTTTTGAGGGAGGCTTTGGCAGCAGGCACGTCGCCATCGACCAATGCCAGGCGCGCGTTATTAACATCTACCAGCACTTGCAGAAGTTCGAGGTGGGTGGTGGCCGTATCCAATTCGGATTGGAGAACCTGGTTGTCATTTTCAAGAATGGTAACCTTGTTGCTGGTGGTAGTGAGTTTGGCTTCCAGGTTGCTGATGTTCTGGTTGGACTGTGTCAGTTCGTCCTGGGTTTGATTCAGGCGCTCATTGAGTGGCTGGTAGCGCAAAAAGTTGAAGATCAACACGCCAGCCAGGAACGCGAGGGCAACCACCGCTAGCCAAATCAACGAGGTCCGCCAGAAGCGGTGAAAACGCCCCAGTTGGGGTTTAGCTGGTTTAGCGGGATCAGGCTGGGCAGGTAGATTAGGTGCTTCGGGTTGCGAATCGTTCGATTCGGTTTTCATATTCAGTTTCCTTTTTTCGAATGAAGATACAATTATTTTGGCGGGGCATATCCACACACCGCTCTTATCATAGGGATTTTTTCGCAATGTAATCCCAATTTGTTATCTATGCCCGAGACTCTGCCTCGGCCTCCATCTGATCCAACCGTGTGTAGTAATCTCGAATCTCCTTCAGGTGCGCCCAGGCGATTTTCCCGGTGAGCATTAAGTCATCACCGGTTACATCGGTCTCCGGATCAATCGCACCATGTTCGAGTTCTACCTCGAGCCCTCGCCGAAACTGCTCCAGTTCAATTTGTGACCAATCAATTTTTAGCTTCATTCCGATTGATCGAGCTTCTTCAATTAAGAATTGTCGTTTGTTGCTCATGTGATCCTCTCTTTTCATTTTTTTCAGTATCAATGTCCTGATGAATCAACTACCTTGAAATCAATAAACCACCGTTGCACATCTACCGAAGTTAACTGCACCCAAAACCGGTCGCCGGGTCTCGGTACGTGGCCTGTGACACAGTGTCATCATCGCCTGGATTATTTCCCAACGGCAATTGTCCTCGGATGTACTATGCTAGGTGTCTTGCGCCATGCGTGCGACAATTGCAAGTTAAGCTTTTCAAGTCTTCCTGAATTCATCAGCGGTATTTGCGTTTGTGCCGTTTTGATTTCTCGCCTAAAAACAGTGGATATTTTACTCACCCGCTTCACTGTCGAGAGGTGAGCGGCTTTCGGCAAGTGGTGAACTTTCCAGGGATTGGGTGATACGCTCGCGTAACCCTTTTTGGCCCGGTTTGCGTTTTCCGAGACTTTTGAGACTATCCAGCAGGGTGGTGGTCATACCCTGGGTGAGCTTTTTGAGCGCCTCGGCTGAAAGCTTCTCACCTTTTTCGAACCAACGCACGGCCGCGTAACCCATAACCACGGTGGTCGATGAAGCAATTGCTGCGCTCAGCAGCCAGCCCGGCAGCCCTCCCAGCTTGCTCAACTCCTGGAAGATGGTCCGTCCGAGGAAGCCCAAACCAAAGGTGGCAACCAACTCGGAGGCGCGCCGTGGGCTGATTTTGTAGTTATAGATGCGGGCGATACTGACCACCATGATCGACTGCGTGACTACCAGTGGGACAAAATCGATGACCGGCAGTGGTGTCAATGCGATGGCTGCCGAGATCGAGGCCGCCCTGACGATGGATTGCCAGGCGAGCTGCCAGCGGTATTCCGGCAAGGCCTGTCCCAGCGCGGCGACCATCTCAGGCTCGGTGGCGGCTACTGCCAGCAGCACCTTGCCGAGGTTCTTGCCGTCTTTGGCGACGATTGGAACGATTTGATCGGGCTCCAGTCCCAGGTTCCTCGCAGCATTCGAGATGACAGCCTGCAGGTCTTTACGTGGTACCAGGTCAATCTTGTTCAGCACCACCACGAAAGGCTTTTTCAGGGAGGATAGCTCGTTGAACAATTCCTGCTCGGTCTTTTTAATGCCCTGGATGGCGTCAAAAACCAGCACCAGGAAATCCGCCTCCGCTGCGGCCGATAGGGCCAGGTTTTTTTCCTGCTCACCCATAGGCCCGACTGCATCCGCGCCAGGTGTATCGACCACGCTGAATAGGGCTGCATCGCCGAGTTTGTTTTGGGTTGTGGTGCCCGGCAAAGCGCTCACCACAGCCTGGTCGCTTTTGTTCCGTACCAGTTGATTGTACAGGGTGGATTTGCCGACGTTGGCCGGGCCGACAATGACGACCCGGTGCCTGTTGCCAAAGGCTTGCCGGATGTGGGCGCTGGACAACTTGACCAGGATTTTTACCAGGTTCGTATCCGCCGGGAAACCAGTTAAGAGCGTCAGGAAACTGGCCTTTTCATTAGGCCCCAACGCCTCCCAGATCTTGCGCACTGGCGCTCGAACATCGGGAGGGAATAGTGAGAGAATGTCATCGAATCGCGTCATAGGATCTTTCCTTGCCTATCGTACTTTTCGGCCAGGTTCGTTGGCCTGCATCACTTTATTTAAATTTGGGAAAGATTTCTAAGAAGATGATGGTTTGGAATTTCCAGCGTTCATCACAAGCCAGACCAAGCCGATCACTGCTTATCTTGTTCATTCGCTTTCTTCCTTTTTTAATCCCTAATTTACCTATCATCAATACACTTTAATTCTAACTACAAGTTAATGCGCAGTAGCCAAAGGCCAGGCGCAAACCGCGCCGGGCAGCGCAAGATTAACATGTTACCTGTACTCAAATTATAAGGTGAAGCCTCCCCGACCGCATCCATCGGTTGGGGAGGCTTCATCTCCGCCACTCGGGGGATAGATATTTCTCAGAAAATGTCGAAGTAAGCACGGAGCGGGAAAACGCTCTCGAAATCTTTTGCAACCTGACGGTCTGTTAAAATTTCGGCGTCGTTTGGGCCGACTATGTTGTCTGACATGCCTTCGCTCTCAAGGCTCTATTGGACCAAAGACCGTCGGGCTACTCTAAAATCGGTGACCCGGAGGTCGCAGGTAGGTGCCACCAAGTGGTATCGAGTCCCGCCCTCGCTACCAGGAAATGAAAAACCACAACCATGTCGGTTGTGGTTTTTCGTATATTTTCACCACGCTTATCGTTCTTCGCTTCTGATTGGATTAAGGTTAGACCAATACTATAGAGAATAATTTATCCATTTCCTATAGTTTTACTGAAAGTGATGTACTGGCTGCGATAATCATTAAAGGCTTTTCTTCCGGTCGTCGTCAATTTGGCAGTTGTGTGAGGAAAATTATCCTTGAAACTCTTTTCAATTTCAATATAGCCTGCATCGCGCAATTTCGACAGGTGCTTGGAAAGCGTCCCTTTCGTCAGGCTGGTTGCATTTAGAAGATAGGTAAAATCAACGCTCTCAGCGCCAGCCAGCACTGCGATGATCGAAAGTCGAGAGGATTGATGGATGAGTGGGTCAAATTTCGTTGGGAGGGAGTACTCACTCAATGTCAGCCTCCCTGAGGTATACGAGAGATCTCTGCAGAGCCCATATGCCAGAGATGGCGAAAACGATCATCCAACCAATCCCTAAGGCAAACCAGGAAGTTGAAAAGGATATTGGAATCAAGATGATCAGCGCAGATAACGCTCCGCCAGCAGCGCCAACCCATTTATAACGCTGTAGTTCCAACTCTTTTCCCATCCCAAACAACACGAACCCAGTGGCAACACCCGCTGCAGAGACCAGCGTCCGTAGAACGATCTCCTGACTTATCGAGCCGTTCAGCATAAGCCAAAAAGCGATGACAAGCATAGCAATCAACATCCCCGCTGCCTGTACATTGATCTTCCAACTGACCTGCCAGCGCAGAGGTTTGACGAAGCCGCGATTCTTCCAGAATGTTTTGCGTCTGATGCCGGCGATCAATCGTCTTGCACCAAAGACGGATAGGATGAACAATGCGAACAGTGTGATTTCTGCTATGATCGTTATCTCCCGGTTCTGGAGCAAGCTGGTGAGATACCATCTCAATCCAACCGGTGAGGTGAAAAACCCGGTGAATAAACCGATGAAAAGAAAGATGCCCGCGAACACAAAATCCATCAAGCCGTCCTCGAAATCTCGCCTGCGGGTGACCCTGGTAAGGTTATCTATTTTGGTAATGTGATCCATCTCATACTCCTGCATGCATAAGGAAGGGTAATGAACGCCCATCAGTATAACAAATTAGGTTGAAGTTGTCAACTAGTTGAAATTATCAACTTAATGAACAACCTAGAACCCTACCATAATTGATAAAATCGCAGAGTATTCTAGGATTGACATGCCCTCTGGAAACTGCCCAGTTACACAATTGGGATTAGTAACCAAGATAATCTCCATATCAGTTTCAATATATGAGAATGGAATAATTTCTCTCTGAATTATCATGCCATCGCAGTCTTACGAGCTTTTCAGAACTACGCTCCTGAAAGTAAGCTCAAACGGCGAAATTGTTCGTGAAATTAAGCGGATTTGGCAGCTAAACTCATAACCTGGAGGCCAGCGGTTCGAATTCACCCCGCTACTAATAAACCACAATCAACCTGGTTGTGGTTTATTTTGATTCATTGTGAAACCCTTAACCAAATATATTCTTTGGAATTTAATCTCAAAAATCACAATCGCAGCTAAAATCGTATATACCCGATAATAATGAGGAGTTGCGATGCCCGCAGAGATCAAACTCGAGGAGAAATATGAACGCAACGGCTGGCCGTCGATCAAACGGCCTGATCTGAAGACGCCGGAGGGCTGGAGCCTGGAATTGCTGGTTGGCCTCAACCGCATCCGCAACCATCGTCTCTCACCGGATGGGAAAACGATCGCTTTCATCTGGGACCGGGGGGATTTATCAGAGGTCTATGTCATGCCCACAGCAGGTGGCTGGCCCAGGCGTATTACGATGAAGCGGGGTCCGGTCGCATATTGGGACGACGAACTGCCGCAATGGTCTCCCGATAGCCGCTGGCTGGCTTTTACCATCGATGGCCACGCGCATGTCGCCAATCCGGAGGCAGGCTTGCCCAGGAAGATCAGCGATTTCACTGAAGAAGCTTCAGCCGCAGCCTGGATGCCTGACAGCCATGGCTTGTTGGTCTATATCGACCGCGACGGGGAAGCGGTCCAGCTACTGCTGACCGACCGGGATGGGACCTGGCCGCGCCCGCTGGTGACCCTGCCTGGAGATGTACGCGAAGCGCGCCCATCTCCGGACGGAAAGTCAGTCGTGTTCACTTTCCGTCCGCAGGATGATCCCAATCGCTGGGACCTGCGCATCGTGGATGTAACTTCCGGGGAAACCCGTCTTCTGACCGGCACTCCCAAACTGAAAGATTGGTGGCCGCGCTGGTCGCCGGACGGCAAATGGATCGCCTTTCTCTCCCAACGCGGGGGCTTTGACGATTTGTGGCTGGTCGGCGCGGATGGTGGGGGCTTGCGCCAGGTGACCAAACTCGGGCAGGATGTCTCGGATCTGGCCTGGTCGCCGGATGGCAAGCAAATTGCCTGCAGCCTCAACCGGGGGGGCGCCTTTGATCTGGCCCTGATCGATCTCTCAAGCGGCGAAGTGAGCGATCTGCAGCGCGGGCAGGGTATTTTCTCGCGGCCGAACTGGTCGCCGGATGGCTCGTTCCTTACGGTTGAGTATGAGAGTTCCCTGCTGCCGCCGGATCTGTACCGCGTCTCGCTCCCGGACGGAGAGATGACCCAGCTAACATTTTCGAACCCGCCGGCGCTGGCCGGGGGGGGATTGGTCCAACCCGAATCGGCCGTGTACAAATCCTTCGATGGAACCGAAATCCACGCCTTCCTGTATCGACCGGTCAAACCCAACGGTGCGGCCATCGTTTATCCACACGGTGGACCCTCCGGGCAATACCTTTACGAGTGGGATATCCTGGCACAGTATTTGGTCGCCAAAGGCTATACCTACTTGGCGCCAAATTATCGCGGCAGCACTGGCTACGGGGTGGCCTTTGAACAGGCCAACTACAATGACTGGGGCGGGGCGGATAGGCAGGACGTGCTGTACGCTGCACGCTACCTGCATACGCTCGAATGGATCGATCCGGCGAGGATTGCCATCTACGGCGGCAGCTACGGCGGTTACATGACCGCCCTGTGCCTGTCGCGCGACCCGGATTATCTTTACGCTTGCGGCGTGAGCAAATACGGCGATGCCCATCTGGAAAACTCCTGGGCGTTGTGCAACCGCAGCTTACGCATCTACTCCGAGATGATGCTCGGTCATCCGGGGACAAACCACCAGGTTTACCTGGACGGCTCACCGATCTTCCAGGTCGAGAATATCCGCAAGCCGGTGCTGATCCTGCACGGTTTGGCCGACGATGTCGTCCCGCCGGAGGCCTCCGAAATGTGGGTCGAAGCCCTGCGCCGGGCCGGCAAGACCTTCGAGTACAAGACCTACGCGGGTGAACCGCATGGCTTTCTCAAGCGCGCTCACGTGTTGGACGTCTATGAGCGCGTCGAGCGTTTCCTGGATTGGTATTTGATGCCGAGGAAATCAGAATGACGGAAATCTTTGTCTACGAAAACCTGACCTGGCCGGAGGTGGCTGATCTGCCGCGCAATACTCCGCTGGTCATTCCGCTCGGCTCGGGCTATGACCTGGACGGCTTGGCTGAGTCATTGGGAGAGCCCCATTCCATCGGCTTGCTTCCGGCGCTGCCTTACGGCTGGCGTGGCAGCGGACTGGAAGTGCCGGAGCCGGTTTTAGGTGCTTATATTTCCAGTTTACTTGCGAGCCTGCGCGATGACGGTTTCACGCGTGTCTATGCGCTGACTCCAAAGTCGTTAGCTTTGGGTTTGGGATCGGCGCACATCATGCAGCCAGTGCGTAGCGCGCCCGGCCCGTCCCTGTTAGGAGACTCCGAGCGCGGCAAGGTGGTGCTCATTCCAGTCGGTCACACCGAGCAGCATGGCCTGCATCTGCCGCTTTCAACCGATACGCTCATCATCCAGGCCATCGCGCAGGGGACGGCTGCTGCCGCATTCGAGGGGGCTGTGGCTTTGCCGGTTATGCCGTATGGGGTCAGCACCCACCGCCAGGCTTTTGCCGGGACGCTCAATGCCGGTGGGCGGGCTTTCGAAGATTTCTACCTGGCCGTTGTTGACCTGCTTGTCACTCGCGGTTTTGATCGCTTTTACCTGCTCAGCGGACACGGTGGCAATTGCTCGTTCCTGACCAATGTTATCAAATACGCCGGGGAGCGCCATCGTCGCTGTTTTACTGCCACCACCTGGCTGTATTTGTCCGGCCCGGAAGGAGTGGCCGCGCTGGAGAAGTATCGTCGCTCGAAAATTGGCGGGATGGGTCATGGCGGGGAATTGGAAACCGCGTTGATCCTGCATCTGCAACCGGAACTGGTCCACATGGATCGGGTTGTAGACGAAACCGACTTCGTCACCAGCTCGCATTATTACATGGATTGGGTCGAGGGGGGGGCGCTGGCGGCCAATCCGCCCTGGGAGGACGATTCGAAGACCGGATCCTATGGTGCTGGCAGCTTGGGAACTGCCGAGCATGGCAAGTTTTGGCTGGAAGCTGCGGTGGCCGAAAAGGTAATTCACGTGGCAGAAATCCACGCCCAACACAATCAACGCGAAGCGAGACGCAAGGCCGGCTATGGATTGTGGGGTGAGCAGGGAAAATCCGGCTGAGAATTATTATAAAAAATAGGCCCGGTTTTAGTTTTAAGCCGGGTCTATTTTTTATTTGAGATTGACTTGGTTCAGCTTCCCAATGCAACCGCCAGCACATCATAATAGGTGCCTGCGCCAAAACCGTCGAACAGGATGTGGTCGCCTGGTTTCAGGCTGGGCAGTTGCCGCAGGAAGGCGATCATGTTCGAGGCCGCGCTGACGTTGCCAAAATCGCTGACCAGCCAGGGCATGGGAAAACTGATACCAAGCTTGGCCAGGTGCTTTTCTTTCAACTTGTTGATCTTGTAATTGGCGTGATGGACAATGGCCACCGCGATCGACTTATCCGGCATGCCGATTTTTTCCATCAAATTCTGATAGGATGTGTAAACGTCGGATACGACCTGGACACCCGTGCGTACGAACAATTTAACCATGCCCATCGGCCCGGCCATCACTACCGGCGCCCCGTCGTCCGGTTCGTGCATCAGCCCGGCGATGCGTACAAGCTGGCCTTGTTGGGAGACCTCGACCAGGGATTTCCCGGGGATTTTCTGACCGGAATGCGGATAGTACATGTGTACAGCCAACACGCCTTCCTCGTCGAAGGCTTCATGGCTTTTACCGACCAGGAATTTCATGGTTTGTCCGGGGATGACGCCGATCACGCCGGCTCCATTTCCAAATAACTGCAGGGCGTTCTTATCATAGGCGTGGCTGGTAAAGCGGCTCAGGCCTTCGATCCCGCCGACCAACACCTTCTTACCGTACAACTCCTCGGCAATATTGATTTGCCCTGGATTGCCCAGGCCAGGGTTAAGCGCCAGGTTCAAACCGCCGACGGAGCCATCACAGGCTTTGTGGACGCTGACCTTGAGCGCGCTTTCCGGAATGCCTGCCCGATTGGCAATCTGCTCGACGTAATCATAGGAAACAGGCCCGCTCATACCGATCAGTACGGCCTGGACCTCGCTCGGGTCCCAGCCGTTGGCGAGCGCCGCTTCCCGTAGCAGGCGCGAACCAACTTCGAGTTCCAGCGCAAGATGCTGCTCATCCGTCAGGAAGGGGATGTGGTGCCGGTTGACGAAACCCAGTTCGGCCAGGTTCATTTTCTCGTTATCCAAAAGTGGTTCGCCCAAGCGGCTTTCGATCAAACTGGGCAGGGTATCATTATCGTAACTCTCACCCCAGGTTCCGTAAGCGCCGCCGATCCCAACCTCGGAATTCGAAATGCGTTCAATCCCAAATGGAATACCACCCGCGACCTGGATGACGCTTTTTTGGACATGCGGTCGCTTGAAAAATGATGGAATTGCACCAGTTATATTTTCTAATATGGAATTCTCACTCATGACAAATTACTCCTTACCGATCCGTCGAATATGTCAGTTATAACCCAGAATGCCTCGAAACGCTTCTCTCATGAGAATATTCTTAGCTGGGCAATTTACGTGGAATTAAAAGAAACGCCCATTGTGGGCGATTTTTGCAAGAATCCACTCGATTGCGTTTGCGGGCTTATTTTGCCAACAGGCAGGCTGCCAGGTGCCCCGGGCTGATCTCGACGTATCGCGGATCTTCCTGTTTGCAGCGCTCGATTGCCACCGGGCAGCGCGGATGGAAGCGGCAGCCGGATGGGATATTCGCGGCGTTGGGCGTCTCACCCTGCAGGATCACGCGCTCCCGCCGCAGCCGCGGGTTGGGGACGGGAACGACCGAAAGCAGGGCCCGGGTGTAAGGGTGCTGCGGGTTTTTGAGGACATCCTTGGTGACGCCCACTTCGACCATGCGGCCCAGATACATGACCGCGATCTTGTCGGCAAAGTAAGCCACAGTGCTTAGGTCGTGCGTGATGAATAGGATGCTGACCCCGCGCCGTTTGCGCAGGTCGTTGAGCAGATTCAGGATCTCAGCCCGGATCGAGACATCCAGCATGGAGACCGGTTCGTCAGCCAGGAGCAGTTCGGGTTCCAGTACCATCGCCCCGGCAATCACCACGCGCTGGCGCTGACCGCCCGAGAGTTCGTGCGGATAGCGCAGGAAGAAATCCTCTGCCGGTCGCAAACCAGCTTCCTCCAGCGCAGTCTTGACGCGTGCCACACGTTCGCCTCGTCCACGCGCAATCCCGTGCACCACCAGCGGCTCGGCGACGACCTCGAAGATTGTGGAACGTGGGTTGAGCGACTCGTAAGGATCCTGGAAGATCATCTGCGCTTGCTGGCGCAGGCGTTTGATGGTCATGTGAGGCAGGATTTGCTGTTCGCGTGTACCAACCGTTGCCGTATCCATTGAAAGGACCCCGGCGCGGGCGCGGCGTGTTTGGGCGCCAACGATTTTTCCGTCGAAGCGGATCTCGCCGCTGGTTTGTTCTTCCAGCCCGATCAAGGTGCGGGCAATGGTCGTTTTTCCGCAACCGGATTCTCCAACCAAAGCCATCACCTCACCGCGAGCCAGTGAAAAACTGACGTTGTCCACTGCTTTTACATTGACCAGCGGTTTGCGACGTAAGCTGTCTGGAATCGATTGGCGTACCGGGAAATATTTGACCAGTTTTGTAACTTCCAGTACGGGGGTGGCGTTCTTTTGATTCATTTAGAAGGCAGCCTCCGGACCCTGACACAGATGGCAAGCGGCAAAGTGACCCTTTCCGGCTGTAATGGCAGAAACGTCGATCAGTTTGGGGGCCTCCTGGCTGCAACGTTCAATCCGCAGGTGACAACGCGGCTCGAAACGGCAACCAGCCGGCAGTTCAGTCAGACGCGGTGGCGTCCCGGGGATGGAGGCCAGGGTCTGGTCTGAGCCTGCGCCTTGGTCGACTGTGCGATTCAGGTCTGGAAAAGATTCAAGCAGGCGCTGCGTATAGGGGTGCTGGGGCTGGTTGTAAATCTGGTCCGCGTTGCCGTATTCAGCCACCTTCCCGCCGTACATCACGACCACTGAATCGCATACTTCAGCAACCACGCCTAAATCGTGAGTGACCAGCACAATCGCCAGCCCGAGTTTTTGCTGGATTTCCTTGAGCAGTTCGAGCACCTGGGCCTGGATCATCACGTCCAGGGCGGTGGTGGGTTCGTCGGCGAACAGCAGGCTGGGGGCGCAGGCCAGGGCCATGGCGATCATGGCCCGCTGGCGCATCCCGCCGG
>CAYOUV010000016.1:13128-46794 GCA_964407265.1 uncultured Anaerolineaceae bacterium | reverse complement strand
CTGGGGGCGCAGGCCAGGGCCATGGCGATCATGGCCCGCTGGCGCATCCCGCCGGAATATTGGTGCGGATATTGATCGCGCCGAGACTTGGGAATGCCCACCAACTCAAGCAGTTCATCCACGCGCCGGTTGGCCTGTGATTGATCCATCAGGTTATGCAGCAGAATGGCTTCACCGACCTGGTCGCCGACCTTCATGACTGGATTGAGCGCGTTCATGGCGCCCTGGAAAATAATCGACATCTCCTTCCAGCGATAATCGCGCATCTGGCGTTCGCTGAAGGTCAGCATGTCGAGACCATTATAAAAAACCTGTCCGCCAGTAATGCGCCCGTTGGAAGGCAGCAGGCGCATGATCGACATCAGGGTGGTTGTCTTGCCGCAGCCAGATTCACCGACCAGACCGATGGTTTGTCCGGGGGAGACATCAAAGGAAACATCCTCCAAGGCTCGGGCGGTTTGGCCGTCAGGCATGATGAAATTTACATCCAGGTGGCGGATTGAAAGCAGCGGGGTCTCAGTCACTGCTGCCTCCCGGCGCGGGAATCGAAACCATATGCCTTTCGTCCTCCAGATTGTGACCGGTCAGGCGCGGATTTAGCATTTCTTCCAATACGTTGCCGAGCAATACGCAGCCAAGCGAGATCCAGACGATAGCTAATCCCGGCGGCAGGTAGAACCACCAGGCGCCGTTGGTGACCGCATTGCGGCTGAAGGCGAAATTGAGCATTGTGCCCCAAGACGGCTGGGTGGGATCACCCAGGCCCAGGAAGGCCAGTCCCGATTCGACCAGGATGGCAGTGGAAATGATCAGTACCGTATTGGCGACGATCAGGGGCATGATCTGAGGCAAAATGTGTTTGCGGATGATATGGAAATGACCGGCACCAATGGCGCGGGCGCGGGCCACGAACTGTCTTTCCTTGATGGTCAGAACTTGAGAGCGGATCAGGCGGGCGGTGCTGGTCCAGTAGAGCAGGCCAATCACCAGGATCAGGACCGTCAATGGAGAAATCTTCAGTTGCATCTGACGCAGTGTGGCGACCAGTACGATCATCAGCGGTAGATCGGGGATGACCAGCAACACGTCGGTGGTGCGCATCAGCAGGTTATCCACCCATCCCCCAAAGTAACCGGCTGTGATGCCGAACAGGCTGCCGACAAACATCGCAATAAACCCGGCCAGGAAGCCGACCGTCATCGAGATGCGCGCGCCGTAGATCAGTTGAGTCCACACATCGCGCCCGGCATCGTCCGTGCCGAGCGGGGCATGAACCGAGGGCGGGGCAAATGTCAGCCCACGCCCATTCTCGTCGCGGATTACTTCGGATGGACTGTAACGGCTGAGACTCGGGGCGAATACGGCGGCGATCAGGGCTGTCAACACCAGAAAGGCGCCAATCAGCCCCATGCGATTACCCCGAAAGTCTCCCCAGAAATTTTGCAAGTTTCGTTTGAATAGCGTCCAGTGTTCATTCATGGTTAGGTCGCCTTGACCCGCGGATCGAGGTAGGTGTACAAGATGTCAGCCAGCATATTGGCGATAATAACGCTGATGGCCAGCAGCAAAAAAGCGCCTTGCAGTAGCGGATAATCCTGCTTGACCAGGGCGATCTGGAACATCTTCCCCAGCCCGTCGTAGGAAAAAACCGTCTCAATGTAAATCGCGCCTGAGACGGTAAAACCCAGGTTGAGGGCGATCAGGGTGACGATGGGCAGCATGGCGTTCTTCAGAGCGTGCTTGCGCAGCACCTGCCAGTGGCTCATGCCTTTGGCTTTAGCTGTCAGAATGTAATCTTCGCTGAGCACTTCCAGAATGGACGAGCGCATGATCAGCATGTACTCGCCCAGGTACAGGATGGTCAGGGTCAGTGTTGGGAGGATCAAATGGTGAGCGACATCCGGAATGACCGTGTAGAGTGGTTTGCCGACGTTGGCCGGGCTGACGATGCCACCGGTAGGCAAACCAAGCCAGGTGCTGCCAGCCGCTAACAGGATAATACCTAACCAGAAGGTGGGCGTGGCCCAGGCAATCAGGGAGAAAGTGAGCGCCCCGACATCAACTGCGGATTTTCGCTTCCAGCCTGCGATCAAACCCAGGGTGACCCCCAGTAGAATTGCCAGGATCTGTCCTATCCCAATCAGCAGTAAAGTATTCCATAATTTGGAAAGCAAAATTTCATTGACCGGTTTGCGCAAGGACCAGGACACGCCCAGGTTGCCGCGTGCCCACTGACCCAGCGTGTCCAAGAACTGGTCCGGGAAGATGGGCTTGTCCAACCCGAATTGTTCGCGTAAGGCTTGCTGCGTATCCGCTGAAATGCGAACGTTGCGCCCGATCACCGAGCGAACCGGGTCGCCGGGCAGGACGCGAAAGAGCAGGAAATTGATGATCACCACCACGAAGATTGTGACCAGCGCCAGTCCGAGTTTGCGGATCAAGTAGTCGCGACGATTCATTGCACCTCCGCAAATAGCTGGAGGCGGGCATTTATGCCCGCCTCCATGCAAATTGAGTTAGTTGACTGGCTCGACTTGCAACAGGGATTGATACGACTCGATGCCGATCGGGGAAGCGATGAAACCAGTGAAGCGGTCCGAGCGATAGGCCCGCAGCAGGTCTTGATAGTAAAGCACGATGTAAGGCCGATCATCGAAGGCGATTTTCTGCATCTTGAAGATGATCTGGCGTCGCTGCGCTTTATCGGTCGCGGCTTGCTGGTCGAGGTAGAGTTGATCGTACGCGGGATTCATGTAGCCGCTGTCGCTCCAGCCACCATCCACGAATTGATCGCTGGTCAGTACGGACAGGATGAAGTCCGGGTCGGGATCAGGTCCCCAGCCCCATAGCACCAGGTCGAAGTCGCCGGTGGGGGTCATCTGGGCGTACAAGCTGTCCGGATCGACTGCTTCGGGCGTGGTCTTGATGCCGGCCTGACCGAACCAGCTGGTCAGCATGTCTGCAGAACGGGCGTAGACCGGATTATCCGACGGGAACTGAAGACGGAATTCCAGTCGCATATCACCCTTGGCGCGCACGCCATCCGCACCCATGACGTAACCGGCTTTTTCGAGCGTATCGTTGGCGGCGGTCAGGTCAAAGGGGATATCCTGGATGTCGGTGTTGGTCCAGTAGCCACCACCCAACGTGGGCGGGACAATGGTGACGCCGGGTTTTCCCAAATCTTGCATGACGATTTGGACCAGGTCTTGCTTGTTGATGGATTGGGCCAGCGCCAGCCGTACTTGCGGGTCGTCCAGCGCCGGATTCTTGGTGGGAGCCGGATCGTGATTGGCCGGGACCGAGTTGATGATCAACTCGTCGAAGTAGCTGCCATCGACCGAGACGGGTTCCACCCCTGCGACGTCCTTTAGCGAGGCGAAGGCGCTTTGCGGTACGTCGATGATCATATCGATGTCGCCAACTTTGATGGCCTGGATCATGGCGTCTGAGTTGTCGAAGGTCTGGAAGATGACCTGGTCGATCTTGGCTTTGCCATCGAAATATTCCGGATTGGTATCCAGGATCAGGATCCCTTTGTCCTTGTCAAAGGTATTCATTTTGAACGGACCGGTTCCGACGATATCGAAATTGGTGAAATTCTGCAAATCCTCCGAAGTGGTGAAACCTTCGAAATCCTTCGGATAGACCGCGTACAACCAGGACACCCGGTAATCCATGTTGCTGACCGGGTATTCGGTCGTGATGGTAACGGTCTTGTCGTCCGGGGCTGTGATTTCGCTGAAGCCGGCCACATAGTTCGAGACCGCTGCCCAGCCGTCCGGGTTGCTCATCACGGCGTTGATGGCCCAGGCCATGTCGCTGGCCTTGAAATCTTCCCCGTTGTGCCATTTGATGCCGTCTTTTAAGGTAAACGTCCAGGTCAGACCATCGTCGCTGACCGACCAATCCTTGGCCAGATTGCCGACATATTCGCCGGTGGGGGCCTGGGTGGTCAAAGTACTGTAGGCCAGGTCGAAGACAGTGAATGATTCGACCAGGAAAGCATAGGCCGGGTTGAGAGTATCTGGTGCGCCCAACCAACCTATACGTAAAACCACCGGCTCGGTAGTTCCGCTAGCGGGTGCTTGAGTGACGGCACTTGTGCTAACCGGATTTTCCGGAGCCGGTGTGGCTTTCGGACCGCAGGCTGTCAATAAGACTGCCAGGGCCAGAAATATGGTGAATAACCACCTGCTTTTCGACATTCTTTTCTCCTCTTTATGGTGAGTATGAGCGGACTTATCACAGTATACAGAGGTTATTGTGTTTTGCATATAGGGTTAATCAACGATATTAGGGATTAATTCATCCCGGAATCAGGATTAATGGCTTGGGAAATAAGGGTAGAATAAAAGCGAGGCACACCCCGCCTGTCACCCAGGCATTTTGGAGGTGATGGGTTTTGAGATGGTTGCAGTCGAAGGAGGAAGCATTGACCACACGCATTCCGGTTGTCGAGAATATTCTGGGCGCCAACGATCACCTGGCCTTAGAAAACCAATCCCGGCTGAACGAGGCGGGTGTGTTTGCCATTAACCTGATGGCTTCTCCTGGGGCGGGTAAGACCTCCCTGATCGAGCAGACCCTGCCGCGTTTGGCCAGCCGGCTCCGTGTCGCCGTGGTGGATGGTGATATCGCAACCAGCATCGATGCTGATCGCGCCTCGGCTGCCGGCGCTGCGGCAGCGGTCCAGATCAATACCGGTGGTCAGTGCCACCTGGATGCAGTCATGCTTCAGGGTGCTCTCGGTCAGCTTGATTTAGGCCAGGTCGATCTGTTACTGGTAGAGAATGTCGGCAACCTGGTCTGCCCGGCCAGTTTCGCACTTGGCACGCACAAATCCGTGCTGATTGCCTCCGTCCCGGAGGGGGATGACAAGCCTTACAAGTACCCGGGTATGTATCGCGGCGTGGACGCTCTGGTCGTCAACAAGATCGATCTGCTGCCTTATATTCCCTTCAAGATGGATTATTTCCAGCGCGGCGTTGAGGCTCTCAATCCCGGGCTGGTCACCTTCCCACTTTCCTGCCGCACCGGCGAAGGCCTGGAGGCCTGGGTGGATTGGATCGTTGCGCAAGTGAATTCCAAATAACATGAGTGAGTTACGCGGCGCGAGCATCCACGTCAACGGGATTGTGCAAGGGGTTGGTTTTCGCCCGTTCGTGTATGGACTGGCGCTGCGCCTGGATTTGAAAGGCTGGGTGCGTAATACTTCCGCCGGGGTGGACATAGAATTGGATGGGAATCAAGATAAGCTTGAAGCCTTTGTCAAAGCCCTGCGCGAGGAGACTCCACCGCTGGCGCGCATCGACGAACTGATAACCTCGGTAAAAGCCGTTAACGGCTTTACACAATTCGAGATTGTTCATTCCGAAGCCATCCCTGAGGCTTTTCAACCCATCTCGCCGGATGTCAGTATTTGTCCTGACTGCCTGCGCGAATTATTTGACCCTCACGACCGTCGTTATCGCTATCCCTTTATCAACTGTACCAATTGCGGACCGCGTTTCACAATCATCAAGGACATTCCATACGACCGCCCCAAAACGACGATGGCTCCTTTTGATATGTGCGCAGATTGTGCCGTCGAATATCAGAACCCGCTGGACCGTCGTTTCCACGCCCAGCCGGTGGCATGTCCCGAATGCGGACCCAAGGTGTGGTTGGAACGCCCTAAGACGGCAGAGCCTTCACCGTTGGCTCAGGGCGACAATGCCGTTCTCGAGACACGCCGTCTGCTCGCCCAAGGGAAAGTTGTGGCAATCAAAGGATTGGGCGGCTTCCACCTGGCTTGTGATGCAACCAATCCGCAGGTTGTGCGTGAACTGCGCCGGCGTAAGTTGCGCGTAGACAAACCTTTTGCGGTGATGTTCCCTGATGTTGAGACCGTTCTGCAGCATTGCTACGTGGATGCCTCCGAGCGCACATTACTCGAATCCAATGCCAGGCCGATTGTGATTTTAGGTTGTAGACCCGAATCGGCGATCGCCTCGGAAGTCGCCCCCGCTCAGGATACCCTGGGGGTCATGCTGCCGTATACACCGTTGCACTATCTCTTGTTGGAAAAAGCTGAAAGCTTTCCGCAAGCGCTGGTGATGACCAGCGGTAATTTAAGCGAGGAACCAATTGCTACGGAAAACGACGAAGCCCGCCAGCGGCTGGCTGACCTGGCGGATGCATTCCTGCTGCACGACCGGGATATTTATGTCCGCTGTGATGATTCGGTAACGCGAGTCTTCGAAGACCAGATTTACCCCATCCGCCGCTCACGCGGATACGCGCCCTTCCCGGTTAAATTGCCCTGGAGCGGTCCGGCGCTGCTGGCTTGTGGCGCGGAATTGAAAAATACATTTTGCATCACCCACCAGGATTATGCTTTTCTCAGTCATCATATTGGGGATCTGGAGAATTACGAAACCCTGCGTTCCTTCGAGCAGGGAGTGGACCATTTCGAACGATTATTCCGCGTCAAACCGGAAGCGCTGGCTTACGATTTGCATCCAAACTATCTGGCCACTCGTTATGCACTTCAACGGGCTGTGAGCTTAAATATCCCGGCTATGGGCGTACAGCACCATCATGCCCATATCGCCTCCTGCATGACGGAAAATGGTCTGGACGGTACGCAGCCCGTCATTGGAGTGGCCTTCGATGGGACTGGTTACGGCGAGGATGGGGCTATCTGGGGTGGGGAAATTTTGATCGCAAATTACGCGAATTATGAGCGTCCCTACCATCTGGAGTATTTCCCGCTGCCCGGAGGTGATGCTGCTATCAAGCACCCGGCGCGCGCAGCCCTGGCTTTGCTTTGGTCACAGGAGTTCCCTTGGGAAGAAAGCCTGGCTCCTGTAGCGGAATTTTGCGCAGAAGATCGAACGACACTACGCACACAGCTCGAGCGTAAACTCAATACCCCCATGACCTCCAGCGTGGGCCGGCTTTTCGATGCGGCTGCTGCACTCGCTGGTGTGCGGCAGAAGGTCAATTATGAGGCCCAGGCTGCGATCGAGTTCGAGGCCCTGGCGGATCCTGACGAGAACGGATTGTATCCCTTCGAACTGGGGCAGGGCGAGATCAAATTCGGAAGCGCGCTGGAAGCCTTGCTCGCCGATGTGTATGCCGGGGTCCCGCAATCGATCGTCTCGGCTCGTTTCCATAATGGTTTGGCGGATGTGGTTGGTCTTATTGTAAATAAAATCAGAAAAGATACCGGCATTGACCAGGTCGCATTGTCCGGTGGCGTTTGGCAGAATATCACCCTGCTTGGACGTACTTTGGCACTATTACAAAAGGATGGTTTTCAGGTATACCTGCATCGGGAGGTTCCCCCCAATGATGGAGGGCTGTCGCTCGGTCAGGCTGCGATTGCTGCTGCAAAATTGAGAAGTTAGGAGGTCGGTATGTGTTTAGCTGTCCCGGGTAAGATCGTGGAAATTTATGAACGTGGTGGCCTGAAAATGGGCAAAGTCGATTTTGGGGAAATCTTTCGCGAGACTTGTCTGGAATACGTGCCCGAGGCTAAGGTAGGGGATTACTGTGTTATCCATGTCGGCTTTGCGCTCAGCCTGCTGAGTGAACAAGAAGCCCAGGAAACGCTTGAACTGTTGAAGCAGATCACTGATTTTGAGGAAGAACTCGGTCCGGAAGACGGGTTGGAAGTGACATGAAGTATGTAAATGAATACCGCGACGCCAAGCTGGTAAACGGGGTCATCGCAGAAATCCGCCGGACTGTGACGCGCCCTTGGGTGCTGATGGAAATCTGTGGAGGGCAGACGCACGCAATCATGCGTCACGGGATCGACCAATTGCTCCCACCGGAGATTGAGCTCGTGCACGGACCCGGCTGCCCGGTGTGTGTGACCCCGCTTGAATTGATCGATAAGGCTCTGGCGATTGCTGCGCGCCCGGAGGTGATCTTTTGTTCTTACGGGGATATGCTGCGCGTACCCGGCTCGCAGCACGATTTGTTTTCGATCAAGGCGCAGGGAGGGGATGTCCGCGTGGTCTACTCCCCCTTGGATGCGGTTCGGCTGGCACAAGAGAATCCTGAAAAACAGGTCGTGTTTTTTGCAATTGGTTTTGAGACCACCGCGCCGGCTAATGTAATGAGTGTCTTGCAGGCGCAAGCTCTGGGGTTGAAAAATTACAGCATTCTGGTTTCGCACGTGTGCGTTCCGCCGGCGATCAAGGCTATCCTCGGGTCGCCTTCCAATCGTGTGCAGGGCTTTCTGCTGGCGGGTCACGTCTGTGCCGTGATGGGTTATTGGGAGTATCCTGCCATCTCCGAACAGTACGGTGTACCCATGGTAGTGACTGGCTTTGAGCCATTGGACATCGTCCAGGGGATACTAAAAACCGTACAGCTATTGGAAGCAGGAATGGTGGAAGTCGCTAATTCCTACGCGCGCACAGTCACCTTTGAAGGCAATCAGCCTGCGCAAAAGGTGATCAGTCGCGTCTTTATGGAAGGTGACCGCAACTGGCGGGGAATTGGCAAAATTCCTCAAAGCGGATGGCATTTAAGACCTGAATTTGACAACTTCAATGCGGAAAAACGATTCGACGTGGACGAGATTCGTCCTGAGGAATCCCCGCTTTGCATCGCCGGGATGATCCTGCAGGGATTGAAGAAACCCTTCGATTGTGAAGCCTTTGGCAAGCAGTGCACGCCGGAGCAACCGCTCGGGGCTACCATGGTTTCTTCAGAGGGAGCCTGCGCCGCCTATTACCGGTATGGACGCCAGGCTAACCATGACTGAAAAAATTGCATAATCGATCATTGGCATCCAGGTCGAAGTATAAATGCTTGCAGCAAGAAATTGCATGCTCTATAATGTCCCGGCTTTTATTCTTAGACAAGCTTTCCTAATCCATTCAAGTTTCAAAGCTAATGGGTAATAATTCAAGTTATTCACAAAGATGGGTGCCCTGGTTGATCCTGGGAGTCGCCCTGTTGTGCTGTGGAGCGGCGCTGGTATTAAACGCGAAGCAGATTTTTAATCGTGTATTTATACCTAAACCAACCGCAACCTCAATCTTCTACACTGAACCCGCGCCGGTCGGCCTGACACCCGTGCTGGCCACGTTGGATTTCCAGCCGACCTCGCCTCCGGGCGAAGCAACCGGTAAGATCGTTTACGTCTGCCAGCTCTACAAGCACCCGCAGCGTGATCAGCTCTGCCTGGTCAACGCGGATGGCAGTGGCTTCCGGATGCTGACCAACGATCCGCATTCCGAGAACTTTTATCCTTCACTTTCTCCGGATGGAGAGAGCATTGTCTTCTCCTCGAATCGGACAGGATATTTTGAGATTTTCGAAATTGACCTGCAGGGAAACGCAAAGCGCCTGACCAATGAACTGGGCAATCTGTACGCGCCGGAAATCTCACCCGACGGGAGTCTGATTACTTTCACGCTCAATGATGCGGATTCGCATTCTTCGGTCTGGGTTATGAACCGCGATGGAAGCGATCCGCACAAAGTGTATGGGTCGATCCAGGTTGAAGGCTGGGATCCAACCTGGTCGCCGAATGGCGGGCAAATTCTTTTTGCATCAAACCTGGATGGCACTCAGCTTTATACAGTCAACCTGGACGGCAGCGGACTGCACCAGGTTACACATCTGGATGCGTTGCGTGGGCGCTCGGATTGGTCGCCGGATGGGAATTGGATCGTTACATACAATGGAACCGCCTGGAAGCGCGAATTGTTTATGTTGCACCCTGACGGCTCCGAGCTGCACCAGCTTACCCCACGCGGAGGCAACAGCCAGGGACCGTCCTTTTCGCCAGACGGAAAATGGGTGGCATTTACGGCTTATTTCGATTATTTTTCGAATGTGGATGGCTGCGAGATTTATATTATTCGAACGGACGGTACTGATCTGCGTCGTTTGACGTCAAACGATTACTGTGATTGGCAACCACGCTGGGGACCTTAATCGGCATTTTTATATTCGAGATTACCAGGAACATCCTTCGCAGGTGCTGACACCCGCGAGCTTGTCGATATGTTTGTACATCGTGACATTCGTAAATGGTTCGCCAAGAATGCCATCGTGGATAGCCCAGGAGCGCAGACGGATGCTCTGGGCTGCCTTCGGGGAGCGGAACGGGGTCGAGCCATCTAATTGAGGTAGTAAACTGCCTCCATCGGCAAATCCGGCCTGGATGCGTTCCATCAGTTTGCGACCAGCCTGGTAGGCTAATCCATAGCGTTCGAAGATCACCGCATTGTGATAATAAAGCGGCTCGACGAAGTAAATCTCATGCCCCAGGCTCTTAATGAAGGTATCAAAAGCCTGCACCGCAGCTGGCAGCAGCCTCAGTCCGCTGCGGATCTGTCCGGGAGCCAGACCATATTCCATGGCAGCCTGCTCGGCCTCCAGGTTGCGGTGCAAAGTTCCAAAACGGGTTGTCCGGCCATCCGGCATTCGGTCGACATTAAAACGCTGGGACTCGGGGTCATTCAAAATATAAAGCAATACATGGATTTGCCCATTCATGGTATCCGTCAGGTGGCCGTATAAGATCGGGTCAGGGAAATCGGCCTGATGGTAGAGCGACATCTCGGCATCGCTGCTTCCAGGTTGGCACTTTAATACCATCAAATCCCGCCCTTGTGTATCAACCAGGAAGGGGCTGAGCTTGAAGTGATTGAGGAGCTCGAGGGGGATAACGCGCCGATAAATCTCCCGTTTTTCGTGTTCTGGAAGTTTATTGATGCCACCGATGGTTGATGGGCCCATATCTCTTACTCCCTGTAGCGGACCTGGCGGTTCAGTTCTCTTTCAATGTCGCGCTTGGCAATCGCCTGGCGTTTGTCGTGCAGCTTTTTGCCCTTGGCGAGCGCGATCTCCACTTTTGCGCGACCTTCTTTGAGGTACATACGCGTTGGAATGACCGTCACGCCTTTTTGGCGTACGGAGTCCCACAGCTGGCGGATTTCCTTTTTGTGCAGCAGCAAACGTCGTTGACGGATTGGGTCATGGTTGTAACGGCTGGCAGGATCATAAGGCGCGATGTGCGCGTTGACCAGCCAGGCTTCCTTTTCGTCCACTTTGACATACGCCTCGGCTATACTGACTTGCCCTGCGCGCACTGATTTTATCTCACTGCCCTGCAAGGCTAATCCGGCTTCGTAGTGCTCCAGCAGGAAATACTCGAAACTGGCTTTGCGGTTGGTGGCGACAACTTTTGCGTTCACAGTGCGATTGTATCAGAAATCCAGCCAGTGTGTTCCCCTCAACCCCATTTCAAGATCGAGATGCCAGCCAGGAGACGAAAAACACCGAAAAGCAACAAGGCCGAACTCAGACCCATCCCTTTTGCGACCACCGGACCGATCAACGAACCAATTAATATCGCGGCATTCAAAACGATGTTATACCAGGCTAGATACGGAGGACGATCCCCGGACGGGACCTTTTCCAGCAAATAATTGGCGTAGGCGCCTCCAACCAAGGCCCAGACGAACCCCCCGAGCACGGAGACGCCGTAAAAACTCCAGACCTGCTGCGAAACGGACAATAAAATCGGATAAAGACTCAGCCCCATGACCCCAAAGGCAGTTACGTTCTTATGTCCCATCCGGCTGACCAGGCGGTTGAGCTGGGTTGAGCCAATCAATACAGTTACATAAAAAAGGGCGGTGCCCACGCCGATTTGTTGGTCGTTCAAGTGCAGTTGGTTGACGGTGTAAAGCGGAAAGATCGGGATCGCCAAATATTGCGCCAAGTGGAAGAGTAGAAAGACCAGCAGGGTTTTGCGGAATGGCGTGCGCAGGATGTCGGTGCGCAGCAGGTTGGACCGTTTGGCGCGCGCCAGGAAACGCAGGCCCACTCCAGGGCGCAAGTTGTCGCCCAGAGTGCGTAAGAATCCGGGACGTGCTAAATCCCCTGTACTGGTCCCGAGGCGTGGCATATCGGTGGTCGTCAACTGGTGCACGTGGTAGAGGTGATAACTGCTCATCACCGCCCCGATAAAACCCATCGTAAAGACGACCTGGTAGCCGCTGGGGAAGCGAATGTGGTTTAACAGCCAACCGCATCCCAGTGATGTGGCGATGTAGACCACTGACAAGACAACATTCCGGATTCCGGCGACGTAGGCGCGCCAGTCCGGCGGGACGGCTTCGGCGAACAAAGCGTTGAATCCGACCGCCAGGGCAGTGCCCGGGATTCCCATTAACAGCGCAAGTACGATCAACGCCCAGATTTCGCCTCGAGGACCAAAGATCCATGGAAGCGGGATAAAAAATAAGTAACCGAACCGGTAGAAGACGGAGGTCCAGAAGACCGCCCGATCAATCTTTTGGCGTTGCAACCAGCGTCCGGATGGGATGGCAAAGACCATGTTCATTACGGCTGGCATAGCACCCAGCATACCGATTTCAAAACCACTTGCGCCCAAGCGCGCGGCGTAGATGACCAGGAATGCCATCGAGCTCCCGCTGAGCACGCCAAACCAACCCATGTCCAGATAAAGGTGGAGGAAATTTCTGCGATAATCCTGTGGCACAGGCGGAGATGAGCGGAATAAGTTCGCCAACATCATGCCGCTGATTATACTTTTGAGATGAGGTTTGGAATAGAAAAGCGCTGGCTTGAATTTTGCCAGCGCAAATGGTGCGAAGGTTTGTTTATTCCTGATTGCTTTTGAGAATTTCCAAAGCTGCCTGAGCGGCCCAGGGAGCTGATACGCCGGGTTCCAGGCTGCGCAGGGATTCGAGCACCTTCTGGCTTTCCGGGTCGAGTGCATGCAAATTTTCCAGGGTATGCATGACGTGATAGGCACCCTGTCGGAATCGATAAGAGTCGAAGTGCCGCGTGATGCCCTGCAATAAGGGAACTATGGCTTTGCCACCCAAACCAATCAGCGCCTCGGAGGCTGCCCAATGGACCTCGATGCTATCATCGATCAGCAACTCGACCAGCTCTGGGGCAGATGCCGGATCTTTTATCCCGGCCAGGGTTTTGACGACTTCCCAGCGAGTGTGGTCCTTCTGGCTCTTGAGCATTTCCAATAATTCAGGGAGAGCCGGGCTCCCAAGCTGTATCAATGTGTAACGGGCTGTTTCGTGGACAGAGTAATCTTCGCTGTCCAATGTTTCTACCAGGGATTTGATCTCGTCATTGTTCATCTGGGCCTCCTTGTTTCGGAAAATATTGTAATCGATTTCAAACTGGACTGAAATCACGAGCAGGAGAACAAAAGGGGATTATGATAACACCAAATACAACCGACGGAACAATGCTGACAGATTTTAAGGCATCAGATTGGCTTGAGATTTAAATTCATCAAAATCCCCGTCAAGCGTATCCAACCGTTCATAAATTGTCGCAACTTCTGTATAAAATTGTTACAAGGGAATATTCCCATGTTTCTTTGCAGGATTTGAATCACGTTTATTATTCAACATTTCCAAGGCGTTTATCAGACGTGGGCGCGTTTCGCGCGGCTCAATGACATCATCAATATAGCCGCGCCCGGCAGCTACGTAAGGGTTGGCAAATTTCTCTCGGTATTCCGCAACCAATTCGGCTCTGCGAAGGATTGGGTCCTGCACCTTTTCGAGCTCTTTCCGATAGATGATATTTACAGCGCCTTCTGATCCCATCACTGCGATTTCAGCTGTTGGCCATGCAAGGTTTACATCACC
This sequence comes from uncultured Anaerolineaceae bacterium, assembly GCA_964407265.1. Classification (GTDB taxonomy): domain Bacteria; phylum Chloroflexota; class Anaerolineae; order Anaerolineales; family Villigracilaceae; genus CAYOUV01. The sequence goes on along the minus strand of CAYOUV010000016.1, from coordinate 33,130 downwards.
ACGAATGTGCTTGCTGGACATCACATCGTATGCACCCCCGTAAGCTTTTCGCGTTATGACCGTCATTTTGGGTACGGTCGCCTCGCAATATGCGTATAGAAGTTTTGCGCCGTGGCGAATAATACCCCTATGCTCTTGTTCGGTGCCGGGTAAGAAACCGGGTACATCTACAAACGTGAGGACTGGCAGATTGAAGGCGTCACAAAAGCGTACGAAGCGTCCCGCCTTGTCGGCGGAATTGATATCGAGCACCCCGGCTAAAACCATCGGCTGGTTCGCGACAATGCCGAGGCTGTGGCCGCCCAAGCGAGCAAAGCATGTGACGATGTTTTGGGCATAAGCTTCTTGAATTTCGTAGAAATTTCCTTCGTCAACAACTAAGCGGATAACATCCTTGATATCATATGGTTTGGCAGGGTCTTTTGGGACAATTATATTCAGATCGTTTTCCATGCGCATTAAATCGTCGCTGGAATGAACATAAGGTGGGTCTTCCATATTGTTTTGGGGAATGTAACTCATGAGCTCGCGAATTAGTCGGAGTACTTCAACTTCGCTATCTGCGGCAATGTGACATACCCCTGATAATTCTGAGTGAACCCCGGCTCCCCCTAAACCCTCAAAATCTATTTCTTCGTGGGTGACCGTTTTGACAACATCTGGACCAGTGACAAACATATAGGATGAATTGCGAACCATAAAAATGAAATCGGTCAATGCAGGAGAATATACAGCTCCTCCTGCACACGGACCCATAATTGCAGATATCTGTGGAATAACGCCTGATGCCATTGTGTTCCTTAGAAAAATATCGGCATAGGCACCAAGAGAAACAACGCCTTCTTGTATCCGCGCACCTCCAGAATCGTTCAATCCGATGATCGGTGCGCCGTTTTTTATTGCCATATCCATCAATTTGCAGATTTTCTGAGCATGCACCTCTCCTAAAGAACCACCAAATACAGTGAAGTCCTGTGAAAAAATATAAACTAGGCGTCCATCAATATTGCCCCAGCCAGTGACTACGGAGTCGCCAAGATAATTTTGTTGATTCAGGCCAAAATCATGAGTACGATGTGTTACCAACATATCCGTCTCATGAAAGGAACAATTATCGACGAGCAAGTCGATCCTCTCGCGGGCAGTCAGGCGTCCCTTTTTGTGCTGCGCTTCAATGCGTTTTTGCCCGCCGCCTTGTTTGGCCAAGCCTTTTAATTCAAATAGACGCTTGATCTGAGGATCATTGGCCATGCTAACTCTCTTTTTCCTTCTTGGTATTGGAATTGATGCCGGTGCATTTTTTCCAATTACCAGATTAAAAACAATAACCAAAAATTCATTTCAGAGCCAATCTTGTACGTAACATGTAGGGATCATGAGATGGAAAGTTCAGACCCTTTTTTCGAAATGAAATAGTTTCAGCAATCGCCCCCACCCAGACAGGAGGTCTGGAGATTTTAGGCGATACGTGCCGACAATACCATAAGGCAGGAAAAGAACTATCGCCACATAGATCGCGCCGTTGATGAAACTGGCACCTTGGCCTAGGTACCTCCGCAAGCCGAAGTCGAGCAGGCGGTACACCATTGCGCCGATCAGCGCACCGCTCAGTGTACCCACGCCGCCGATCAGGATGATGAGCAAGGCCGTGACCGTGTAGCCTAATCCGGCAATCGTCGGGCTGACGATGGGTTGGTAGAGGGTATTTAAGGTTCCAGCCAATGCGGCAGTGATGGAAGAGATCGCCAATGCAATCAGCTGGAAATAGAAGGCATTGTAGCCGAGCATCCGTGCGCGGCCCTCATTCTCACGGATGGCAGTGCAGACCCTCCCCGTTGGCGAGTTGATAAAGCGCTGGTATATTACATAAAATAGGACGAGAGTCGCCAGGGAAACGAAGTACAGCGTCAGGCGATGGGTAGCCGGGCTGACCCAGTCTGGGACAACCACGCCTTGCAAACCCACATCCGAGCCAGTGTATTTTCCCAGTTCGCTGGAAAGTACCAGCACATTGAAGACCGCTGCCATGCCGAGTGTGACCAGTGCAAAGGTGATCCCTTTGACGCGTGGCAGCACGACACCAAACAAAAGCGCTTGCACAATGCCCGCAACGATAACCAGTCCAACCGTTACCCCCAACGGCAACCCGAAATTCTTCAACAAAATTCCCGTTAAGTAAGAACCAACCGCGAAGAACATTGCATGGCCGAAGGAGAGCAGGCCAGTAAACCCAAAAAGCAGGTCATAGCTCAGGGCGTAAAGCGCTAGGATGAAGATCTCGATTGCTAGCCCTTGGATGAATTTGGACTGTCCGTTTTCGTTCATCCATACCTGCGCCGGTGATACGCCATCGAGCAGCCCTACAATGAAAGGCAAGAGCAGGAATATTAGTAGAATAATCAGCCAACCCCGGTTGCTTTTTATCCAGGAAAGAATTCGGTTCGTTTTCATCACTATTCCTTCTTTCCCAGCAAGCCATTGGGCAGGATGAGCAGGACGATCACCATCAACAGGATGGTCGAAGCCGGGACGATGGGCGGTGTGGGTTTAAAGATGATGTCTGTGAACGGGATAGGAATGCCGATCTGCCCGTACTTGATGATGAACTGCTGCAACAACCCAACTAGCAACGAACCGAGCGCTGCACCGGGATAACTGGTGAGGCCGCCAATGGCGAGCGCGAACAGGGCATTCAGGAAAAAACTTTCACCCATCGCGTTGGATAGCCCGGTCGAAGGGGCAGCCAGCACGCCTCCCAGGGTTGCCAGCCCAACGCCGAGCGCGAAAACCTGGGTGAAGACGCGCCGGACGTTAATGCCCAGCGCTTCCACCATTTCGCGATCCTGTACACCGGCACGGATAATCATGCCGAGGCGGGAACGCTGCAGAAGCACCCAAACACCGATCAGGACGATCAAGCCAACAATTGGTATGAAGATCTCGTTATAAACCCGAATGCGACCATCCAGCACGAGCATGGTCGAGCAGTGATATTGCCACCATCCTGCCAGCGAGGTGGCCGGGCAACCTTCACCGGTCCCTGCGAAGAGTTCGGGGCGCGCCATCGTGAATTCAGACCGTCCCCATACCGCACGAACCATCTCGATGCCGATAGCGCTCAGCCCAAGTGTGAGCATCAGTTGATAGATTGGGCGGCTATATAGCGGACGGATGAGCGTGGCTTCCATGAGCGCACCTAATCCTATCCCGCTGCCTACTGCTACTAGGACCGCAGACAGGAAGAGCAGATTGCTGTCTAACCCAATCAGGAAGTTTGTCAGCAAGTCATTGAAGACCAAACACAGGATTCCCAAAAAGACGGCAATCGCAAAGCCGATGAAACTGCGCCAGGTCACTTTCCGAGTTATCGGTTTCATGCCGCTCAAGAGGGAGAAGCTGGAGGCCAGCAGTAGGCTGCCTAGGATCAAACCGCCGAGTGCAGGGAAGGGAGAAATGGCTTTAAAGACGGTTGGCGGTGGGATGACGTTGATTCCCTGCCCGGAATTGTATGCAATCGAGACCGGGCTTTCCGCATAGTTATTGAGATTCCAATAGGCGATGGGATAACGCGAGAGAATGCCAAACAGGATCAGAACGGAGACGAGTATCCCTACCCATGGGATGGTCCGCCTCATTCCTGGCGTCAACCGGAAGCGGGTCGCCCCCTGCGGGGATGATAAAAGAGCTGTCCACACATCCACAAGCAGGAATCCGCTGACGATCAATGCAAGCGGTGTAAGCAGATCTACGAAGGTATCGGGACGGACGAAGACCGTCCAGCCGATGTATGCGCCGATCATGAAAAGTGTGCCGTGCGCCAGATTGAGCACGTCGAGCAGGCCAAAAATGAGCGAGAACCCGGAAGCAACCAGGAATGTAAGCGAGCCGACGGACAGGCTGCGCAGGAGGGTGATGAGGAAATCCTGGGTTTCCATGCCCTGCTCCGCGATGACGAACAACCCTGCAAAGACAGCTATCACGATCAAGGGAATGTAGTTTTTACGAAGGAAAATGTTCATGGTTGGTCCTTAGGCCGCCCCAAGATAGTGATGGATGGTTGCTTTGTCATCTACAAGATCTTTCATTTTGCCATTCTGCACCGAACGCCCCTCCTCGATGATAATGTAGTATTCCGCCAGCCTGCTGGCAACAAGGAAATTTTGTTCGACCAGCAAGACGGATGTTTCCGCTGAAAGTTGTTTGATGGCTCCCATGAGCTGTTCGATCAATACCGGGGCGAGGCCCTCGCTCGGCTCATCAATCAAGAGGATGCGATTATCTGCTACGAGCGCGCGGGCGATTGCCAGCATCTGTTGCTGTCCGCCGGAGAGATTTGTTCCAGGCAAGTTGATGAATCGTTTCAGGTCGGGAAAAAGGGCAAAGATAAATTCCTGTTTGCGCGCGTAGTCTCCTTTTTTACGTTCGGCAATCTTGAGGTTTTCCTCCACGCTCAGGTCGCGAAAGATGGCGCGGTGTTCGGGGACGAAGCCAATGCCAAGCGAAGCAATATCGAAGGAGTGCATTCCGTGAATCTCGTGGCCATTAAAAACGACTTTGCCTTCACGCGGCGGTGTCAATCCCAATATGGTTTTGAGCGTGGTGGTCTTGCCAGCGCCGTTACGTCCCAATAATGCGGTGATGCTGCCTTTCGGTGCACGCACACTGACACCCTGCAGGATATGATATTGCCCGATGAAAGTGTGGATATCCTGTACGTCGAGAATGTATTCCATCGCAGCCTCACACATTCAACTCGTACAACCCGCCGAGGTAGGCAGTCTGCACTTCTTTGTTGGCGGCAATCTCGGATGGTGTACCTTCCGCCAGGACTCGACCCAAGTGCATGACCGTGATCGTATCCGATACGCTCATCACTACATTCATGTTGTGTTCCACCAGCATGACGGTTTTATCGCCTGTCTGGTGAACATCCTGGATCAGCGCGATCAGTTCCGGGACTTGTTCCGCCGCCATGCCTGCGGTTGGTTCATCGAGCAAAAGTACTTCAGAGTCGGGAGCTAGGATCATACCCAATTCCAATTTACGCTGGTCACCATGAGGCAGGGTGCGCGCCAGGGTGAAAGCGCGTTCTTTCAGCCCAACCCGCTCCAGTACAACCCACGTGCGTTCTTCGTATTTTTTAAAAACCGAAGCTGCCTGCCAGAACTTGAAATTGTCGTTTCCCAAAGCTTGGCAGGCCAGGCGGATATTTTCGAAAACGGTCAGATTGGGGAAAATGTTGGTGATCTGGAAGGAACGTCCGATGCCGGAATGGATGGTGCGATGAACGGGCTGGTGGGTAATGTCATGCCTCTTGAAGATCACGTGCCCTCTAGTCGGCTCGATGTTACCACTCAATAAGTTGAAGAACGTGGTCTTGCCCGCACCGTTCGGGCCAATGATGGCGTGCAGGGTATTCCTGCGGACTTTCATGCTCACATCGTCCACCGCAACCAGTGCACCGAATTCCTTGCGCAGTTTGACGGTTTCAATGACGATTTCAGGGTCCATGACATTTTCCAATTCTTTGACCAAAGACCGTGGACAATGGAGGATAATGAATCATCCACAATCCGCGGTCAACAATATTATCAATGTGAGTTGGAATCCCTGAGAGGCTCCTGCCTCTCAGGGATTTTATTTCTACAGTAAACCGTAAATTATTGCCCACTCAGGGAACCGTAGGGCAGGCTGCCGCAGCGGTCTTTCATCGTCTCAGGCAACAGGCAGGGCGGCTCGGGGCGGGTAGTTTCAACCAGCTGGAAGAATTTCGCCTCAGGATCGTCCACATTGAGTACTTTGACGATGTACATATCCTGGATGGCAACGTGATCTTCGGGGCGGATGTATATCGTGCCCTTTGGACCGTCAAAGCTCATACCCTCCCAGGCTTTGATAAGCGCGTCCGCGCTCGGGTCGCCATTGGTGGCTTTCAGGCCTTCGACCAGCATCAGAGCGGCATTGAAGCCATCCGCATCGAACAGGTCGGGGACGGTGTCGTAGACGGCTTTGTCTTTCTGGACAAGCCAGTCATTAATGGGATTGGTAGGCAGGGTGTAATGGTAGAGAATGCCGCTGTTCTGACCGACGATGCTGCTGTAGAAGGCTGGCACCGATGCGTTGTCAGCCAGGGAAGCGCCTAACGCCATTTTATCCATAACGCCCAAATCCACGGCAGCTTGCATCATGGGGATAAAGCCGCCGCCGGCCCAGGTCACAATCCAGGCTTCTGCCCCAGAGTTCAGGATTTGCTCCATGTAGGGGGTGAAATCGGTTGTGTCGAGCGGGGCAAAGATATCATCGGCCACAAAGGTACCGCCGTCAACCGTGCAGGCGTCACGGAAAGCCTGGGCGCCGCCATAGCCAAAGCTGTAATCTGGCGCGATCTGTACAAAAGTTTTGTACTTGGTGGTCAGGTATTCGCACAGGTTGATGGCGTCCTGGTAGTTGTTGCGGCTGGTGCGGAAGGTGTAGACATTGAAGTTCGCACCGGTGATGTCATTGGCGGCCGCGGGGGCAACGATCAGCGGAATTTTGTTTTCCGCAGCCACACCCTGGAGGGTTGCTGTCGCACCGGACGAAACGGTACCGATCAGCACACTAACGCCCTCGACATCAATCAATTCGCGCGCGACGGATGCGGTCGTATCCGGTGTGCTCTGGTCGTCGCGCACAAAAACCTGGATTTCGCAGTTGTCAATCTTGAACGTGTTTTCCTGCGTTTGGGAAAAATCAAATTTGTCACCGACAGAACCGGGTGCACCAGCGGCATACTCCATGCCGAGCATGAATGACCGTAAGATGTGCGCACCATAAATTGCGAGCGCACCAGTAGCGTCGGTGATCAATCCCACTTTAATCGGTTCGGTGCAGGTGAGGCCAGCCGCCGAAGCTTCGGTAGGGGCGGTTGTAGGTTCAGGCGCTTTTGTCGGCTCGACCGCGGGGGCTTTGGTCGGTTCAGGCGTGGTCGCCGGCGCGCAAGCGGACAGCACCATGGCAGTCGCCAACAGGCTAAAAATTAGTATTCGAATCGTTTTCATCTCTTGCTCCTCCTTGGAAGACATATGGTTTGAATTAGAAAATGGTTGAATATCTTCAGTTTATATTTGTCAACACCACCTCCTTATCATTTGATGTGGGCGTGGAACACCCGGTTGAACGCTTCCGGTTTTTCGATAAAGGGTAAATGTCCGGCACCATCGATCACTACTTCTTGAAACGTTCCCCCGCTGGCGGTATATTTTTCCAGCACGGCGCGTGTTTGACCGACCATCGGTTGCGGTGGGAATTCATCATCACCTGGCCAACCAGGGATTAATCCAGCTTTGCCGAGAAACCCTGGATCAGATGCCGCACTATCTGAGACGACCAGATCGTCTTTACCTCGAATCCACAAAATGCTCAATTTTGGCTCTGCTGAAATTATCTTTTCTACATCTACGGCGTATTTCGGTGAAGTGGCATTGGTTGCCCCCCATTTACCTGGTGCAACGAAAGGCCAATTTGGGGATTTTCTCGAATCTCCGGGTACGTCCTGTTTGCCAATGTGCGAGGCTAGTAGCGCAGAGAGCATTTCTTCCTCGCGGGCGGGGATAAAGGGCGGTTTCACCAGCAGCATCCGGATGGCGGCACGCGGCGAGAATTGGCTTTCTAGGGTGCGGTCTCCTTCTTTAATTCGACGAGCGAGTTCGGGATTGGTCAGACCGCCACCCGATCCAGCAAAATCCGGATAACAGGGAGTTCCATCAACATCTTTAGTGCCGCCAAAGCCATAGGGCGAACCAGTATCCACTAGCGTGACGGTCAGGAAACGCTCCGGACAATCTGCCATCATGCGCCAGACGACCATGCCTCCCAGCGAATTGCCTACGATGTGCACTTTTTCGATACCAAGATAATCCATCAAAATTAATGCATCTTCGGCAAGATCCCCCATACCATTGGTAGCATCGATTTTCTTTTCCAATTCCGCATCGCCAAAACCACGCTGATCGGGTGCAATACCTCGATACCCAGCAGGCAAGGCGACCATCGTCTCCTCCCACCAGGTGGCGGACGAAACGTTGCCGTGCAGAAAAAGTACCGGGATGCCGTCATCCGGTCCGCTGAAGAGTACGCGGGCGGTAATGCGCGGCGTGGTGATCGTTTTGGCAGTAATACCTTGCATGGTTGGAATAGTCATAAGAACCTCCTAACCCAGATACTTTTCTTTCAGTTTAAGCTTTTCAACTTTGCCATAAGCTGAATAAGGCAATTCGGTGGTAAAAACAAATTCTTTTGGAATCTTGTATTTTGCAATCTTGCCGAGACAATGCTCTTTAAGTTCACTTTCCGAAACTTGCTGATCACTTTCCAGTACAACGATCATCAGGCCAACTTCGCCCCATTTGGTGTCCGGTTTGCCGATCAGGGCGGCATCCTGCACAGCAGGATGGTCTCGCACCACAGATTCGACCTCAGCAGCATAGATGTTTTCACCCCCGCTCTTGATCATATCTTTGTAGCGACCATCAATGTAGAAAAAGCCGTCTTCATCTTTATGTACCATGTCACCGGTATGGAACCAGCCGTCCACGATGGCTTTGGCGGTCGCTTCGGGGTTACGCCAGTAGCCGGAACAAACGTGCGGGCCACGGATCAGCAATTCACCCGCCTCGCCAACTGGAACGTCTACGCCTGATTCGGGGTTCGCCACCCGCATTTGGCTGTGGAAAATCGGCTTGCCCACCGACCCTGTTTTCGGCACGGAGTCTTCATCCGTCATACTAAAACAGTTGGCACCTACCTCAGTCAATCCGTAGCCTTGGCGGAAGACGATACCTTTTTTCTCGCGCCAGGCATTCATCAGTGGGGGCGGGCAAGGGGCGCCGCCGCTGATGAAGAAATGCACTTGGTTGAAATCTGCTTCATTGAAATAATCCGAATCCATCCACATCTGGAAGAGCGTGGGCACACCCAAGATGACCGTGCAGCCCTCCTCCATAATCCAACGCATGGAATCGGCTGGGTCGAAATCACGCGCAAGAATGATACGTCCGCCGACGTACAAAATTGGCGTAAGGAAAGCGAACAGCCCGCCCGCGTGGAAAAGTGGCGTGTACACGGGGGAGATGTCTTTTTCGGTCAGCCCCCAACTGACCACGGTATTAATCGCATTGAACAGGATTTGACGATGTGGGAGGATGGCGCCTTTGGGATTGCCGGTTGTGCCGGATGTATACAGGATGCAATAGGGCGACTCCAAATCCATCTCCGGGCGCGTCGGTTCTTGGGCCGAAGCTTGCTCCAGGCCATTTTTATAAGACTTAGCCCCCGGCATTTCTGCCCCGCGCAGGCTGACGAAATGCTTAACCTGTAGGTCGGCGCGCATCTTGTCTACCAGCGGGACAAATTCCGGCTCAACGATCAACACTTTTGGTTCCAGGTCGTTGAGCATATAGGCCAGTTCGCGCGAAGTCAGCCGCCAGTTGAACGGGGCGAAGATAGCGCCAATCTTGGGTAGTCCGTAGAACAGGTCAATGTAAACGACACTGTTCTTAGCAAGGATGGAAACCCGGTCGCCCGGCTGGACGCCCAACGCATCGCGCATGAAATTTGCCAGGCGGTTGGCGCGCTCATTCAGTTCAGCGTAGGTTAAGCGTTTCCCTGTCTCCAGTTCGATTAGGGCAATACGCCCAGGGGTCAGGTTAGCGCGTTTACTTAGAAGGTCAGCAACATGCATAGTTCCTCACAAGATTATTTCATTCTAGCAAAGGGCAGTTTCTACTCGGTTACAAGATCTCGGGATTGCTTGGCTAGGAATCCTAAAACAACTGAGTTGAATTCTTCAGGGCGCTCCCAGCAGGAAGCATGTCCCGCGCCTATCAAGACGTGATATTCGGCGTGCGGGGTGCCCTTTTTTAGGATTTGAGCATAGCGCGGGCCTTTGAGCAGGTCTTTTTCACCAACTATGATGCAGGTCGGGACCTTGATCTCGCCCAAGCGTCCAGTGTAGTCCACCTCGAAGAAAGCCTCACACAAGCGGATGATGCTAGGAAAATCCAGCAGTTTGTATCGCTCTTTTGCATCTTCAAGAATCGGCGTGTTGGCTGTAATCCATTCGGGAGAGAAATTCCACGGCACGGTAGCATTGAAGAAGGCCATTGCGCTCCCCGTCTGCAGAGCATCGACCCAACTCTGGATGACCAGCCGAAGTTCCGGCCCGATTTCGCTGACGGTGTCCATCAGGATCAGGCTGCGGACTTTTTCCGGGTATTTCAACACAAAGGCTTGCGCTATTTCCCCACCATAGGAAATCCCGGCAACGTGGGCTGTATCGATTTCGAGGGCATCCAACAGCGCAGCCAGATCATCGCTGTGAAGTTCCATCGAGTAGGAGCTCTCGGGATGGTCGGATTGTCCCTGGCCGCGACAGTCATATTGCAACAGGCGGTGATGTGACGAAAGGGCTTTGGTCTGGAAACCCCAGCTCGAAGCGGCGTTCATGATGATGCCGTTGTTGAGCACTAGCACGGGCCCACTTTCAGACCCGTGAAGTTCATAATAGAGGTTTACGCCATTGACCTGAATGTGCGGCATTTTTTATTCTACCCGAAAGGCGAGGGCTGTCTGCTTTGTTTCGCCTTCGCCACGCTCGACGAATTCGACCTTGAGCGGTGTACCGATTTTGACCTGGTCTGGTTTTTTGGCGTCCAGGCCTAAAATCTGAGCGCTGATTTTGACACCTTCCTCTAATTCAACCACGCCTGCCAGGTAGGGATTTTCGCGCCCAAAACCGGCCGCAATCATGGCTGTAGGGGCGATATATATCGAGGTGAAAGCAGCCAGCTTTGCTTTGCCGCTAAATTCGACCCATTCTAGTTGATCGCTGTAGCATTGCGAGCAAATTGCGCGCGGCGGCAGGAAATCTTTGTCACAATGGATACAATGCGACCCCATGAGTTTCTTTTCATTCAGAAACTGCGTAAAAGATGCAGCGGTGAAAGGTCGCTCGGCTGTCATTGCCATCTCAGTCTCTCCTCTCGTAGATGTGGACGACGCAAGTGCCACCAGTGCCACCGACATTGTGGGTCAACGCCAGCGGAATATCGCCTGCCACCTGGCGCTTGCCAGCCAGTCCCCGCATTTGCTTGAAGATCTCGACAGCCTGCCCGGCCCCCGATGCGCCGACCGGATGCCCCTTGGATTTCAGGCCGCCGGAAGTATTGATTGGCTTTGCTCCATCGCGGGCGGTGACGTGGTCTTCGGCGGCTTTGAAGCCCTCGCCGGGTGCGAAGAAGCCCAGGTCTTCGGTCGCGACCACTTCGGCAATCGTGAAGCAATCATGGACTTCAGCGACGCGAATATCTTTCGGGGTGACGCCAGCCATCCCGTAGGCCTGCTGCGAGGCGAGGCGGGCAGCGTTGATCGTGGTCAGGTCGTCGCGGTCGTGGAGCGCCACGTCCGAAGCCTGGCCTGAGCCTATGATATGCAGCGGGTGGTCGGTGAACTGTTTGGCGATGTCTTCGGCGACCAGCAGCAGCGCAGTCGCCCCGTCCGTGATCGGGGAACAGTCGAAAAGTCGCAGCGGCCAGGCGATCATCGGGTTGGCGCTGTCATCGTGGAGGAAGTCCATCTCATTCTGCCAGGTCGGGATCGGCTTGCCCTTCTTTGCAGCGGATGCTTTACGTCCCTCCATCCAAGCTGCGATGGTCATGCCGAACTGGGCGTTGGGATTGAGCGCGCCGTTCTCGTGATTTTTGATGGCCACGTTCATCAGGTGTTCGGGCTTCATGCCGTATTTGTGCATGTAGGCCGAGGCTATGGCTGCGTAGAAGCCGGGGAAGGTGAACCCCGCCGGTATTTCGTAGAGCGTATCGGCAGCAGCAGCCAGGGTATCGGTCACTTCGGCGGTGGGGAGGTTGGTCATTTTTTCGATGCCGCCGACCAGCACAACATCGTACAAGCCAGACGCAATTGCCAGGATGCCCTGCCGCAGGGCCACGCCGCTGCTGGCGCAGGCATCCTCGACGCGCGTGGCCGGACGGGAAGCCAGCCCGACCACGTCCGCCATGATCGGGGCCGTATGACTTTGCGACTCGAACAGGTCGCTGGAAAAGTTGCCGATGTAGATTGTTTCGATGTCGGTGGGGTCGAAATCCTTATCCACCGACTGTCGCATGGACTGGAACGCCTCCACGAATAGGTCGCGGCTGCTTTTGTCGGGGAAGGCGCCAAACTTGCTCATCCCCGCACCGACGAGGGCCACACCGCGTCCAAGTTTTTTGGTGCTCATAGTTTTCTCCTAACTTAGGAACTTTTCTCTAAGCTCGCGCTTCAAAATTTTTCCCATGGATGAGAGCGGTAGCGCGTCCATGATTTCTACGCTGCGGGGGACTTTGTACTTTGCCAGATGATCCTGCATAAAGGCTATTAGTTCGTCCACCGTGGCAGATTGCGAAGGTTTGAAGACCACACAAGCTTTTCCAACCTCACCCCATTTTTCATCGGGGACACCGATTACCGCACACATGTGGACGGCTGAGTGCCGATAAAGAACATTCTCGATCTCGACCGGGTAGACGTTCTCACCGCCGGAGATGAACATATCTTTTTTGCGGTCGCGCACGAAGAAGTACCATTCCTGGTCATACTCGACGATGTCGCCGGTGTGAAACCAACCGCCTTCGTCGATGGCTTCAGCTGAGGCTTCGGGATTGTTCCAATAGCCGGAGCAGCCCGATGGTCCCTTAAGCAGCAGTTCGCCGGGCTGGTTGGGGCCGAGGAAGTTGTTGTTTTCGTCAACCACGCGCACATCAATGAAGAAGTTAGGGCGTCCGATACTGCCCGCCTTGCGGATGGCATCTTCAGGGGGCAGGGCAAACAGGCCGGGGCCATACTCGGTCATCCCAAAGCCCTGTTTGAAGCGGATACCTTTTTCGGCGGTGTAATATTCGACCAGTGGGACAGGCAACGGCGCTCCGCCGGACGTGCAGAAACGCAGGCTGCTCAGGTCGGATTCTTTGAAATTTGAGGCCTGGGTCAGCATCTGGTACATGGTCGGGACAGCAGCAAAGACGGTCACTTTTTCGCGCTCGATCAAGTTCAGTACCTGTTCGGGGTTGAACTGCTTGGTCAGGATGGTGGTATTGCCAAATACAACCTGAGATGAAACATATGCGAACAAGCCACCAGCGTGGAAGAGTGGAAACACACACAAGTAGATGTCATCGTGGTTCAGGTCATGGATGACGGTGTTGAGCACATTCCAGTTGACCTGGCGATGGCTGATCTGTGCGCCTTTGGGCAGGCCAGTCGTGCCACCGGTGAAGAGCAGGCAGGCAATATCTTCTTTATCCAGTACTTCGTAGGTAACTGGCGTGTCGGGCGCGGATTGGACCGTGGTTTCGTAATATAGGGAGTTGGGAATGCCATCCCCTTCGATGTGCAGGTAGTGGCCAATGGCGTAATCCGTATCACGGATGGCTTTCTCGACTTCAACGACCGTGTCTTTGAAGGCATCCGAATAGATAAGCGCTTTGGGCTGCGTATCTTCAATGATGGCGACCAGTTCGCGCCAGTGCAGCCGCCAGTTGAGCGCGGTATGGATGGCACCGAGTTTCCCGCAGGCGTAGAAGAGATCAAGATGCTCAATCCCGTCTTGAGCGAGGATTGCCACACGGTCGCGGTAGCCAACCCCAACTTCGTCCTTGAGCCAATTTGCCAAGCGGTTGACACGCTGATTCCACTTCTTGTAAGTCAGGCGCATCTCCGGGGACTTGCCTGCGTCAATAATGGCAAGCGTATCTGGGGAATAGATTTCACGCCGTCCAAGGTAATCACCAATATACATGAGGTACCTCCTACTCGAAGTTCACTGATTTCGCTGCCATGAATTTACGCAGTGTGGGCCAGAAAATATCCGGGCGTTCCATATAAGTCATGTGTCCGCATTCAGGAACCATGATCTGGCGGCTGTTTGGCAGGATGTCCACCATCTTGGATTGCTGCCAGGGAGGAATAGCGCGGTCCTGGTCGCCGGTCAGGATCAGGGTCGGAGTTTGCACATTGCGATAAGCGTCCGGGTCGTTATCGATGTTCTCAAAGAAGGGATTTTGCGCTTCGGTCAGGCGCACCAGACAGTATTTCTTATCCTTGTACCGATCGTAAAACTTGAGCCGCCCGGCCTCCATTGCTTCGCCATATATCTTGCGGGAGATGTTCTCGCCGAAAGTTTTTTCATACAAATATTGGGTATAGATGTCGAAGACTTCATCCGTCGAGTGATAAAAACGCAGCGATATGTCGTGATACATCTGGAAGAGTGTTTCGCGCGTCAGCAGGATACCGGACAGGGTAAGGGTGTGCAGGCGATCCTGGTGCAGGCGTCCCAACTCCGCGCCGATGAAGCCGCCATACGAGACGCCTATGGGGTGGATTTTGTCCACGCCGACCACGTCCATGACTTCGATGAGGTAATCTGCCAGTTTGTTTATGTAGTACGGCTCGTCCTCGGCTGATGATTGCCCTTGTCCGAAATAGTCGTATAGCAGGATATCGTAATCCGGGTGCAGGAACGGCACGGTGCGGTACCAGGATTTGGTCAGCATGGCCAGGCCATTGAGGAAGATAACAACCTCCCTATTGCCTTCTCCGAAATATTCCCAGTAAATTTTTCGGGTACCGTTTTCCACATCTACGAAGCCGGTTTTTGAAGGGGTGTAGGTTACTTTTTTTGACATAGTTGGTTAGCCTGATGCTGTCCATTTCCACACGGACGAGGCCATTGTGATCCCGCCACCGCTGGCACAGAACAGGATCGTCTCGCCAGGTTTGGGACCTCGGTTCTGGTCAATGGCATCGTCTAATGCCATGACCACGCAGGGTGAGCCGGTATAGCCCCATTTATGCATCACCCAGTGAGTTTTCTCGATGGGTTGCCTGAGCAGTTTCATCATGTACTCGATGGTGCGCAAGTTGAGCTGGGTAAAAAAGTAATGGTCTACATCGTCAAAGGACAGTCCGACTTTATCGAGCGCGCCTTGCATAAGTTTGGGCCAGTATTCGGTATTGAAAGTTTTGGGGAATTTTTTGACGAACTCGACCTTCGGCGCACCGAACTGTTCCAGGTTTTCGGGTGTGCAGGGACGGAACGCCCCGCCGGTGTATATGCCCAATGCATCGTGAAACTCACCGACGGCCAAGAGGTTGCTTGCTAGAAAACCCGGTTCTTTGCCGACGCCCAGTACGACCGCGCCAGCACCATCCGCAAACAGATTGGCCGTTTTCTTATCTTTAACGTTGATGAAGCGGCTCATGCCGTATCCGCCCGCGACCAGGATGTACTTGTAGGTTGGCTCGGTCATCAGGTAACGCGCGCCTTGATCGAGAGCAGTAACCCAGCCCGCGCAGGCAGAGTTGACGTCATAGCTGCCCGCCTTATGCGCGCCGAGTTTATACTGGACAACGACCGAAGTCGATGGGGACAAGTAATCCGGCGTGTCAGTGGAGATAATGATCAGGTCGAGGTCAGCCTCTGAAATTTGGGCACGCCCGAGTGCCTTTTTCGAGGCTTCTACAATCAGATCGGAGGTGGTTTGCTCGGGCGCCATCCAGCGGCGCTCGCGAATTCCCACGTTCGCGAGCAACCACTCGTTAGTGGATTCGCCCATCAGAGCGTCCACTTCAGCGTTGGTGACGACTCGCTCCGGGACGTAACTGCCGGTAGCGAGGATTTGTGCATGACAGGTCATACTAAGTCCCTATCACAATGCCGCCGTCGACGCGCAGCGTTTCACCGGTAATGAAGGAAGCTTCGTCAGATGCCAGGAACAGGTAAGCGTTGGCGATGTCACGCGGCTCGCCCATACGTTTTAGAGGGGTGCGGGCTTTCATGCCCTCGATGATTTTCTCTGGCATGGAGTTCAAGATTTCAGTGGCCGTGAAGCCCGGTGCGACAGCACAGACGCGGATGCCATATTTACCCAACTCGCGCGCCCAAACCTTGGTCATGCCAATCACGCCGGACTTGGTGGCCACGTAGTTAGTCTGACCAAAGTTGCCATCCAGCCCAACAATGGATGTGGCGTTCAGGATCACGCCGCCACCATGTTTGATCATCTGCGGGGCCACTGCCTGAGCGCAGTTGAAAACCCCTTTGAGATTGATGGAAATCACCAGATCGAAATCCGCTTCGGACATTTGCCCAACAAGTTGGCCTTCCTTGACCTTGACTAACTGTCCATCGCGCACGATACCGGCGTTGTTGACTAACACGTCAATGCGACCATATTTGGCAACCACGTCGCCGACCCATTTTTGAACTTCTGTGTGGTCGGCCACATTGACCTTGTAAAAGGCCGCGGCCTCACCTAGTTCCTTAACGGCGATTTTTCCGGCTTCTTCGTTGACATCGCAAATCACGACTTTTGCGCCCTCTTCAGCAAAGCGCAGTGCGGTGGCTTTCCCGATTCCTGCCGCGCCGCCAGTGACGAGCACAATTTTTCCCTTCATGCGCATGATAATTCTCCTGTTATTTTGGTGTGGTAGTTCAAAAAATGTCGATTAATACTATGAACGCTTTGTGCTGTCTTGATTGGATCGGATTTCGATAGGCACAAAGCGCCCAATGAATTTAACAGCGTCCTCCCAAGTGTTGAAACTCATCTCTTCGTCGCTTTGGATGTGTCGAATGGCACCACGATAATAGGATGGTGCCTCCTCATTATTAACAGCCGATTCCATTACGAATCGAATGACAAAGGATGATATGGATGGGGTGATATGGGAGTCCATCGCTTTTACAATAGCAGATGGAGGTAACGAGAGAGTTACAGGATTGTGGGTTTTAGGTGGGATTGAAAAAAACTGCCCGATGTTCGCTTTTCCGATGTGATGAATACTAATTCCCTACCAACTTTTTGTAGAGTATCGCGGTTTCTGGGGCGGGGCTAACATCTAATTCTTTCCGTAAGGTTTGAACACAACGTTGATAGGTACGTCCAATTTGTCCACGGTCGCCAAGATAACCATAAGCCAGCATCAGGTGGCGATAAGCACGTTCCCAGCAATTATCTTGAACCAGAATGCGTTGGCAAAGGTCTATGACCTCAGTGAAACAGTTTCGTTCTACGTACATTTCTACTAATTGGTCAGCAGTTTCCAGGAAGAGCGCGGCCAAGCGCTCGCGTTCTTCAGCGGCCCATGTTTCGTAAACTGTATCAGATAAGTATTCGCCCCGGTATAACTTCAACGCCTGTTGAAGAGAGTCGAGATCCTGACTTGCAGCCCGAAAGATGTCTTGGAGGAACTGGTCGGCATCTAGCCACAGGTCCGCGCCGGGGCGTAAATTGTACATTTTCCCTTCGCGTAAAACAAAAGCCGATTCACTGCCAGGTTCGCGTTCTGGTTCAAGCACTTGATATAGTGCGTTGAGAGTGATCTTGAAATTTCGCTGAGCCGTTGTCGGATCGGCTTCGGGCCATAGATACTCGCAAATTTGCTCTCGATCAAGGGGAGATTGGCGAAAGGTAACCAGTAATTGAAAAAGTTGACGGGCCTTCTCGCGCCGCCATCCATTGAATGGAATGGACTCCCTGCCACGCCAGACCCGGAATGTGCCTAATGTCTCGATACGTAATTGATATCCGGGATGATATTCAATACCAGAGAGACCAAGTTCGTCAAGAAGTTTGGAGATATAAACACTTTCCCAGTCATGCTGACGGGCAATAAGAAGCAGCGGGATGAAAATCCGCTCATTTGCTGGCCCGAGGGTTGATGTACGGGTGAATAGAAAATCATATTCATATGCACGACAAGCAGCCAACACGTTAGGTAACATTGTTTCAAGGCGAGAATCTTGTTTCTGTTTAAAAAAACTATAACTCAACCACAACCGCGCTGTGGTACTCCCAAAGGTGTCGCTGCATTCCTGGAAGCCAAGCACAGCTCGGTTTAGCCACTCTTCAGCTGCCTCGTAGCGTCCTGCCATAGTTAGGCTGGCGCCCATCGTCAGGCGCGTCATCGATGCGACCCATTCATCCCCAGCCTGGTCGGCAATCTCAATCGCTTCTTGAGCAAACGATTGGGCAGCGACTAAATCTCCCAGGTATCCGTTTGCCCGGCATAACCCCCAATCTGCTTCAACCAATAAACGCGGTACGGCAAGTGTACGGCTGATTTCAATGCTCTTCTCGAACGCAGTTCGTGCCTGGGCGTAACATTCGGTTTCATCCTGACCCGACTCCGTGAGCATTAATGCATGTCCTTGTCGCATATAACCGACGGCTGTCACAAATGGGGATTTGAATTTGTCGCCTCGGCGAGTGCCTTCAAGCGCGGACTGGTAGGCTTTCTTGCCTCTCCCAATAAAAGAATAGATTAATGACAAAATGAGCAAGGTCTCACGATGTGCGCGCGGAGTTTTTACTGGATCCTGTTTTTCTGCCTCAGCACGCTCTTCTAGGGCACGACGGGCTTCGGTGAGTCGACCGGTTCGCACCAGAACGCGAAACCATAGTTGTTCATTTGAGGGTCCTTCTGTGCGCAAGGATTGAGCACGTTCGAATAGACGTTCAGCATCTTCGATATGCCCAGAATTTAGCTTATTTTCAGCCAGTAATTCAAAAAGGCGAACTTGTGCTTCACGATCTTCAAAGCCGTCGCTCAGGCGTATAGCATCTTCAAGTAACTGCTCTGCTTTACTTGGATCAACCGTGTCGAGATACACTCTTGCCTGACCTCGCAGTGCGCGAGCTACGCCATCTTGCTGACCGCGAGCACGCCATATGGTTTCTGATTGTTTATACCAGCCCAAAGCTTCATGGAACCGGCTGTGTAGCCGGGCTAATTCACCGATTGTGAAGACTAAGATAGGGTGTTGGTGGAGCGTTTCGGGCGGTAAACTGTCCAGATATGTTGTTAAGGTATCTAGCCGTCCTGCGGTTAATAATGTTGCGGCGTAGACGTCTAACAACCCTGCCATTTCGTTCCAGGCATGGGCTTCTTGGAGGTGGTAAATTGCGGCTTCGTGATCGTTGTGCAAACGATAGAAATCGGCCGCAAGGCGATTCCACAGGCGGTGCTTTTCAGGTGGAATTTGCTGGCGCAGGAAGTTGTGGAAGATGTGGTGATAACGCAACGTCCCTTCGGCGCTCTCGACAACGAAAAGCTCCTGTCGTTGGAGATAAGCCAACATCGAAACTGAGTCAGCTGGAGCTTGGCTGATTGCTCTGCGCAGCGCGTCACACGCTTCGGGCTGAAGTTCGCGTAGATTGGCTGTAATCAGCAAGAAGTCCCGAATATCTTCCGGTTGACGCTCGAAGACTTCGCGTGCTAGGATGTCAAACAGCAACTCTAGGGAACTAGTCTGCCACCGTTGCGGAATTTCAAGTGGGGCATCGGAACGACTGCGGATGTTTTGCCAAATGAGCTGCAAGGCAATAGCCCATCCCTCGGTATAACTGAGCAGCGATTGAACTTCCTCGTTGGTTAATTCGAAACCGTATTGGGCACCAAACAGCGTCATTATTTCATCGGCATTGAAAGTGAGCAAGGATTGGTCGATAAGCAGTACGTCACCCTGCGCACGCCAGCGAGAGAGGTTGGGCAGCGAGACGGTAGGCCGCCCGGATAATAGGATGCTTAATCGCGAAGGGGCCAGACCTACTAACCGATCGAGGATATGGGCTACTTCACCACTTTCAGTGACCAAGTGGGCATCATCAAGCACGAACAGTACGGGTGAGGTTAGTTGCGTGCTGAGGGCGTTGATGATTTGGTCGAGCGCGCTGCGCCATGGAAAGGGTCCCTGCGCCCCGTCCCAGGACTGCAAAAAAGGGATGGGTAGATCACTGATCTCGGGCAGACCTTGTTGAATGGCATGGCATAAATGCAAAATAAAGACCAGCGGATCGTTGTCCTCTTCATTGACTTGGTACCAGATCAATGGATGGATCTCCCCGGCCAATTCAGCCAGCGCTGTGCTCTTCCCGTATCCGGCTTCCGCCTGCAGGATGGTCAG
>CAYOUV010000016.1:0-13028 GCA_964407265.1 uncultured Anaerolineaceae bacterium | reverse complement strand
ATTCAGCCAGCGCTGTGCTCTTCCCGTATCCGGCTTCCGCCTGCAGGATGGTCAGACGGTAATCGAGCGCCTGACTCAAGGCTACTGTGATGCGCGGACGTGGCAATGTGCGCGCGCTACGCGGTGGTGGGATAATTTTTGTGCGGATAATGTGAGGGAATAATCTGTCCATGCAGTGAAGTTATTTTACGCCAGTGGTACGAGTTGTGCAAGCGACACATAAAAGGGCTATACTGAACAAGATGAAAACCCCATGGTTGATGGTGCAAGGGATTGTCGTACGAGGCTACCGGGTTGCCTCCGGCCCGTCAAGGGATTATCCCTACGGCGCATTGGATCGGCAGCGACCGATCTTCAAAATGCGCGGACTGGACCTGGATGGCTATTTCAACGGCACACTTAACCTCGACTTGGAGCCGCACACCTTCGAGATGCGCAAACCCGAATTTACTTTTAGGAATGTCAATTGGACAGATTTACATCCACCTGAGCATTTTTCCTTTTCGCGCTGCAAGGTGATTTTTAAGCAGGTCGAATACGAAGGTTGGGTGTATTACCCGCATCCTGAGACCAAATTACGGCATTTCCAGAACCCTTCACTCCTGGAAGTGATCACCTATCCAATCCCGGAAATCCAATACGGGGACGATGTGAAAGTGATGGTAAACCCGGATGAAATCTCAGTGAGTTGATATTCTTAAGCATTCAGACGACATTACTCGATAGAGGTTTGACACGTCCATGAAACCCATCAAAAAACAATTCCTGCTCGACCCTAAAGTGACTTTTCTGAACCATGGTTCGTTTGGTGCGACGCCACGTCCGGTTTTTCGTGAATATCAACGCTGGCAACGTGAATTGGAATACCAACCGGTGGAATTCCTGGGCCGCCGCCACAATGATCTGCTGCGCGCTTCGCGCCAAGCCCTGGCTGACTATCTGGGCACCGAACGGGATGACCTGGTCTACGTTATCAATGCCACAACCGGTATCAATATCGTTGCCCGCAGTTTGAAACTTGGCCCGGGCGATGAAGTACTGACCAGTGACCACGAATATGGTGCCTGTGACCGGGCCTGGCGCTTCATGGCTGGTAAAGGCGGGTTTCGTTACCGACATCAGTCGATCCCCGTGCCGGTCACCACACCCGGAGATTTGGTCGAGACTCTATGGCAGGGGGTTACCTCACGAACTAAAGTGATCTTCCTTAGTCATATCACATCTCCCACGGCGTTGATCTTCCCGGTGGCAGAAGTCTGCCGGCGCGCGAAGAAACAGGGCATCCTGACCGTGATTGATGGTGCGCATGCACCGGGCCAGATTGCGCTGGATCTAGACAGCCTGGGTGCAGATTTCTATACCGGTAACTTGCACAAATGGTTGAGCGCACCTAAAGGCAGTGCATTTTTGTATGCCAGACCAGAAGTGCAGGCAACGCTCGAGCCGCTGGTCATTTCCTGGGGGTATGAGGCTGAAATGCCCGGACCTTCCCAATTCGTCGATCATCACGAATTTTGGGGCACGCGCGACATTTCGGCGTTCCTGGCGGTTCCGGCTGCGATTCGCTTCCAGCGGGAAAATCACTGGAGCGAAGTCCGCGCGGAATGTCACAAGCTGGCACGTGAAGCACAACAGCGCATTGTTGAATTGACGGGTCTGCCGCCCCTGCATCCTGACGATCCGGTCTGGTATGCCCAAATGGCGGCGGCACCATTGCCGGCGGAGACGGATATCGTCAAATTAAAGATGCAACTATACGATGAATACCGTATCGAAGTCCCCTTGATCGCATGGAATGAGGTCAAGCTGATTCGGGTATCGATCCAGGGATATAACGGGCAGAGGGATGTGGAAAAATTAATGAGAGCACTCGTTGCGTTGCTTTGAAGATTGGTATGTTCCCTGGTATCGCAATCCTGGGTTTAAAGGCCCCACGACTGGTTGAGGGGGGCAACCAGCCGTGGGGTTCTTTTAATTATACAAGAATTTTGCTGAAGTACAATATTTATTTGTTTAGACAATTATAAAAAATCTATATAAATAAGGGGGTCCGAAATCAAATCCGTGATTTAAGATCAATAATTATCTCTTCAAGTTCTTCGATGTTTAACCTTGCCTGTATGAGCTGGCTGTTGAGGCTTACCCATTCTCTCAGGGGTCGATTCCACTTGACCAGCGCACGTGCATCCGCTGGATAATGGCTGGGACGCGCGCCGATATTGATGAAATCCTCGCGGCTGAGCGCCTCAACCCACTCATCCCAGGTTGCCATGTCAGGCGTTAACGAGAAGGTGGAAAGCGGCGAAAAGAAAAGCGGTTTGTCCGGTGGGAATTGGGGGGACATCTCCTTTAAGAAGCGCACACTGTCTCGGGTGTTGAAGATCAGCCACAATGGTAATAATCCGGCCTGCCGCGCAGACGAAGCGTCAAACTGACTGAAGGTTTCGACCAATGCCCCGGCGGGTTTGCGGCTTTCTTTTTCCAGCAGCCTTTGCATCGCAGCGAAAGCTAGACGCGAGAAATCGTGGGGGTGCCCTAACCGGATGCGGATGAAACGATAGCCTGCATGTTGACAAAATTGCTCCAGCGCCTCTCCCAACCCGGGTTCGGAGCCCCACTCCGATTCGGGTCCATGCTCGAGTGGATAGCCTTCCAAATGCCAGTCAGTGTGTTTCAACCCGGCGTGACGCGCATAAGTACGGATGCGCTGACTGCCCTCGAGAAATTCTTCCGCCGAAATATCTCCCCAGCCGCCAACCTGAAAAACACTGCGTTCCCCGATGCGGTAGCGCAACCAGCTTGCGCCGCCTTCAAGATAGACGACCGTACCTTCTGGTTCGAGCCGCTGACGGATGAACTCTATATATGGTTCCGGTAAGTCGAGCAGTTTGAAACGTAAATGGTTCACCCAGCGTGTTAACCAGCCATCATGGATTGGATCGTAGTGCTGGATTGTCATCAACCCGGGATTCTGGTCTGCGATGCGCTGGGCTATTTTGGCGGAACGCTGGAAATAGCGCTGCACATCACCGTCGCTCGATCCGCCGCGCAGGGTTAAGACAAAAGCCTGTGGAAGGAAAGGCCCTCCCAGGGCGAGGGAGAGATGCGTGCTGGGACCGCCTAAGCCAATGCCTACAGTCAGGGTGGGAAATCGTCCGGAAATTTGCGCATAATCATCGAGTCGCGCCTGGATTAAATCGTTGATCGAAAATCCAAGCATGCTTTCGGGTGGCAATCCGGAAAGTGATTGGAAGCGGCTGATGATGAATCTTCCGACAGCTTGTGGCAGCACCCCCAGTCCCAGCAGCAATGCCTTTTGCCAGGCTGGGAAATTATAGTTCCGGCAAAATTGGTTTTGCAACCCGGCAGCGACGGCGCGCGTGATAATCGGCGATGAACTTTCTGTGCTTTCACTTGGGTGGGTTGGCATGCTGGTACTCATCAGAAGGGTATAATGATATCCATATTCTAAACGAAAACTTTGGCCACCGGTAAGGTTAATTCTCTCGGTGACATCTAAAAGAGGATATGATGGATATTGCAGTAGCGTTGGGGGGTGGAGGAGCGCGAGGAAATTCGCATATTGGGGTCTTGCGCGTATTGGAGCGCGAGGGATTTAACATTCGCGCCGTATCTGGGACGAGCTTCGGTGGAATTGTAGCAGGCGTCTATGCGGCTGGCTACTCATCGGATGAGATTGAAGAACTGTTTTCGAATGTGGAGCAGGAAAATTTATACGGACGATTGCCAAGCGATGGCCCGGCATTGTTGGGAACAGCAGGTCTTCATCGTTGGCTGGATGAGGTGTTTGGCGAGCAAACCTTTAGTGATTTGAAAATTCCCTGCGCGATGGTTGCTGTCGACCTGAATAGCGGAACCGAGATTATCTTGCGAAAGGGCCGCCTCAAGGATGCGATCCTGGCGACAACCGCTGTCCCGGGAATCTTTCCTCCTTACCCGATCAGGGATTTGGAGTTGGTGGATGGCGGTGTCATGAATCCGGTACCCGTGTCAGTCGCGCGTGAATTGGCTCCGCACTTGCCGGTGATTGCGGTCGTTCTTTCCCAGCCACCGGCTGCTCCCTCGCATTTATTGTCGGTGCCGGTTCCGACCGGGATTCCTGCCCCGATATTCGAGCGGTTGGCGCGCTTGCGTATCAGCCAGGCCTTTCAAATTTTTATGGAATCAGTGGAGATCGGAAACCGTCTGATGACCGAACTGCGCCTTAAATCCGATAACCCCGAAGTCATTATTCGGCCTCATGTGACTGGGATCCAGATCCTGGACAAGGTGAAGGTCCACGATGTAATTAAGCTGGGTGAAGAAGCAGCCGAAGCAGCCCTGCCGGATATCAGGCGCGCTGTATCCTGGCCAAAAAGGCTAGGGCGGTTCGCGTTCAGGAGACGACCCTAGCCGTGCGCGATTTGGAAAAATATGCCCGGCAGACCAACGTGCGCCTGATTGTGGGGGCGTTGTTACTAGTTTTTTTAATTGGCGATGGATTGATTTACCTGGTGTACGGCGCAGGTGCAGCTGTGATGGGTTTTCTTTGTCTCTTGGGCGGATTGGTGCCGATTGTATTAATCGTCGCATTTTTGGCTCTGATGGATTGGATTGTGAAACGTGCAAACAGCAAGTGACACCACTCTGCTGAAGTACAACAACTGGACCGTCCGCGTACGCCGCGGTTCTCAACCAACCCCCCGATTGTTATTGATGTTGCACGGCTGGACAGGTGACGAGAATTCGATGTGGGTCTTTGTGCGCAATTTTCCCGAGGATCTCTGGATTCTTGCACCGCGCGCTCCATATGCGGCGGAGGAAGGCGGTTACTCCTGGCGAAAACCGCGGCCAGGAACCCGAGGCTGGCCCACACTCGCTGACCTGAAGCCTTCTGCCGAGGCAGCGATACGGTTGGTTGACGAGCTTTCATCCTCGGCTGGTGTTTCTGCGCCTACCTTTAATGTGGTCGGATTCAGTCAGGGTGCAGCGCTAACCAATTTGCTGTTGTTGCTCTATCCGCAACGTATTCACCGGGCGGGTGTACTGGCCGGATTTATGCCGGGTGGCACAGATCAACTAATTCAATCCCAACCACTGAAAGGCAAGTCAGTCTTCGTGGCACACGGCACCCAGGATCAAATGGTTTCAATTGAACGTGCTCAACAGGAGATTTCCCTGCTCGAAGAAGCCGGCGCGCAAGTTTCCTTTTGCGAGGCCGAAGTTGCCCATAAGGTGAGCGCAGATTGCCTGCGAGCGCTGCAATCATTTTTCTACGCAAATTAATCTCTTTAAGGTGAGCGTTGACGGCTGTCTGGTTTGCGAGTATCCTTGGTCCGTTGTTTGCGAAAATTGGCGCAGATTGATCGGTGAAAAGATGAAAAATTCCCTAGCTAAAATTTCAAGACGTGATTTTATCAAATTGGCCGGTGCAGGGGCTGGTGCGCTGGCATTGGGCAGTTTGCTGGATCAGCCTGTCAGGGCCATGCCGAGACAAATGCCCCGGCTTTTAGGCGATTTCCCAACCGGCAAATTACTGGGCAGACTATCCGGGTACTTTGGCAAAACCCAAATTCGTTCCCAACCGCACGAACTGGCCGCATCGGTCAAAGAGATCTATGACGACTACGTTGTGGAATGGGATCGAGAAGTCGTTGGTACCACCATGAATTACGTCAGCAACAGCAAGCGCTGGATCGAGACCCCCGAAGGTTTTGTGTACGCCCCATTCTTTCAGCCAGTTCGCAACGAAGCGAACCAGCCGCTGCAGAATATTCCGGACGGAGAGAAGGGTTTTTGGGCTGAGGTGACTGTACCATACATTGACTTCATTCTGGACAATCCGCAGCCAGCTTCTCCCTGGCTCAAGCATAATCTGGAGCAAGGTTTGCCTATCCGTTTGTATTACAGCCAGATTTTGTGGGTCGACCAGATCAAGGTCAGCGAACGCACCGGTAATCTTATTTATCGGCTTACTGAACCGTTCAGTGGTTACGATGCGTTCTGGGCCGAAGGTGCAGCTTTCCGGCCTTTGACAAAAGACGATTTAGCCCCCATCCATCCGGATGTGGACCCTGCCACCAAGAAAGTGGTGGTCAACCTGACCGATCAGACCCTGTCCTGCTTTGAAGGCAACTCCGAGGTCTATTTCTGCCAGATTTCCAGCGGCGGGAAGTGGGATGCATATGGCAACGCTGTGGACGCCTGGTCGACACCTTTGGGCGAACATTGGACCTGGCGCAAAGCGATTTCGATCCATATGGCTGGTGGAACCGTCGCGGGCGGTTACGATACGCCTGCCATCACCTGGACCACGCTTTTTTCGGGTACCGGTGTGGCAATCCATTCCACTTTTTGGCACAACGATTTTGGTACACCACGCTCGCATGGCTGTGTTAATGCCAGCCCGGAGGATGCCAAGTGGGTTTTTCGTTGGGGCTTGCCCAACGTGCCCCTTGACCCTGGGGATGTGACCGTACAGGGGGATGTCGGGACACATGTGATTGTCAAAGAGCGCGGCTGAACTTGAACCTTGAGGTGTTAAATGGATTTTGCTAACGTAACCGTTGGGCTAGCCTTTCTGGCTGGTCTGGCTTCGTTCCTGTCGCCCTGTGTATTTTCGCTTGTTCCGGCTTATATTGGTTACCTCGGCGGGCGAGCTGCTGGCGGGGAGGCCGGGGAGAACAAACGTTGGGTGACCTTCTCTCATGGGCTGGCTTTCGTGCTGGGTTTCAGTGTGGTTTTTGTTCTGTTGGGGGTCGCGGCATCTGCGGCAGGTCATTTTCTGTATGACGTGCGAAATATCCTGGCCAAACTTGGCGGGGTGATCGTCATCATCTTCGGTTTGCACATGATTGGCGTCTTTCGCATTCCGTTTCTGGAGTACGATACGCGCGTTCAAACCGCGCCTGACCGTAAATGGGGCTACCTGTCCTCAGCCTTAATGGGCGTCTTTTTCTCGGCTGGGTGGTCACCCTGTGTGGGACCAGTGCTGGGCGCAATTCTGACCCTGGCCTTGAACGGTGGTTCTCTCAAGCTCGGCGCGGGTTTATTAACCGCTTATTCAGCTGGCCTGGCAATTCCCTTCCTGGTGGCAGCGTTGGGAATCGGTTGGGTGTCGACGATATTACGCAAATACAGCAAAGTCATGCGATATGTAGAAATTGCAATGGGTGTGATCTTGGTGATCGTCGGTATCATGCTGATTGCTGGGACATTTGCCTTAATTGCCCGCTACGGATTTTGGGTGGACTTTGGACTGTAGAACAGCGAACATCTCCGTCCAAGTGTTTTACCAGTGGGAGCGAAACAGTGATTAACGTTACTCTCTACACACGCAAAGATTGTCACCTTTGTGAACAGATCAAAACCGATCTGGAAGCGCTCCAGGAAGATATCCCACATCGGCTGGTTGAGGTGGATATCGATGGCGACCCATCCCTGCAAAGTGCCTTTGGCGAATTTATTCCGGTGGTTGAGATCGGTCCCTACCGACTGAAAGCCCCGATCACACGTCAGGAATTGCATATGACGCTCGGGGCGGCATCCGATCGTCGCACGCAGTTGGTAGATATTCATGGCGACGCCTATCATGCTTTGGTACAACGCAGCCAGACTGTGTCAAAGGCCGACCGATTTTCATTCTGGCTTTCGAAACACTACCTGGCGGTGGTCAGTTTTGTGTTGTTCCTTTATGTCGGTTTGCCGTTCCTGGCTCCCACTTTGATGGAAGCTGGCATCCCTGGTGCGGCACGTGCGATCTACATTATGTACAGCCCGCTGTGCCATCAATTTGGATTCCGATCGTTCTTCCTTTTTGGTGAGCAGCCATACTATCCACTCAAAGAGGCCGGTTTATCCGGTGTGCTGGATTTCGAATCCGCGACAGGCATTACCGGGTTAGCCAACCCGAATGGCCTGGCGCGTTTGCAAGCTCGGGCCTACATCGGAAACCCTGTACAGGGTTATAAGGTCGCATTATGTGAGCGCGATGTTGCCATCTACGCTTCTATGCTTTTCTTCGCGATATTCTTCGCGCTTTCCAAGAGGCGCATCAAACCGCTCCATTGGATGTTCTGGTTGTTACTCGGCCTTGGCCCGATTGGGCTGGATGGGTTCTCGCAATTGTTCAGCCAGTTCCAGTGGGCATGGTTGGTTCAGTACCTGCCATATCGTGAAAGTACGCCGTTCTTGCGAACGATGACTGGCGCATTTTTCGGTTTCTTCACTGCCTGGTATGGTATTCCATACCTTGAAGAAACGATGCGCGAGAGCCGGCAGCTCTTTATAAAAAAATTCGCTGTATCCGACGCTGCAAACTAGGGTTTTATGAAAAATGGAGATCGTTCAAAAAAACGGTACCAGGTACTTGACGTTTGATATCTTTCCCGCATCTGTTCTCCATGCCGTTTTTAGCCGGCATGGAGGCCTAAGCCCCTTCCCTTGGGAATCATTAAACGTTGGTGGGACAGTTGGAGATGACCCGGCTCGGGTTCGTCGGAACAGGTACAAATCATTCGGGGCAGTAAAGCGACCGGTCGAGTCCATCTATGATGTGTGGCAGGTGCACAGTACAAACGTAGTCTTTGCTACGAAACCACGATCCCCGGAATCACCCTACAGGCAAGCTGATATCTTGTTTACAGATAAACCAAATGTGACTCTATTTATGCGTTTTGCTGATTGTGTGCCGATCCTGTTGCACGATCCTCGCTCAGGTGTGATTGGGTTGGTTCATTCGGGCTGGATGGGCACGGTCCGTGGCGCGGCCAAAGTAGCGATTGAAGCCATGAAATCCCATTACGGGACGCGGCCTTCCGACGTACTTGCTGTGATCGGCCCTTCGATTGGTCCGGATCATTACGAAGTCGGTTCGGATGTCGTTGTGAGGGTCATGCAGTCTTTTGGGGCATCCGCTTCGGAATTGTTGAAGACATACATCGATAAGATTCATTTTGACCTGTGGTCAGCAAACAAGCTTCTGCTTCAACAGGCTGGAGTGGAGCAAATTGAACTATCCGGCTTGTGTACGGCCTGCCACAATGATGATTGGTTCTCCCATCGCGCTGAGCGGGGTAAGACTGGGCGTTTTGGGGTTTTAATGGCCCTGCAATAATTTTATATGGACAAACTGACCATAAATATTCAGGCACGCTATGAAGATGTGTTGGCACATATGGAAGCTGCCGCACAGCGTGCGGGACGTCGAGTTGCCGATTCCCGCCTGGTGGTGGTGACCAAAGCCCAACCGTTAGGTGTGGTTGAGGCGGCAATTCAAGCAGGTGCAAGAATACTGGGGGAGAATTATCCTGAGCAAGCTGTAAGTAAAATACAAAGTCTGGGAAGGCATTCTGAGGTAGAATGGCATATGATTGGGCATGTACAAAGCCGAAAAGCGCAACTTGTGACCGAACATTTTGCCCTTCTACACTCGCTTGATAGCCTGAAACTGGCAACCCGCCTGGATCGTTTTGCCGAGCAAGGCGGTCGGCCATTGCCGGTCTTGCTTGAATTTAACGTGAGTGGCGAAGGGAGTAAAAATGGCTGGATTGCCTCTCACAAGCAGAACTGGTCGCAAATGGTGCCTGAGATTGGAAAACTCCTGGAATTAAAGCACCTCGAAGTGCGCGGCTTGATGACTATGCCACCTTTTGCCGACCAACCTGAGCAGTCGCGACCCCATTTTAGGAAATTAGGGAATTTGCAAGCATATTTGGCTGAACAATTCCCTCAGACAAACTGGTATGAGCTTTCGATGGGCACCAGCCTGGATTACGAAGTGGCCGTGGAAGAGGGAGCCACTTTGGTGCGGGTTGGGCAGGCAATTTTAGGCTCCAGACCGGCATGATAATTCGTGGAGGTAGTTTTGATCATTGTTGACATATTAATCCGATTGGTTAGTATCATATCGCAAGTATTGATTTTATTGGTGATCGTGGCCGCTGTCCTTTCATTTTTCATGTCACCTTATCATCCAGTTCGTCGCACAGTCGACCAGATTGTTGAACCGATGCTGCAGCCGATCCGGCGCGTGATCCCCTCCGTAGGGATGTTCGACTTCAGCCCCTTGGTTTTGATCATCCTGATTCAGATTTTGGCATCCGCCTTGACATATTTTCTCTATACGCTGAGGTGAGCTATGAGTCCTCGAACTTTCCGTTTACATGATGGGAAAAAAGGTGCCGCTGTTGCGGTTCGCCTGACACCACGAGCAAGTCGGAATGAGATCGTCGAAATCATGCACGATGGCACGATTAAGATCCATGTAACGGCAGCTCCTGTGGACGGAGACGCGAACGAGGCCTTGCTTGCATTCCTTGCTAAAGTTCTTGGGATAGCCAAATCGCGGCTTGATATTGTGGCAGGGTTCAAGGGGCGCGATAAATTGATCGCTATAATCGACATGGATTCGGATAGCGTACATAGGAAGATTGTCGAACACCTCGGTTAATCAAGAAGGCCGCCGTAGGCGGCCTTCTTTTGTGCTACTGGAAATTGGGACTGTAAAGCGATCGATAAATTGTAAAGATTTCGTAGATGTTTCGAATATACTGGCGCGTTTCGTCAAAGCGCACGATTTCTATGAAAAGGTCGGGATCGTTTCCAGCCAGGCTTTGCCAGATGGAGGCATTACCCGGACCGGCATTGTAAGCTGCCAGCGCTGCATACAGGTCACCGTATAGGTAGTCGCGATTAGAGGCCATGTAGTGCGCGCCCAGATCGATACTAACCTGCGGGCGGTACAGGTCGTCTGGGGTGAAGTCGGGCGGCCAACCCATGTTCTTGGCGATACTCTCGCCGGTGCTGGGAATGATTTGCATCAGACCACGCGCGCCAGCTGTGGAGCGCACAAAACCCTCGAAGAGACTTTCCTGCCTGACGACGCTAAACAAGAATAAGGGGTGCATACCATTTGAACTAGCTGCATCCTCGATGAGTTGCTGGTAATACATGCCGTATCGGACGTGACTGAAATAAGCCGGCGCCCGGAGGGAATCGACCTGGTTTTGCAGGCCTGCCAACGTCAGTACCTGCCGGATGGTAAAGATAGCAGTGCGATACAGACCCAAATCGAGCAGGTAATTACCTAACCGAAAGCTATCAGCCGGGTTGCTGCTCACAGCTTGCCGTAGATCCTCGAATTCGATTTGGGCCTCTTCGTAAAGCCCCAGTTGCCACAATTCCACGCCGCGTTGCAGGCGAGCATCTTGCAGGAGCGTACCGGGATTGGTCAAGTCCGTGTCGGCCGGTAGATTGAAGGTGATTCGTACCCAGGCGGCAGCCTCGGCTCGTTCCCCAATTAGGTCAACTTGCGATTGGTAAGTCGGTGGCGGCGTGAACGGGGCGTGTCCCATCAGCAGGTCGCGGGCGCGCTCGCTGTAATAACCGGTGGGGTCCAAACTCTGAGCTTGCTGCCAGGCATCGCGATTGGCGGCAGTGTCTCCCAGAATTTGCTGGATTTTACCGATCCATAACAGAGCGCGCGCCCGATCCTCTGGCTCGGATGCCAACAGCAAGCTGCGTTGGAAACCGGTCAGCGCCAGCTGGTAATTGCCAAGCCGGTAGCGCGACAATGCGGCCCAAAATAAGGCCAGTGTTCCCTGCTGATTGCTGGGATATTCGTTGGCAACACGTTCCCAGGTTTGTGCAGCTTTCTCCAGCATATTGGCACGTTCGTACATACGCCCGGCGCTCATCAAGAAGTCCGGCGCCTGTGAAGCATTGGGGACGGCAGATACGAAGTCCAACAGGGTTTGGGTAGCGGTCTCAATGCGGTCCAGATAGGCCCATTGCGTGTAGGATTTGTCGTCCCAGGCATCAACCCAGTGCTGGTGGTTAGGATAATTTTCTATGAAGTAAGTGAATTCGTTAACCGCGTCCTCGTATCTACCCAGTGCGCGAAGAGTCAGGGCGCGATAATAATGTGCCGTACCATCGTCCTGGCCGCTGTCGATATAGCGCTCCAGCGCGGCTAAGGCTACACCGTATTGCCCGGCGAAATAGTCCACCAGGCCGCGGTTTAAGTCGCTGACCGGATAGCCGTTATCGAGCAGGATTATCAAGGATTGGTAAGAATCGAATGCCAGCGGATAATTCTGGATGGTGTGGACGAACCGAGCGTTTGCCTGATCCGTTTGCCCGAGGGATTGGTAAGCGCTTCCGGCCAGGTAATCCAGGGTTGCCAGGGTGTAATTGTTGGTGGTTTTGGTGGCGATGTCATCATAAAGGGACAGCGCGTTGGCGAAATCGCCCATTGCAGCCCGTGTGCGAGCCAGCTTGATCTCCAGATCGATGCCGTCCCCCTCGCGCGGAGCTTCGCTGGCGGATTGATAAGCCCCGAGCGCACCGACATAATCTCCGGCTGCGTATAACGCATCACCGCGTTTCTCCTGGACGTAGCTGTCCAGTATTCCCGGGCGCAAGGTCAAATAAGCCATGAAGGAAGCGGCTGCATCGCTATAGCGGTCAAGCGCCATGTAAGCTTCACCGGTCAGGAAATAATCATGGGCCAACAAGGTGGAATCGGGATTGGTCGTGATCAAGGATCGCAGCCAGGTTAACGCCGCGGCGTAATCTTCAGCTTCGAATTCCGTGCGGCTCAAGCCCCACAGGGCGGCTGCACGTACATTGGGGTCTTGCGAGTCGTTCAAGGCGTTCTGGTATTCGCTGCGCGCGCGGACATAATCGCCATTGAAGAGCGCCTCGTCAGCCGTCTCGATACGGACTGTTGGTACGGGTGTGGGTGATGGTGTGGGCGTCAGAGTTGGGCTGGGGGTGGCGCTTGGGCTGAGCGTGGGAGGCGGTCCCGAGGTTGGCGTGGGTCCGCTCGCGGCAGGAATCAGGGTGCAGGAAACCGTCAGGACGACGATCAACAGCCCCAGCAGGATTTTTTTAGCTCGCATGGTATTCCTTATAATCCATGACACAGACTCGTGTCAATCCTTCCTCCGGTTCCGGCTGGGCTTGCAGCCCCGTGACTTTGACAATCCAGCCATCCCGTGTTAAACTTCATTCTCTACATCGGCGCT
>CAYOUV010000015.1:48543-61142 GCA_964407265.1 uncultured Anaerolineaceae bacterium | reverse complement strand
ATGCTGACCGCCACCGCGAACATCAGCGGCAGCACAATGTGAAAGTCGTCGGTCATTTCGAATAACAGCATGATCGCCGTTACCGGCGCGTGTACGGCCCCGGCCAGCACTGCCGCCATTCCGACCAGAGCAAAGGCGGAGGGGGCAATGTCCAACGACGGGAACATGCTCTTCATCAGGACGCCGTATGCCCCGCCAAGAGCCGCACCGAGGAACAGGGATGGCGCAAACAAACCACCCATGAAGCCTGAGCCCAGGTTGATGGAGGTGGCTACAATCTTCAAGGCCAGCAAAGCCACCAGCAGCCACAGGATCAGACTCTGGCCGGACAGGATTTTTCCGACCGCAGCATACCCGTCACCAAAGATCTGCGGGAAATACAAGCCGATTACGCCGACGATCGCACCGGTGATAACCGGACGCACCCATTTGGGCAGTGGACTGTGATGGAACCAGTCTTGCGCCAGGTAGATGGCGCGGATGTAAACCACCGAGACGATGGCGGCTACCAGGCCAAGCCCCACATACAGCGGCAATTCCCATACGCTGCCAAGCGAATAGGCAGGCACCGGGAAGGCCGGGTTCTGGCCAACGACTGCCCGCGTGACCACTGCCGAGAGCACCGAGCCAAACACGATCCAGCCAAAGGCGGCCGAGGTCAGCTCGCCCAGCACGATCTCGATCGCGAAGAACACACCTGCGATCGGCGCATTGAAAGCCGCCGCAATCCCTGCGGCGGCACCCATGGCGACCATCATGCGCGTCCGCTCACCGGACATTTGCAGCTTTTGCCCCACCAGCGATCCCAGGTTGGCGCCAATTTGCACGCTCGGGTCTTCAGGGCCGACCGAAGCGCCTGCACCCAGTGAAATGATCGAGGTCAGGATTTTCAAGGGTGCGCGCCAGTAGCGCAGCCTGCCCCCGGCCAGCGCCACAGCTTCCATGATGCCGGACACACCGTGATGCCGTTCCCTGGCGATCAGGAACTGGTGCAGCAATCCCACGACCAGACCACCAATCACCGGGATCAAAACGATCGTCCACGCTCCCCATTGGTCCAGCCAGCCTCCCAGGTCGGTAAACATGACTCCACCAAGCCAATGGTAAGCAAATTTAAAAAGCATGACGCCTGCCCCACTGCCCAGGCCGATAATTAAAACCGCGATCACATCCACAATCCGGTCGTTGGGAAAGGGCAAGCGGTCGATTAATGATATGTGTTTATAGTCCTGCATTGCATTCCTTAGAATAATGAAATTTTAACCGCCTAATTCTACCCCGTTCTTGGGCTGCTTGAGCTAATGATTAATTAAATATTTGGCTCAGTTTGAAAGAGTCACCGGTTTTCCAGCATTATAATGGTAGTGAAAATGAGCGCAAAGCAAGAACTTCTACTCAGCGTCAATGTGGTCATCTTCAGCCTGCAGGAAGACGCGCTGCAGGTCCTGTTGACTCCCTGCCAGGAGCTAGACTCCTCCGCTGGCTGGCAGCTACCGGGGCTCCCGGTCGAAGAGCGCGAATCACTGGAGCAGGCGGCCATGCGCGCCCTGTCGGACCTGGTCGACCATCATGAGGTCTACCTGGAGCAGCTCTACACGTATGGCGAGCCGCAGCGCATCCCGGACTGCCGGCAGGTCAGCGTGGTCTACTTTGCCCTGGTCCCGGCCCACGCCCGTTACCCATCATGCGGGGCTGAACGCTGGTTCCCGCTCGACGAATTGCCGGCTCCCGCCCACGACCACGGCGAGATCCTGGCCTACGCTCTGCGACGCCTGCGCTACAAGCTGGAGTACAGCGCTGTCGGCTTTCAACTGCTGCCTGACGAGTTCACCCTGAGCGAACTGCAGCACACTTACGAGATCATCCTGGGGGAAAAACTCGACAAACGTAATTTCCGCCGCCGCATCCTGCAGGCGGACATCATCGAAGAGACGCCTCACCTGCGGACCGGCGAGGGCCGCCCGGCGCGCCTGTACCGTTACCGCCCGGATGCCGTGGCCGAAGTCAAGGCGCGCCGGCTTTTCCCATAACATAAATCTTTGAGGCTGATGCAAGCGCGGAGGGTGTAAAATCAGCCTCGCGTGTTTGGCGTATTTCATTGATTGGAGGACTCATGGAAAACAAAACCGGCCTGCGCCGCATGCCTCTCAACGTCTGGGTTCTGACCGCCACTTCCTTCCTGACCGACATCTCGTCTGAGATGATCATCAACCTGATCCCGCTTTTCCTGGCCAACGTACTGGGCGTGCGCACGGCGGTGATCGGACTGATCGATGGGATTGCCGAGACCACCGCCAGCCTGATGAAGGTCTACTCGGGAGCGCTCTCGGACCGGTTGGGGGAACGCAAATGGCTGACCGTGCTCGGCTACGGCCTCTCGACCCTGGCCAAACCCTTCCTGTATTTTGCAAACACCTGGGGCTGGGTGTTGGGCGTGCGCTTCACCGACCGCTTGGGCAAGGGCATCCGCACCGCTCCGCGCGACGCGCTGGTAGCCGACAGCATCGACGAAAAGCAGCGCGGGCTGGCTTTCGGCCTGCACCGCGCGGGAGACACGGCCGGTGCCTTTGTCGGGATCGCCATCGCCGCTGCCATCGTCTGGGCCACCCAGGCCAACGCAATCGACCTGAGCCGCAGGACCTTCCAGATCGCCGTGCTGGCCAGCATCATCCCGGCTGTGCTGGCGGTGCTGGTGCTGGCGCTGGGCGCGCGCGAAGTCAAGGGGGACAAGAAAGCCGACCTGCCCACGCTGCGCCTGAAGGATATGGACGGGCGCTTCAAAGCCTTCCTGATCGTGGTGGTGCTGTTCACGCTCGGCAACTCGTCCGACGCTTTCATCATCCTGCTCGGCCAGAACCGCGGCCTGAACGTGCTGCACGTGCTGCTGATGCTGATGACCTTCAACCTGATCTACGCCTCACTCTCCGGGCCGCTCGGTTCGCTCTCCGACCGCATCGGCCGGCGCCGCCTGATCCTGGGCGGCTGGCTGGCCTACGGACTGGTCTACCTGGGCTTCGGGCTCTCAACCAGCGGCTGGCAGGTCTGGGTCCTGTTCGGGCTGTACGGGCTGTACTACGCCGCTACCGAGGGCGTGGCCAAGGCCCTGATCGCCGACCTGGTGCCGGTCGAGCGGCGCGGCACGGCCTACGGCCTGTACAACGCCTCGGTCGGCCTGACCGCTTTCCCGGCCTCGCTGATCGCCGGCCTGCTGTGGCAGGGATTGGGGAACTGGAACGGTTTTGGCCCCTCGGCCCCGTTCTACTTCGGCGCCAGCCTGGCGCTGCTGGCCGGTCTGCTCTTCTGGCGGCTGGTGCGCTGATTTCGGATCTGAATTTCCAAGCTTATATAAAATCACCTGGCTTTCCATCCGCCAGGTGATTTTCTCTCTACCACAAATTCTTCAACAAGACTCGCCTCACTGGTCCACGTAACAGGCGTCGCCCTGGTAGGTGTTCCAGTCGTGCACGAAGCCCGCCAGTTCCTCCAGATAAGCGTGTAATTCATCTTCCTCGCCCACCAGGCGCCCCCCGTCGCGCAACAGCGGCAGAGGTTGGTCCAGGCCTAAGTCAAGGCGGGCAGCCTGCGGCGTGGTCAGAATGCGCTGGTAACCGACCACCAGCTCACGTAATTCTGCCTCAACCCAGTCCGCCCGCGGGCTGTCGGCTTCACGGATGATTTCGATCATAGCGATTGGACGGGATCGGCCCACCAATCCTTACAGGAACAACGGCAGGATCACGTGCAGCACGATGTCACCTGAGAAGTGCGCCAGCATGCCGGAGGCGAAGCCGCGCTTCCAGTACAGGTACCCGAAGATGATCCCGGGGAGGGCGTTCAGGGCAATGGCGCGCGTCACCACCAGCGCATTGATCGGCAGCCCCAGCGCCTGGGTGGCGGGCAGGTGCCCCAGCCCGAAGACCACTGCAGCCAGCAGGTTGCCCGTCCAGACTGCGCCGGCCGTCGGCAGCCGGTCCGAGGTGTGCCAGAAGCGGCTGAAAAGCCAGACCAGCAGGGTCATGAAGAACAGGCGCAGCATAATCTCTTCGTTGATGGCGCCGTAAAGCGCAGCCAGCAGTCCCTGCCAGGCCGGCGGGTTGGCGTTGGCCGGTAAATGGATCCCGGCCGCCAAGGCCATGGCCTGTACCCGCGGCGCAAACAGCAAGACGTCCGCCAGGGCCACGACAGCCGTCCCCAGCACGCCCCACAGCACCGACGGCAGCAGCAGGGCTTTCAAGCGTTTGGCGACAGGTTCGCCCTTCAGCCAGTCCGCCAGCAGGGGCGCGCCCAGGCCGACCTGACCGGCCAGCAGCAGCCCAACCGCGATCAGGATCGCAAACAACACCACCTGGCTGGCCACCTGGACGATCAGCAGCAGCGGCAGCGGTAAGGGTAAGTTGGTCGGCAGGTTGCCGCCGTATTTCAAGGTCAGGTCATAGGGCAGGATGGCGACCATCCCAATCGCTGCCAGGGCGGTCAGTAACCACAACAGCCGCCAGTTGAACCTGCGGTGGTGGAGCGCATTTGTCTTTTCTTGAGCAATTTCAGCCATTAATTCCTCCATTCTATAAAACCTTGTGATTATATTTAAGAAGAACTGATCCGACTTTAAGAAAGGATTAAGGTGAGTTAACACTTCCTGGGCTACAATAGGCGCATGTCGAATTTGTCGCTCTCCGCTCGTCCGCCCTTTTCGTTCCACTCGGTCGTGCACTCGCACGGCTGGCTGCAGTTGGCGCCCTTCGTCCTGGAAGAAGAGAGTCAAACCCTCACTTACCTGCTGAGACTGAAGTCGGGCCAGGTGATCGAACTGCGCCTGCGCGAGGCCCCGGCCGGGGTGCGGGTCGAGACGGACGAGCAGCTCAGCCGCGCCGCCCAGGCCGAGCTCCGCCAGCGAGTGGGCTGGATGCTGGCCCTCGAGCAGGACTTTGCGCCTTTCTACGCCGCCGCGCGCCGCGAGCCCAAGCTGGCCCAGGCCGAAGCGCAAGCCCAGGGGCGCGTGCTGCGCTCTGCGACCTTCTTCGAGGATGTTGTCAAGACCATCCTGACCACCAACACACTCTGGGCGGCGACCATTCGCATGACAGCGAATCTAGTAACGCAGTTCGGGGACTCGTTACCGGCGGATCCCACCCGGCGGGCCTTCCCCACCCCACAAACGCTGGCCGCTACCACACCCGAGGCGCTGCGGGCTGAGACGCGCCTGGGCTACCGTGCCCCGTACATCCACGAACTGGCCACACGCGTGGACGCGGGTGAGCTCGACCTGGAGGCCTTCAAAACGTCCGAACTGCCCACGCCCGAACTGCGTAAAGAACTGCTGAAGCTCAAGGGCGTCGGGGCTTATGCAGCCGCCAACTTGCTGATGATCCTGGGACGTTTCGATTTCATCCCGATCGATTCGTGGGCCTTCAAAATGGTCTCGCACGAATGGTACGACGGCCAGCCGGTTGGCCCGGCTGAGGTCGAGGCGGCCTTCGAGGCATGGGGCGAATTCAAGGGACTGGCTTACTGGTTCTGGGATTGGAAGTACACCGAGTAGTCTGAAGAAAGCTGGTTGATATGCAGATCCAAATCAAACGCATTTACGAAGCACCTTCCGCCTCCGACGGGACGCGCGTGCTGGTCGACCGGCTGTGGCCGCGCGGTGTGAAAAAGGATCCTGCCCGGCTCGACGCTTGGCTCAAGGAAATCGCCCCGTCCGACGAACTGCGCCATGAGTTCCACCACGACCCGGAGCGCTGGAACGAATTCCGAGCCCGCTACTGGCGCGAACTGGACGAAAAACGCGACCTGGTGCAGTCTTTACTTGATCAAGCCGGAAACGGCACGCTGACCCTGGTCTACGCGGCGCGCGACACGATCCACAACAACGCCGCCGCCCTGAAGGCCTATTTGGAAAAAGAAGGACGCCAAGCGTGAACGACGAACCCCCCGTACCCGCCGGGCTGCGCACCTGGTTCGTGATCCATTTTGCGGCCGATATGCTCTTCGGGCTGCCGCTCTTGTTGTTCCCGGGCTGGATCCTGCCGCTTTTCGGCTGGGGGAGCTACGACCCGCTCACCTCGCGCCTGGTCGGCGCGGCTTTAATGGGCATCGGGATCGAATCCCTGCTTGGGCGCAAAGCCAGCGCCGAAACCTTCCGCGCGCTGCTCAACCTCAAGCTCATCTGGGCCTCCAGCGCCGTGCTGGCCATCAGCCTGGGGTTGCTGGACGGCGCTCCTGCCGCCGGTTGGCTTTTCCTGCTGATCTTTGCCCTCTTCCTGGCCGTCTGGATCCACTACCGCTTCCAGCTGGGGAGCACGAGGCTCAATTCATAAATTCCGAGGTCAGCTTTGTTTGAGCACCGGCACGATCCTCTTTTGTCCCGCAAAGCCTTCTTCAAGCGCGTACTGCGCTATTCCCTCATCGCCAGCCTGATCATCTTCGTCTCGCTGGGGATCGGGGTCGTGGGCTACCACGCCTTCGAGGGCCTGTCCTGGCTCGACTCGCTGGTCAACGCTGCCATGCTGTTGGGCGGGATGGGGCCGGTCGACCAGTTGCACACCATCGCCGGCAAGCTGTTCGCCTCGTTCTACGCCCTGTTCTCGGGCATCGTCTTCCTGGTGGCGGTCGGCGTGCTGATCGCGCCGGTCTTCCACCGCTTCCTGCACCGCTTCCACCTGGATTTGGACGAGGAACAGGATCAGTCCTGAGAACCAATAACCAAAATAGGCGCTGGAAAATCCAGCGCCTATTTTTTTATTCAGCCGTGATCAAACGCACGGCGCTGTCGTAGAAGAAGTAATCCCAGGCCCAGTTGATCAGCACCAGCAGCCGGTTGCGGAAGCCGATGATGCGGAAGATGTGCAACCCGACCCAGATGACCCAGGCCGGGAAGCCAGAGAAGGTCAGTCCCCACAGTTGGGCCACGGCGGCATTGCGCCCGATGGTTGCCAGCAGGCCGGGATCCTTGTAATGAAACGGTCGGGGGCGCTGGCCGCGCAGATCGCGCAGCAGGTTTTGCGCCGCAGCCTGCGCCTGCTGGAGTGCCACCGTGGCCAGCATCGGCAGCGGCTGGCCACGGTCGTCTTCGAGATAAGCCGCGTCGCCGATGGCGTAGACCCGTGGGCGGCCGGGCAGCTGCAGACCCGGTTCGACCGGCACGCGTCCGGCCTGCGCCTGTGGCAGGCCCAACCGGTCGATTAATCCAGCTGCGCGCACCCCGGCCGTCCAGATCAGGGTCCGCGCCGGGATGCTGGCGCCGCCATTGAGCCTCACCCGCTGGCCGTTGTAATCGCTCAGAGCGGCGTTGAGCCGGACCTCGACCTGCTTGCGGCGCAGCAGCCGCAGGGTAGCAGCCTGCAGGTCGCGCGGGTAATTGCCCATCAGGTGATTGCTGGCTTCCAGCAGGATGACCTGGACCTGGCTCAAATCCAGGTTGGGATAATCCTTGCGCAGCACCAGGTGGATCAACTCGGACAGCGCCCCGGCGGTCTCCACCCCGGTCGGCCCACCGCCAACGACCACGAAGGTCAATTGTGCGCGGCGTGCCTGGGGGTCAGCTTCGCGATTGGCCGCTTCGAACCGCGACAGCAGGTGATTGCGAATGGTAACCGCGTCATCGATGTCCTTCAACGGCAGGGCTCGCTGCTCGAGCTGCTTCAGGCCGAAGAAGTTGGTCCGCCCGCCGGCCGCCAGGATCAGGTAGTCATAGTCCAGCGAGCCCTGATCGAGGATCACCTGCCGGGCACTGAAATCGACTCCCGTGACATTGCCCATCAGGAAGCTCAGATTACGCTGGCGCCGCAGGATGGCCCGCACCGGATGAGCAATTTGGGCGGGAGACAGCCCGGCGATCGCCACCTGGTACAGCAGCGGCTGGAACAAGTGGTAGTTGTTGCGGTCGATCAGTGTGATGCGCACCGGCGCCTTGGCCAATTTGCGTGCGGCTTCCAGGCCGCCGAAACCGGCGCCGACGATCACCACCTGGGGAAGGGTTGCTTGAGCCATGATGCTCTCTTTCTTAGCCAGCCAACTGGCTGCTCTTATTGTGAAATTTATTACAATATAATTATACCTAATATTACCCCCTTTGTAAAGATTAAATAGATAAAAAACTCCCGTCTTCTTGCGGGAGGTCCGGGATTAGAACTTGCGCCAGAACATGAACTGCTGCAGCCCCAGGCCTGCCAGCGGCAGCGGGATGCCCACCGCGCTCGAAACACTGAAAATCAGCTTCCAGAATAGATCGTTCACGAACGGCACATACCACAAGACCAGGAAGACGATCCAGATCATCGCGCTGCTAAACTGCCCGATTTGCATGCGCAGGTTCTGATCGAGGTACGGTTCGAGCACGCCGTAGCCGTCAAAGGGCGGCACCGGCAGCAGGTTCAGCACCACGGCCGTCACCTGCAGCAGTCCCAGGAAGGCCAGTCCCGGCCAGATACCGGTACTGCTGGCCGGCAGGAATCTGAGCACCACCGCCAGGATCAGCGCCAGGACCAGGTTCGACAAGGGCCCAGCCAGCGAGACGGCGCTCTCCCAGTGTTTGTTGCGCAACCGCCATTTCTCGATGTAGACCGCGCCGCCCGGCAGACCAATTCCGCCCAGCACCAAAAACAGCAGCGGCAGCAGGATCGAGTAGACCGGGTGGGTATATTTGAGCGGATTGAAGGTCAGGTAGCCCTTCTCGCGCACGGACGTATCCCCACCCAGGTAGGCCACCAGCGCGTGCGAGAATTCGTGCAGGCTGAGCGAAAAAATCCAGCCAATCAGGACAATTAGGAAGGTCATCTCAGTCCTCGTAGCCGTTGGGATGCGACCGGTGCCATTCCCAGGCGCCGGTCAGTATGTCTTTCAAATCGGGATGCGCCGGCTGCCAGCCCAGCTCGCGGCGAACCTTCGCGGACGAGGCCACCAGACGGGCCGGATCACCCGGACGACGCGGCGACTCGACCGCCGGGATCGGGTGCCCGGTCACGGCGCGCGCCGTCTCGATTACCTCACGCACCGAGTAGCCGCTGCCGTTTCCCAGGTTGTAGACCAGCCGTTCGTTCTTCTCCAGCGCCTCCAGCGCCAGCAAGTGCGCCGAAACCAGGTCCGCCAGGTGGATGTAATCGCGGATGCAGGTGCCGTCCGGGGTGGGATAGTCCGTGCCGTAAATGCTGACATTTTCACGCTGGCCGAGCGGGACGCGCAGCACCAGCGGGATCAGGTGCGACTCGGGCTGGTGTGCCTCGCCCCGGCCGGGGAGCGCTCCGCAGGCGTTGAAGTAGCGCAGGGCAGCGTAGCGCAACCCGTGGATCTGGCGATACCAGTCCAGTGCCTGCTCGATGATCAATTTGGTGTGCCCGTAGACGTTGGTCGGGCCAAGCGGGGAGTCTTCCGTCAGCGGTTCGTCGCTAGAAGCGTAGACCGCCGCCGTGGACGAGAGCACGAAGCGCTCAATCCCGGCCCGATGCACGGCCTCGATCAGGTGCAGTGAATTGACCAGGTTGTTTTGATAGAAGCGGCCAGGATCGCGCATGCTCTCACCAGCCTCGATGAAAGCCGCAAAGTGCATCACGGCCTCGAAGGTATCGCTGGCCAGTGCCGCAGTCAGGGCTCGGGAGTCGCCCAGCGAGGCCTGGATGAATTTGGCACCCTGCGGAACGGCCTGGCTGTGGCCGGTAACGAGTGAATCGTAGACCGTAACAGAATGCCCGGCCTCGAGCAGCGCTTCAGCCGTGGCCGAGCCGATGTATCCGGCTCCGCCGGTAACAAAGATATGCATGCCGTTCCTCCACCAACATGCCCTGGCGAGGCATGCCGGTTAAACTACAAAGCAGGTTTTTGTTTGTGCCAATTCGTGGCTTGCTGGTAGGCCTGGGCCATGCGAAACAGGGTCGCTTCATCAAAGTGGCGGCCCATCAACTGCATGCCCACCGGCAAGCCATCCGCGTCGAAGCCAACCGGGAAGGACAGCCCGGGCACGCCGGCCAGGTTGGCCGGCAGGGTGAAGACGTCCTCCAGGTACATGGCCAGCGGATCGTCACCGTGCGCACCAATCGGGAAAGCCGTGGTCGGGGCCACCGGGCAGGCAATCGCGTCCACCTGCTCAAAGGCCAGCTCGAAGTCGCGTTTGATCAAGGTGCGCACCTTTTGGGCCTGGCCGTAATAAGCATCGTAATAACCGGCCGAGAGCGCGTAGGTGCCCAGCATGATGCGCCGCTCGACTTCCGGACCGAACTTCTGTCCGCGGGTCTTGTAGAAAATGTCCCACATCGACTCGCCTGCGACCCGCGGCCCGTAGCGGATTCCGTCGAAGCGGGCCAGGTTGGCCGAGGCCTCGGCCGGGGCAATGATGTAGTAAACCGGCAGAGCGTACTCGGTGTGCGGCAGGCTGATCTCCCGAACGTCTGCGCCCAGGCTTTGCATGCTTTCGATCGCCGCGCGGACCTTTTCTTC
Organism: uncultured Anaerolineaceae bacterium; assembly: GCA_964407265.1. Taxonomy (GTDB): domain Bacteria; phylum Chloroflexota; class Anaerolineae; order Anaerolineales; family Villigracilaceae; genus CAYOUV01. The sequence continues at coordinate 50,714 of CAYOUV010000015.1, read as the reverse complement.
AACCGCGGGTTGGATACCGGCAATGAAATATTCCTTTGGCACGCCGATGCGCAGGCCCTGCAGCGGCTTGCTGTCCTGCGGTTCTGCAAAACTAATTTCAGGCACTGGCGCCTCAGCCGAGGTGGCATCCAGCGGGTCACGCCCGGCCATGACCGAGAAGACCGCGGCCACGTCCTGGGCTGAGCGTCCGAAAGCGCCGAGCGTGTCGAGCGAGGAACCATAGGCGATCAGACCGTAACGCGAGACGCGCCCGTAGGTCGGCTTGAGCCCGGTCACGCCGCAGAAGGAGGCCGGCTGGCGCACCGACCCGCCCGTATCCGTGCCCAGGGCAGCCGGGACATAACGCGCCGCAACCGCGGCAGCGCTGCCGCCCGACGAGCCGCCGGGCACACGCGAGGTGTCCCACGGGTTGTGAGTCACGCCGTAGGCCGAGTTCTCGGTCGAGGAGCCCATCGCAAACTCGTCGGTGTTGGTCTTGCCGACCACAACTACCCCGGCAGCCTGCAGGCGCCGGACGGCCGTGGCGGTAAATGGTGGAACAAAGCCCTCTAAAATTTTGGAGCCGCAGGTGCAGGGCAAGCCTTCGACGCTCAAGACGTCCTTGACCGCCAGCGGCAGGCCCAGCAAGGGTTGATCCCGGTCTTTTTCGGTGCCGCGGGAACGGTCGGCTGCTTCCGCCTGGGTCAGAGCCCGGTCGGCGGCAAGATGCAGGAAAGCATGCAGCGACGGCTCGAGAGCCTCGATCCGCTCCAGGCAGGCGCGAGTCAATTCAAGGCTGGAAATCTCGCGCGCGCGCAAAACCGCCAGGGCCTCGGTCAGGGTCAGGTCAGTCAGTTCGCTCATCAGCCTGATTTACTCAAAAACCGGGGGAATTTTAAACTGGTCGTGCTCGGCATCCGGTGCGTTCCGCAACAGCGCCTCCCGGCTCAACCCCGGGCGCGACTCGTCGGCACGCAGCGGGCTGGAATGGGCCAGAACACTGGAGGTCGGCGGGATGTCGGCCGTATCCGGTTCCTGCAGCTTGGCGATGTAATCCAAAATCGCCTCGAGCTGCTCGCGGTAACGGGCTTTCTCGGCTGCGCTCAATTCAAGGCGGGCCAGGGCGGCAATGTGTTCAACTTCTTCGAGTGATAATGACATAGGCGGATTATATCGTAAAACGCTACCAGCCCGCAGCGTACCAGCGCAGGTAGTCCTCGACGTGCGCGCGCCAGTAAATTTCGTCGTGGAAGCCCGTGAACAGGTGCCATTCGTGCGGGATACCGTTGCTGGTCAGCAACTGCTCGAAGGCCAGCGTGGACTGTAATTCCTTATCATTATCACCGCTGTCCACGTAGATGCGCGGAAGCGACTCGGGCGGGATGGCCGCCAGCCACTCTTCCAGGTGCTTATCGTCCAGCCAGAAGATGGCCGGGGAGTGCGCCCCGAAGGCCCCGAACAACTCCCAGCGTTTCAACCCGAGATGGATGGCCCAACCACCGCCGCGCGACAACCCGCCGATGGCGCGGTGCTGGCGGTCCGGGATGGTGCGGTAGCTTTGATCGACATAAGGGATCAGGACGCCGGTCAGCGCCTCGTCGAAATTTGTGTCGTCCGGCTGCTGCCAGTAGCGTTCCCCCGGCATGACCACCAGGAACGGCACGGACTCCCCCGAGGCGATCAACCGGTCCAGAACCTGCGGCACGCCCAGGCGAATCCACTGCTGATCGGTGTAGGTCTGCCCATGCAGCAGATAAAGCACAGGGTAGCGGTGCTCGGTCATTTCAGTGTAGCACGGTGGCAAGTAGACTTGGTATTCGAGCGGGTAGGGCAAGAGCGTTGTCTCCAACGCAGCTTTCTCAACGGTTCCCCGGGTGGATACACAACTCGGTCTACTTGGCGTTATGGTTGCCGGAGGAGGGGAAGCTGTGATGGTGGGCGGGACGAGGGGTGCGGTTGGGGAAGAATCCGGGACGGAACTCGGAATCGGGGCAGTCGAGCAAGCCCAAAGCCCAGAAAGAACTGATAAGGCCAGAGCGATGGACAAAAAATGATGGGAATGACGTGCTTGACGATTGGTCATCCTTCGCATTATACTCACACTCCTCGGGGTGTAGCGCAGTTGGCCAGCGCACCGCGTTTGGGACGCGGGGGTCGGCGGTTCGAGTCCGCCCACCCCGACCTGCAAACCG
>CAYOUV010000015.1:0-48443 GCA_964407265.1 uncultured Anaerolineaceae bacterium | reverse complement strand
GGCGGTTTCCCCATTCAGGGGATTTCACCGTCCGCCCACCCCGACCTGCAAACCGTCGATTCAGAAATGGTCGGCGGTTTCCCCATTCAGGGGATTTCACCGTCCGCCCACCCCGACCTGCAAACCGCCGATTCAGAAATGGTCGGCGGTTTCCCCATTTAATGTAATTTGCGATAGGCGTGGAATTCCCACCTGGTCACAAGCAGGTGGATACTAATTTGAGATATACCTGCATCATGGGGCAGATCGAGCAACCCTCAGCGCAAGATCCAATTGCTTCGCCCGGGGGACGACCTTACCAGTTCGGTTCCGCTTAGTTTGAGCGGCCTGTGATTATTGAAGCTTGGACTTGTCCCCAATTCGTCCACAAGATATTGCATATCCTGGTCAACTCGACAGACGTATTTTCAATGGAAGAACTTCATTTGCGAGGGCATCTTCTCTCTGATGATTGAAGATGCCCTCAAGCATGTCGAGACGCTTCCTAAATTCCATTTGCAAGCCGGTAATACAAATCGTTCCAACGCAATTCTTTCTTGAACTCAGGCAGGCAAGTATTCTCATCAATGAGCAGCATTTCAGTCCCAGCCATATCTGCGAAGTCTTGCAGATGATCCGATGTGACATCATAGCTGAAACTGGTGTGGTGCGCGCCCCCGGCCAGGATCCAGGCCGCAGCGGCTGTCTTTAGGTTCGGTTTTGGCTTCCAGAACGCTCGGGCAACCGGCAGCTTGGGAAGAGGCGCTTCGGTCGGCACAACGTCCACGTCACTGATGATCAAGCGGAAGCGGTTGCCCATGTCTACCATGGAAACCGCCACTGCCGGGCCAGTCTGCGAATCGAAGATCAAGCGCACCGGGTCCGCTTTACCGCCAATCGACAAGGGCAGGATCTCCAGCTTGGGCTTGGTGGCCGCAATGGAAGAGCAAATTTCCAGCATGTGCGCGCCCAACACCTTGTCACCTGAAGGGGTGAAGTGGTAGATGTAATCTTCCATGAAACTGGTGCCATGTTCCATGCCAATGCTCATAACCTTCATGGCACGCACCAGTGCGGACGTTTTCCAATCACCTTCAGCGCCGAAACCATACCCGTCGGCCATCAAACGTTGGACAGCCAAGCCGGGCAATTGCGCCAGGCCGTGTAAATCTTCGAAAGTAGTGGTGAAAGCGCCAAAATTGCCATTTTCCAGGAAATGACGCATCCCCAATTCGATGCGGGCGCCCTCCCGCAGGGACAAGTGCCGTTCACCATCAGGTTGCAGGGAAGGTACAACATCGTAGAGTTCGAGATATTCTTTTACCAGTCGATCAACTTCGGCGTCCGCAACCTGGTCTACCACTTTGACCAAGTCTCCGACACCGTAGCCGTATACGCTGTAACCAAGCTGGATTTGCGCTTCAACCTTGTCCCCTTCAGTGACAGCCACATCGCGCATGTTGTCGCCAAAGCGGGCGACTTTCATGCTGTGCCAATCATGCCAGGCGCAGGCCGCGCGAGACCAGATATCCAGCTGGTGATGGACTTCAGGATCCTGCCAGTGACCGACGACTACTTTGCGGTTTAGGCGCAAACGACTGCAGATGAAACCAAATTCGCGGTCGCCGTGCGCGGACTGATTCAGATTCATGAAATCCATGTCAATATCGGACCAGGGGATCTCCGCATTGAACTGGGTGTGCAGGTGCACAAAAGGTTGCTTGAGCGCGGTAAGCCCGGCGATCCACATTTTTGCCGGGGAGAATGTGTGCATCCAGGTGATCAATCCGATACAGTTGGGCGCTGAATTGGCTTCCAGGCACAGAGTATGGATGGCATCTGGCGTGGTCAGTATCGGTTTGAAGACAACCGTGACCGGCAACTTTTCCGAAAGTGCTGCAGCAATGACTTTCGAGTCTTCCGCCACCTGCTTTAGGGTCTCGGGACCATAGAGATGCTGGCTGCCGGTCACAAACCAGAGTTCGCGTTGTTTCAAATTGATCATTATGACATCTCCTCTTTACGGCTTTTTGTTTGTCCATAATAGGCGTTTGCGCCGTGCTTTCTCAGATAATGTTTATCCAACAATTCCTGTTGTATGGGCGGAATGCCCGGCTCAAGCATCATGGCGTGGAAGTTCATAAACGCGACCTCCTCTAACACCACGGCATTGTGGACGGCGTCTAGCGGGTCGAGGCCCCATGCAAATGGGCCATGGCTGTGGACAAGAACGGCAGGGATGGCATCGGGGTCTTTCCCCTGGAAGGTCTCCTTGATTACCAGTCCGGTTTCCTTTTCGTATTCCCCTTGGATCTCGCCTTTTGTCATTTTTCGGGTGCAGGGAATCTCACCATAGAAATAATCAGCCTGCGTTGTGCCGAGCGCCATGATGCCACGACCTGCCTGGGCAAAGCTTGTTGCCCAACGGCTATGAGTATGTACGATGCCGCCGATGTTCGAAAACGCCTTATAGAGCTCGAGATGTGTCGGGGTATCAGATGAAGGTCTTAGCCCTTCATCCACGAACTTTCCCGTTTCCAATTCCACAACCACCATGTCCTCGGCCTTCATATCATCATAGGAAATCCCCGATGGTTTTATGACCACAAGCCCTTGCCCTCTGTCGATGCCTGACACGTTCCCCCAAGTGAAGGTGATCAGGCCGTGCTTGGGAAGCAGCAGGTTTGCCCGAAATACCTGTTCTTTCAATCGTTCCAGCATGTTTTATTACCTCAGCCCTTCCACAGCAGCCTTTTCGATGATGAGTCCCTGTTTGTAGCGTTCCATGAACGCCGTAAACCCATCGATATCCCTTTGATCTGGGGAGAGCGTCGTGCCGTTTTCGCCTGCAAAGACCTGGTTGGAGAGATAGGCTTCCAGGGGTTCATTCGTCCCCTTGTTGAGCATATATGCTGCGAGTAAGGCGATGCCCCATGCGCCGCCCTCGCCGGCGGTCTCCATCACGGTAACAGGGACAGTCATCGCCATCGCCATGATCTTCTGGCCTACTTCCTTTGTTCTGAAGAATCCACCGTGGCCGAGAATCTGGTCGATCTTCACTTGCTCCTGTTCAAAGAGAATGTCCAATCCGATCTTCAATGCACCGAGAGCCGAGAACAAATGCACGCGCATGAAATTCGAGAGTGTGAAACGGCTTTCGGGTGTACGGACAAACAAAGGACGTCCCTGCTCGAGGTGGGTGATATGCTCGCCCGACAAATAATTGTAGGCCAGCAGCCCGCCGCCATCCGCATCGCCCGTGAGTGCCGTTTGATAGAGCATTTCAAACAGCCTGGATTGACTGATCTCCACACCAAGCGCATTGGTGAATTCACGGAACAGTTCGACCCATGCGTTGAGATCGGATGTGCAGTTGTTGCTATGGACCATGGCGACAGGTTTACCGGTGGGCGTCGTCACCATATCGATCTCAGGGTAGACCTTCGATAAGGCCTTTTCCAACACGATCATGGCAAAGACGGATGTTCCCGCCGAAACATTGCCTGTTCGCTCTGCAACGCTGTTGGTCGCAACCATGCCTGTGCCTGCGTCACCCTCGGGTGGACAGAGTGGAACACCCGCTTGTAGCTGTCCCGTAGGATCGAGCAGCCTTGCGCCTTCTTCGGTAAGAACGCCTGCGTCATCCCCTGCGACAAGGACTTTAGGCAGGATATCTTGGAGTTTCCACGAGATGTCTTCCGCTTTGAGCCGTTTGTTGAAAAGCTCGATCTTGCCTTTATCGTAGTCATTGGTATTGCTATCGATGGGAAACATGCCCGATGTATCGCCAACGCCCAACACCCTTTGTCCCGACAGTTTCCAATGGACATAGCCTGCCAACGTGGTCAGATAGGAGACATCCTTGATATGGGATTCTTTATTCAATATCGCCTGATAGAGATGTGCAATGCTCCAACGCTGGGGAATGTTGAATTGGAACAAACCCGTGAGTTGCTCTGCTGCCTGTCCGGTTGAGGTGTTCCGCCAGGTACGAAATGGGACGAGTTGGTTTCCATCCTTGTCGAATGCCATATACCCGTGCATCATGGCACTGAAGCCGATGGCACCGATGGTTTTGAGTGGAAGGTTGTATTTCTCAAAAACATCCTTGCTGAGATTCTGATAGCTCTCCCGCAAGCCTGCCCAAACATCTTCGAGACTGTATGTCCAGACGCCGTTCTCGTATCGGTTCTCCCACTCATGGCTTCCCAAGGCGATCGGCAAATGATCCTTGCCAATCAACACCGCCTTGATGCGAGTCGAGCCGAACTCGATGCCAAGAGCGATCTTTCCACTCTCAATTGCTTTTTGGGTATCGTTTCGATCCATATTCATCTCACATTATTTAAAGTCGTTATGAAAAACATATTTGACGCAAACTAGTTTTTTCCTTCGCCCACGACTGAGACGGGGCCTGCACGCACCTGTAAATCTCCAGTACCATGCAGCCGAATTGATTTCATAAATGCCATTCCTTTTTACTTTTCGAGAATGGCTGGCCGTTTGAAAATTTGGTCGCCGACATGCACATCGATTGTTTGCCAATCTGGCATCTCAGTAATGATCTCGTTTTTATGGTCACCGACTAATATCGTGTCTTCGGATTTTGCGCCCTTTATCGACGGATTCCATGCAAACGCCTGACCAACCGAAATTGGCTGAGTGGATGCTGGTGTAGCGGTAAACTCACGTGGCGCATATCCCGCCGAACCACCTTGATGATGAAGCTGCCATTCATCGGGGAAACCAACGGAAGCGTAAGTTGCCTGCGCTTTACGAAAGACATCTCCCATCGTGTTGGGGGGGCGCGTCGCGGCAATCATTTCTGCGTCTATGCAGGCAACAGCATGCGCTTTGCGTCGGATCTCATCGGGCAAAGCGCCAAAATAAACCAGGCGCGTAATTGAGCAAATCAATCCGCCTTTGCGCCCGCATAGAATCAACATGGCATATCTTTGAAGTTGTTTGGAAGTTGGCAATGGATGGCGATATAAAAAAATACGCTCATCCGTGGCAACCAAATTGACAATGGCTTGCACGCCCTGACATTCAACCGCCCGCGAAAGATTTGCAGCAATTTCATGTTCAGTCATGCTGGGGTGTACAGAGTCAATAGCGACGCGCATCCCCTGCGCGCATAATTTTCCCAATTCCCTATATCGCTCGCCTTCTTCGGGAGTCAAGCGAGAACGCAAGATGACTATTTCATTTGACATATCCAACGCGCTGGGGAAAACAGTGTCAGCGCCCAATTTCATCCCGCTCGTTAATTCTGAAATCAAGTCTTTTTGTTTGTACCAAGGGACTACTTGAAAATCCCAACCTTGATCGGCAAGCCCCTCTTCCTGCATCAAGCGATTAGCTTCGATATTGTTGGTAATTACATAGCGATTTGTAGGTGTGAGCAACAACGATGCCGCGCCAATTAAATCCGCGCGGTTGATAAAAGAATCCGCTCCACACGTCGCCCAAGCGAAATTGCCAGACTGCCGAAGTAAAAGCGCGTCAACCCCACGACTTTCGAGTAAAGCCCGAATATTTTTTTGTTTCGCGTCGAACTCACTCATTGCCAACTCCAAGTAAAGAATAATTGCAGCAAATCCCAATTTTGACTCAAATCGTAAATAGCGATGCCGATCAAGAGCAAGCCACCAGCGAAATTGACGACTCTGCTGTGGCGGACAAACACGGCAGTCAACTGGCGTTGGAGCACCCCGGAAAGCAACGAAAGAATCAAGAGCGGCACACCAAGTCCCAATCCAAACCATAAGAATACCCATAGTTTGCTGAAGGCTTCCCCAAGCGTAAAAGATAAGGCGAAGATACTGACGATCATGGGACCAGAGCAGGGGAGTGCAATCGGTCCGTAAAGCAAACCATACACGTAGGCCTTAATGAATGGATGACGCAACGCTGGCATTTGAATTTGCGGCAAACTCTTGAAAGGATTGCGATTCAGTAAAAGCAGAATCCCCAGAATAAAAATAAGCAGATTTGCAAGCGGAATGATAAATACCAATATGCTGCCAACGGGAACAGCCAGCAAAGCAATCAAGCCTCCCAGTGCAAGCATCATGGTCAGTGTTCCGAATAGCACAAAAAAACCCAGAAAGTATTTTCGCCTTCCCGCTTCCAATTCATTTTGTGCGCTCAGGTATGCCAAATAGCCGGGATATAGTGGCAATATGCAGGGACTGGTAGTTGTCAAAAGACCAAGCAGCAGGGATGTAATTGCGAGATTGTCCACAACGGCTCATTTCTTCAGAAAAGGTTCGACGATCTTTTGGAGTGTTTCGGCATCTTTTATGCCATATTCCAATTGATGAACATTGCCATCGCGGTCAATTACCAACATGGGCGAAAGCGGAGGATTCAAATACTCAGCGTTGTACAAATTCCCAAGCGCTCGTTCGACTAAAAGTGGTGCGACAGCAAAATGCCAATCGAAGCCCCACTCGGAAACATATTTCTTAAGCATTGTCTCGTCTTCATTAGCATCAACATCTAACGTGACTAAAATCAGATCTTCCGGATTCCCAAGCGCCTCATGGAGTTTTCTCACCTGCGCGGCTTGAACGATACAATTAGGGCACCAGATTGCCATTGTTTCGAGCAGCACCACCTTTCCGGCATAATCGTTCATCGTAAATTTCTCGCCGCTCTGGACGTCAGTCAATTCCATATCGAACCAGTCTGGGGTCGTCGTTGAAATTGCAACGCCGGTAAGTTGTGGTTCCGGCGTATTGACTGTATTCGTCCGTGCAGGTGCACAAGCAAATAGAATTAACGAGAGACCAAGAAAAAAAGGATAGAAAGGCTTCATAGTAAATTTAATATTTGGTAGCAATCGCAAAAACCCTACCATCAAGAGTGCTTTTTTCTCGCGTAGAACAGGCTTTGAATTCCGATAAAGACCAATGTCAATACCCCAACACCAATGCGGGTCCACCATGAACTCAACGTACCATTAAACTGGAGAATGGACACAATCGTGCCGTGGATCAAGACACCGAATAGAGTGCCGATCACATTGCCGATACCACCAGTCAACGCAGTGCCTCCAATCACCACGGCGGCAATCGAGTCAAGCTCCATGCCGGTTGCAAACTGTCCATAGCCCGCCAGTAATGAAATGCTGAAGACAATCCCTCCCAGTGCCGAACAAAGGCCGCTGAAGGCGTAGACCAAAATTTTCGTAAGAGGGACCGGCAGACCCATCAGGAGCGCCGACTGTTCGTTATTACCCATGGCATAGAGCGTGCGACCAAAGCGAGTGAAAAAAGTCAGGTAAATTGCCACCAGTAACATGATCGGACCAACCAAAGTTGTAGGATAGATATATGCTTTGGGTATGAAAGGGATATAGATTGGCGTCAGCGCCATGGTTTTATAAAGAGGGTCTTTAATGGTCACCGAAGTCAAGCTGATGATGTAAGCCAAGCCGCGTGCCAAGAAAAGGCCCATCAGGGTTGCAATAAAAGGCTGGACTTTGAGATATTGAATAATCCAGCCCATCCCCCCCCCCAATGCGACACCCAGGACGATCATCAGCGGAATGACGATGTACGGGCTCATCCCACCCCGAAGCAATGCAGCGGAAGCGGTGCTGACCAGGGCAATCACCCCGCCCACCGAAAGATCAATCCCACCGCCGCCGCTCAGGATCACCAGCGTCATCCCGATCGAAACAAGGAGCAGGCTGCTATCATTAATGAATAGATTAAAAAACACCTGTGGCTTCTGCATGCTGGGATACAGCCGACCGCCTAAATAGTAGACCAGCACGAAGATTGCAATGGTTGCGAGTAGTGGACCGTATCGCAAAAGGAAGGGTTTAATTCGTTGTACCATGCTGAGAACCTCTTCTTCGCTCGAATAATCGGGTGATCAAACTGCGGGAGTAATCGGAGTAGAGAAGAATGACCGCCATGACCAGTACTGCTTTGGCAGCCAACAAGGCATTGGCCGGCACACCCATGCTGTAGACCGTGACCGTGAAAGTCCAGATGACGACCGCACCAATCACACTGGCAAGCATGGAGAACCGTCCACCCATTAACGAGGTCCCGCCCATGACGACCGCCAGGATGGCATCCAATTCATAGTTCAGACCGTTGTTATTTCCATCTGCGCTGTGGACATAGGAACTGAGGATCAGGCCGGCAATCGCACCGCATAACCCGCAGAAGGCATAGGTCAGCAATTTGACGTTCTGTTCGTTGATACCGCTAAAGTAGGTTGATTTGGCATTAATGCCAACCGACTCAATGAACAAGCCAATAGCGGTCTTGCGTACCAATATCCAGCCCAGGAGCATTACCACCGCCACAATATAAATCGAGACTGGCAAACCCAGGATATAACCGTTTCCAAACCAGAAATAGGGTGTGTAATAAATCGTCATGATCTGCCCATTCGTAATGAGTTGGGCAATCCCACGACCTGCAACCATCAGAATCAATGTGGCAACGATCGGTGGGATTCTCGCCTTCGAAACAAGCAACCCGTTCCACAAACCACATAGTGTGCCAGCTGCAATATCAGCCAGGACGATAATGGGCAACGGGGTATTCGTCGCGTTCTTGGTCAAGATGTCATTCGTGATCAATTTATTTCCCAATGCTGGATTGATCAACACGGCGCCCATTGCCGCCGAGATCGCAATCACGGCGCCAACGGAAAGATCGATGCCACCTGTTGCAATTACCAAAGTCATGCCGATTGCCACCAGCATGAGAGGCGCTCCATTGTTAAAGATATCAACGAGGTTGCCATATAGGTGCTTTCCGTAAACCGGATCTTCTATGATGCCAAGTTTGAAGAAGCCCGGTTCAACGATGGCATCGAAAACCAGAATCAGAACCCAGGCGATGAGCGGCCAGAGTAAACGGCTTTCACGAATACGTTTGAGTAAAGGAATGTTGTTTTTCATAAAATCCCTGCCATTGTCTGGATAATGGTATGGTCATCCACATTGCCGGGGTATTCAGCGGCCTTCTTATGGTCTCGCAATACGACAATGCGGTGGCTGGTGCGTTTTATTTCTTCCAATTCAGAGGATATGAATATGATCGACTTGCCTTCCTCAGCCAGTTTCAGCACCAGTTTTTGAATTTCGGCTTTTGCCCCCACGTCTATACCTCGAGTAGGTTCATCCAGAATTAAAACCTCTGGGTCTGTGGCAAGCCAGCGAGCCAGAATCACCTTTTGCTGGTTTCCGCCGCTCAAATATTTGACCAGCTGATCCGGGGATGGTGTGATAATTTCCAAAAGCTGTATATATTTTTGAGCAATTTCATATTGTTTCTGAGTACTTATGAATTTGAACCACCCATAGCGAGCCTGCAAAGCCAGAATAATGTTCTCGCGAATTGTTAGATCCCCCACAACTCCCTCTGCTTTGCGGTCTTCAGGACACAAGGCAATCCCGTTTTCAAGGGATTCCAAAGGCGAAAAACGGTTGATCTTTTTACCCCTTATTGTGAGTGAGCCTGTGTCTGGTGTATCAATACCGAAGATCAGGTTTGCCATTTCAGTACGACCGGAACCTAACAAGCCTGCAACCCCGACGACTTCGTTGGCGTTTAACTCGAAATCAAATGGTTCAAGAGAGCCTTTGAGCCCCAGTCCTTTTGCTTCAAGCAGGAGTTGTTTATCCTTCTTTTGTTCGCTCTCCAGTCTGGCTTTGGACACACCATCCAGTTCGGTTAAACTTCGCCCCAACATTTTGCTGATAAGTTCCATACGAGACAACGAAGCCGTGTCATAAGCGCCAACCAATTTACCGTTGCGCAATACTGTAATCCGGTCTGAAATTTGATAGACCTGGTCAAGAAAATGCGTAATAAAAATAATGCCTAATCCCTCGCCTTTTAATTTACGCACCACATCAAAGAGTTGATTCGTTTCATTGACATCCAGGCTTGATGTGGGTTCATCGAGGATAAGAATTTTTGCGGAAGCAATTTCAAGGGATCGTGCAATTGCCACCATTTGTTGGATGGCAACGGAAAAATTTCCCAACGGTTGGGTGACATCAATATCGACATCCAGTCTTTTCACCGCCTGATTGGCCAAGATATTCATCCTTTTCCAATCAATACTGCCGAAACGGCGAGGTTCATGACCGAGCATAATATTTTCAGCAACTGAAATATTGGTGCACAGGTTGACTTCCTGATAAACTGTGCTAATACCAATTTCTTGAGAATGCTGGGGGGAACGTACTTGAACGAGATTGCCATCCAATTCAATGGAGCCTGCATCCGGATGTTCCACTCCGGTCAAGACTTTGATCAAAGTGGATTTCCCAGCCCCATTCTCTCCTATCAAAGCATGGACTTCCCCTTTTCTCAGCGAAAAGTCAACGTTCTCAAGGGCGACAACCCCAGGAAAAGACTTGGAGATCCCTTGCATCCTTACAATGTTCTGAGAGTCTGTCATGGAATACCCTATCTTTCAGCTTTTCTTCATTCATTTGCTGAACATAACAGTGGAAAACAACATATTGAGAGGGTAATAGTTAAACTTTTTGTGTCTTGCGACAGAGAAGCGACGTTCCGTTTTACGCCGCTTCTCTGTCTTTAGATTAATCCGCGTACATGCACCGGGATTTCATGCAACCTATCCGTTTAATATTGGCGGGATGGCAGCAACTCAGCCGCATTGTCCGGGTAATAGACTGTCTCATTGGTGAGCGTTTCCGGATCAACCGGTTCGCCATTCATGAGTTTCAGAGCCATATCAAAGACCTGCGGTCCAAGCAGAGGATTGCATTCTACGTCAGCCTGGAACCAGCCATCGACCATGGCCTGGAAGCCGCCGCGGGTGCCGTCCACAGATACGATGAAGAGATCGCCCGGTTTTACACCTGCTGCCTTCAAGGCTTCAATGGCACCGATTCCCATATCGTCATTGTGAATGAAGATGCCCTGGAAATCCGTACCGGCTTTATATTTCTGCAGGAATGCCTGCATCACAGGCAGAGCTTCCGCGCGGGTAAAGTTGCCCGTCTGGGAATCGATGATCTCGATGTTGGAGTTGAGGTCTTCGCGGAAGCCTTGTGCCCGGCCTACCGCCGCACCGGAGCCCGTAGTGCCGGACAGTTCCAAAATCTTTGCGCCATCCGGGAATTTCTTGTTGAATTCGGCGGCAGCGCGTTTGCCTTCCAACACCATATCGGAACCAATGTGAGCCGCATACAGGGACTTATCGGCGCTGACACTGCGGTCCACGATGATGACCGGGATACCGGCATTCTTGGCTTCGGTCAAAACAGCATCCCAACCATCTTCAACCACCGGAGGTAGGGCGATCACACTTACGCCTTGCTGGATACAAGCACGCATGGCAGAGATCTGATTTTCCTGCTTCTGCTGGGCATCAGAGAAGATTAATTTGGCACCCAACTTATCAGCAGTTTCTTTGATCGAAGCTGTATTGGCGGTGCGCCAGTCACTTTCAGCACCGAGTTGCGGATAGCACAAGGTCATATCAGCGTAGGTATAAGTTTGTTGGGCAGGAGCCTGGGTTGGAGCGGCAGCCGGAGCCTGCGTTGCGGCCCCCCCACAAGCCGTGAGTGCTATGGCTGCAACCATTACTATACTAATCAGGAAAAGCAATTTCTTTTTCATTCTTCTCTCCTTCTTGAGGATTCTAACTATTTCTCCTTACGGAGTTTTCGATGCGATATAATCCAGACCGCGAGGGATGCCCTCTAATGGGCCTTTCTGCGCTCAGAGGCGCTTGTTCGTAGACTCTAATCATCGAGCAGGCGCTTCTCTTTTTTGAATTACGATCATTTGTTCTCCAGATTCACCTCCTTCATGCCTTATGCTTTGAGCGCAACGAACTCTGTCGTACCACTAAAGTCGGGGGCAGCATTATTGATTCCGGTTCATTGGATTCCTCCCCTTTCCAGCCCGTCTCAATAATCTTAATTACCTCTTCCACAGCTATCTTAGCAACCCGATTCTGATCTTGTTGGATAGTTGTGAGGGGCGGCCAGAAATAGGCTGATTCCACCATGTTGTCAAAGCCAACAATACCAAGATCCTCGGGGACTCTTAAGCCTTTTTGGCAGGCGTGTTGCAAAACACTCAGTGCCATCTGGTCATTTGCAACAAATATGGCATCCATTTCGGGATATGTTTCAAAAAGTTTATCCACCGCCTGAGCAGCGCTAGCAGACGACCAATTTCCCTCAGCCCAATACCTATCCAGAGGTTCAATCCCAACTTCCTTTACAGAATCCTGCCATGCAGCCATTCGCTGGCGGGCTTCCCACCAATCCAAAGGGCCTGAGATATGTCCTATGTTTCGATAGCCCTGATCGAACAGGTGAGACATTGCCATTCGTCCACCGCTATAATTGTCCACGGACACAACAGTAATATTTTCCCGTGGCTTCATAGTAAGATAAACGACTGGAATCTCTAAATCCATTGGGAGTTCATTAATCCAGTTCCGATTCTCTCCCACCTCAGGAACCGCCCATATGATTCCGTCCACATGGCGGGAGAGAAACCCCTGAAATATGGGCACGATGTTATTCGCGTCAAACCTGGGTAGTTCTTTTAAAAGTAAAGCATATCCGGTTTCTTCTGCCGCCGTTGTGATTCCGTTCAAAGTACGAGAGGGGCCAATATATTTCAACCCGGCAGTAACCACTCCCAGTGTGTAGCTGCGCTGGCGTATCAAACTCCTGGCCAAGGCACTGGGCCGATAGCTTAATTGTTCTATGACTTCTTGAACGCGTTTTCGGGTTCCCGGGGATACATCCGGTCGATTATTAATAACGCGTGATACCGTCTGCGTAGACACTCCCGCAGCAGAGGCAACCTGCTTAATTGTTGCTCGACCAGATTTTAGATGCACCAATGGCACTCCCGAGCTCATGTTATCGTTCCCGTTATCGTTCCCGTTATCGATAACATAATAGCAAAAATCAAAGTGGAATTCAAGCGATAAATGTCATGTACAAAAAATGACATGCGCATTCGGGTCAATATATACGTCTTCCGCCACACAACGTAAAGGATTTCCGTCCCCTAAAAGCGAACTAGTTGCCGTGCTTCCGCTGCCAAATTTTCATCTGTTAGCGTTTTAGCATGCTCCCTATATATTTGGATTAGCGGTTTCCCCGCGGGGATGTGCAGCTTCAGCCACTCCTATTCGAACAGCCGCCGAGACCGCAAGGTGCTCCCAGCGGGTCTTGCGTTTATGATGGTACAATTAATTTGCACAGTTCGCAACTTCACAAACCAGCATTAAAATATCTGCGGAGGCAACAAATATGGCTCGCGCCAAGTATGATGGAGTGATCGAAGCGGTTCGCTACACTGCAAACGGGAAAATCGATTTTGTGCGCGCCTATAAACGCCATGGAGCGACTTTCTCAGACCACATTTTATTACGCCGAGGCGAATTACTCGAGCAATTAAAGAAAGGCCAGCGATTCGTAACTGGCCAACGCAAAGAGTATTTGGGCAGCACCTTTGAGACTGGCAAAACGGTAAAATGGTCTTCGCACAACGGCGAAGGTGTCATCCTGACGGATGGACAAACTTCCAGGCATGATTTTCTTGAATCGGTGCCCATTCTATAAACCGGAACCGAGGCAGCTTCACCCGAAAAGCATTCCCCAAAACGCAGACCAATGAAAATTTTCGACAAGACCCCATTTCAGGACGACAAAGGCGAGATCAACCTGTTCAACCGCATCCGCGCTACGTTGCAGTATGGGTTTAATTGGTATCCGGAACTGGAAGCTCAGAAAATCGTCGTTGGGCAGTTAGAAAAAGCGCTGGGAAAAGCCTTCGTCTTGTTCCACAACCAGACTCTGGGAGGCTCCGGCATCACCGTCCCCTTGATCCTGCTCGGACCGCCAGGGATTTACGTCATTCACGTTACTCACCTGCGTGGGGTTTACTGGGCCAAAGGTGATTCATGGGGCAGCGCTTCAGGGTCACGCTTCCAACCTGCCGCGATCAACCTATTAAAACGCACGGCCAGTCTCAGCCGAGCACTTGAAATCTTCTTAAAACGACAGGGGCTGGAAAATCTGCCCGCCATTGAATCTTGCCTGATGGCATCCGATCCCGGTTTGCATGTCGTCTCTGTCCGTCCCATAGTACGCGTGGTGATGAGCGATGCAATAGAGCGCTTTGCCACCGGTTTTTCACAGGCCCGCCCGGCGCTCAGCCCAGAGGCTGTTCACGAGTTGACGGATCGGATCGAAAATCCACGTCCTCCCCAACAAAAACCTCCGGTTGCACAGAACCTTGCACAGAACAAAGAAACGCCTGTCTACATTCCAGAATCGATTTCGGGGTCGCAAGAGATACCTGAAGAAACCACACAAACGGAGGCGACGGCTTTTGATGTCGACCAGGTCGGTTTCGCATTCCAGGAAAATGAAACCGACGAAACCCAGCCACAGGTAGTGGCCAGTACAGCGCCCAAAAAGACCTCTAACCTTATCTTAGGGATGAACGGGAAACAATTGGCTATATTAGGGGTCATCACGGCCATCGAAATCTGCGTCCTGATCGGGTTAATCTTCATCATTCTATTCAACTACTCTTGAACGAAATTTTTCTTTCCATTCTCATCCCGGCTCACAATGAGGAATATCGCCTGCCCAATACTTTGGAGCAGGTCTTCGCTTTTTTAGAGAAACAACCCTATACGAGCGAAGTGATCATTATTGAAAATGGAAGCACCGACCGAACGTTTGATATCGCACAAGCCTTCCAACAAAAATACGCATCCCTGCGTGTTTTTCAAGATGAAGAACGCGGCAAAGGGCTCGCCATAAAGCGTGGTATCTATGAAGCACAAGGCGAATATATTTTTCTCTGTGATGCGGACTTGTCGATGCCGGCCGAAGAAATCCCCAAATTCCTGCCCCCGGCATGTACGAGCGATATTGCCATCGCCTCGCGCGAAGCTCCTGGCGCCATCCGTTACAACGAACCTTACTACCGCCATCTGGTGGGCCGCGTCTTCAACACCTTGATCCGCCTGCTGGTGCTACCCGACTTACAAGATACACAGTGCGGGTTCAAGTGCTTCCGCGCCGACCTGGCCCGGAAAATCTTCAGTTCGCAAACACTTTTCGGCTGGGCATTCGATGTTGAAATCCTGACCATTGCTCACCATCGTGGTTATACTATTGTTGAAATACCCATTACCTGGTATTACAATCCGGGGAGTAAAATTAAAGTTTTGAGCGACTCGTTTCGCATGTTTTTAGATTTGCTATCCATTCGACGCAACCTCCACAGGGGGCTTTACAATGACAAAAATTAATCCGGATTTGATCTCCGAAGCCAGACTCTGGCAAGGGGGGTTTCTGCGTATCGGCGGCGTAGATGAAGCCGGACGTGGCGCCCTGGCAGGACCAGTTGCCGCTGCAGTCGTCATCCTGCCCCCTGATCGGGCAATGACCCGTACCCTGTCTGGTGTCCGCGATTCCAAGCAGATGACCCCACTGCAGCGTGAACGCTGGGCTATTGAGATAAAAAAAAACGTCCTGAACTGGGCTATCGGCCTGGCTACCCCAGTGGAGATTGACGAACTTGGGATCAGCGCGGCAACTCATCTGGCAGCTTATCGAGCCGTCAAACAGCTTCCGATCCTACCGGATTATTTACTATTTGATTACCGCATTGAGCTTCCCGAAATTCCCATCCAGCAGGCTTCTATCATCAGAGGGGATGTGCACTCCCTGACTATTGCCTGCGCTTCTGTATTGGCCAAGACCAGTCGTGACACGCTGGTGTGCCAGTTGGACCTGAAATATCCCGGTTACGGATTATCCAAACACAAAGGCTACGGGACAGAACAACATCGTGCCGCGATCAAACAACTCGGCTATTCCCCAATTCACCGCAAAACATTCCACGTAAAAAATTAGGGCGGGTATTGCTCCCGCCCCGCCATTCTTATTTGTCCTCGCTGCGTTTGGCTGAGACAAAGTATTTCACTGCCTCCGCCGCCAGCGAGGGGACGAACAATAACGGAATCATCACTTCCCACTGTTGCCAGCCCAAAGGCACTGTATCAAAAACCTTGTTCAAGAAGGGAACGTAGACCACCGCCAACATCAAAGCCAGGGAGGAGAGCACAGCCAGATTCATGTTGCGATTATTGAATACACCGATCTTGATCAACGGATAGCGTTCCGAGCGCGCTGTATAGGCACGTAACAATTCTGACGCAGAAAGCGTGATGAAGGCCATCGTCTCGGCAAACGGAATTTGGTCGGGCTGCCCAACATGCATGTTCAAACCCAGGAAATACGCGCCGAGGGATACCGCTGTAATCGCAATCGTCTGGATCACGATACCCCATACCATAAAGCGATTGATGATCGGTTCCTGAGGTGGACGCGGCTGCTGGTTCATTGTGTCCGGATCGCCTTTCTCGGTCCCCAGGGCCAGGGCGGGGGCGCCGTCGGTGATCAAATTCAGCCACAACAACTGGATGGCAGCTAGCGGAGAATTTCTGGTCAGCAGGGTGCCGAAGAAGATAATCGCAATCTCGGCCATGTTGCAGGAAAGCAGATAATAGACGAACTTGCGGATGTTGCTGTAAATGATGCGCCCCTGCTCAACCGCGTCGACAATGCTGGCATAATTATCATCCGTCAAGACCATATCGGCCGTTTCTTTGGCGACATCCGTGCCTGTGATGCCCATCGCCACACCAATATCGGAGCGTTTGATCGCCGGGGCATCGTTAACGCCATCACCGGTCATCGCCACAACTTCATCATTGGCCTGCAGTGCATCCACAATGCGCATCTTGTGTTCCGGTGAAACCCGGGCAAAGACATCTGTCATTTCGATGGAGCGGCGCAGCTCATCATCGCTCATCTTATCCAGATCGGCGCCGGTCGCCACTTTGTGACCGGGTTGCAACAAACCTATTGATTGAGCAATTGCCAGCGCCGTATTGGGATAATCGCCAGTGATCATCACCGTGCGGATACCGGCATGGCGGGCCTTTTCCAGCGCCACCTTCACTTCCTCGCGCGGCGGATCGATCATGCCGATCAGGCCGATGAACACCAGATCGTGCTCTAACTCCTCGACCGCCGGACTCTCATCCGGAACATCCATCTCCAGACGATAGGCCATACCCAGAACGCGCAAAGCGTCGACTGTCATGGCATCATTGGCAGCCATTATCCGTTTGCGGATTTCATCTGTCATCGGCTGGGGATTGTCCTGCATATCCTGATAATGGGTGCACAAGTCCAATACCACATCCGGCGCACCCTTAATAGCAATCACATCCCAGCCTTGCTTTTGATCGTCGTAGAAAGGTGAAAGATCCTCGGGGCGCGGATCGATAACGTCATGAACGGTGATCATGCGTTTGCGTTCTGAGTCGAATGGAATCTCGCTCTCGCGTGGGTAAGCCCGGTCCAGGTCTACATGGATCGCGCCAGCTTTGGCGGCAGCCACCAGCATGGCGCCTTCTGTCGGATCGCCCACGATGCGGTAGGATGTCTCGTCACCTTCCACCGCTTCCAGATCAGCGTCATTGTTGAGTGCACCGACCCACAGGACGGTGTGAACCGCAGGATAATCCGTCAGGTTGACCGTCTTCTCATTGATCTGAAATTCTCCGCTTCGGGAATAACCTGAGCCGGTTACCGTTACGAATTTATTGTCTACCCAGACGCGAGTGACCGTCATCTGATTCTGGGTCAGCGTGCCGGTCTTGTCCGAACAGATCACCGTGGCCGAGCCTAACGTCTCGACTGAGGACAGCCTGCGAATCAATGCGTGGCGGTGGATCATCTCGCGCATGCCCAGCGCCAGGCTGATGGTCACTACGGCCGGCAAGCCTTCGGGCACCGCTGCAATTGCCAGGCTGACCGCGACCAGGAAGGTGTCCACCAGAACCTGCTTGCTGACCCGCAGGTATTCCAGAACACCCATGTCCGGATTGACGATCATGCTGACATCTGTGTTTTGCACCACAGCCTGGACGAAGACCACGCCACAGACGGCCAACGCCGCCCAGCCGAGGGTCTTGCCAAGCTGGTCAAGACGCTTCTGCAACGGCGTCTCTTCATCGTCCACCCGCTGGAGCATGTCGGCGATCAAACCCAACTGGGTGCGCATGCCGGTGCTGACGACTACGCCACGCCCACGCCCATATGCAACCGTGGTCCCCATAAAAGCTGTGTTTCTGCGATCTCCCAGGGGCACATCCTGATCAAAAACCATGGCAGCATTTTTCTGCACTGGAAGCGACTCCCCGGTCAATGAAGCCTCTTCCACGCGCAAATTGACTGCTTCGATCAGGCGCACATCGGCCGGAATAAAATTACCAGCCTCCAGGAAAACGATATCCCCCGGGACCAGCTCGCGGGCCGGGATCGTCAGACGGTGTCCGCCACGCAAGACCTGTGCATCAGGCGCAGCCAGTTTCTTTAGGGCCGCCAAGGCTTGTTCCGCCCGTCGCTCCTGGACGATGCCCAGCACCGCGTTCAACACGACGATTGCCATGATTGCAGATGCATCGATCCACTCACCCAGGAAGGCTGAAACGACCGAGGCCACGATCAACAACATGACGATAAAATTATTGAACTGCTCCCAGAGCAATTTAAGGAAGGAGGGCCGCTGGGATTCACGTAATTGGTTAGAGCCGTAGTGCTCCAGACGACTGGCGGCCTCTTCCTGCATCAGACCATTTTGTTCAACCCGCAAATGATCCAATACTTCTTCTGTTGATAATGCATGCCAGGGTTCAGCCTGTTCGGCAGCCTGGGGTGGGATATTGCCAGTTAGATCGGCCATCGTGCATTCTCCGTGATCGAAGATAACTGATTCACAAAATTCAGGGTTTTATCCATCATCCAAGCCAGATAATCAACCAGGAAGGAATCATCATCCAGCCTTTTTCTCATATCGGTTCCGGGATAATACCGGCGGTTTACTTTCAACGCGAAAATGCCTTTTTCAAGCGCTGAAACAAAAACACCCATGCGTATCCCAAGAACAGGATAACATCCAAGAGGACGAAAATCCAATGCATTTTCATGCCAACCTCGACTTTACTAAGTATAAACCGATAAAAAACGAGACCACCATCGTGGCGGTCTCGCAAACGCACAAAAGCGTACAAACTGCCGGGAGCTCCGCTCCGTCTTGACGACAGTTTGTCCTGCCAGGGCAGGCGCTACTCCCCGTACCAATCATCAGTTTACACGGTCAAAGAATGGATGTCAAGAGAAAATCCCCGATTTCACAAACCCAATAATCGACCTACAAATCCTTCGGTGTGATGTGCGTATCCGCTGCCAGCTCTGTATCTTTGGGGATAATGACGATGCCATCACGCACGTACCAATTCTTGTGATCAAGATCAATGCCCGCTGGAAACGGTTTGATCACCACCCCTTTGCCCAGGCGAACATTTTTGTCAAGAATTGCCCCCTCGACATGACATTCAGGTCCAATGCCAATCGGGATTTTAGAAAGATGATCATCGATGGAATAATAGTCTGCTCCCATCAGAATACTGTCTTTAAGCTTGGCACCAGCATAGATCTGACTGCGCACGCCCACTACCGAGTGGCTGATTTCGGCATCCTGAATGCGACAACCTTCTGCCAAGAGCACTTCCTTCAAGAGGCTGTCTTCAACAATTGAGCCAGGCAGGAATCGCGCATGAGTGTAGATCGGTCGATCTGGATAATAAAAATTAA
Source organism: uncultured Anaerolineaceae bacterium (assembly GCA_964407265.1). Lineage (GTDB taxonomy): Bacteria > Chloroflexota > Anaerolineae > Anaerolineales > Villigracilaceae > CAYOUV01. The sequence continues at coordinate 28,732 of CAYOUV010000015.1, read as the reverse complement.
ATGGGGGATCTGGCTTTGTCAATTCAAGGTTTGTTTTATAAAACGAGTCCATCGTTCCAATATCAGCCCAGTAGTCGTCAAAGTTATACCCAAAGACAGCCTGGTGATGATCAATCGCGTGGGGAATGACATCGCCCCCGAAATCATCGTAATCCGGGTAATTCGTCAGTAGATCGATTAAAACCTCGGTATTGAAAACGTAGATTCCCATCGAACCGAGCAGCGGGCGATCGGGATCGTTACTACTGGCAAATTCATCCCACACTTGCGGGTCTTTAGGCTTTTCGGTAAAGGCAGTGATGTGCCCATCCGGGGCCCGCTTCAGGATTCCGAAACGAGGCGCTTCTTCTCGCGTGACCGGCTGGACTGCTACAGTGACCTCTGCACCTGTCTGCCAGTGATACTCGGCCAGCGCGGCATAATCCATGCGATAAAGATGATCACCAGCCAGGATCAATACATAATCCGCGCGGGTGGCCTTGATCTCAAACAGCTGTTTACGGACAGCGTCCGCCGTGCCCTGGTACCAGTCGGCGCTTTCCATCGTCTGCTCGGCCGCCAGGATTTGCACCCAGCCAGTGTGGAATACGTCAAAATTATAGGTCTGGGTAATATGGCGATGCAGGGAAACTGAATTGAACTGAGTCAGAACCGCGACACGGTACAGGCCTGAGTTGATACAGTTGCTGAGGGTAATATCGATCAGACGGTACTTGCCGGCGATCGGCACCGCCGGTTTGGATCGCATCTGTGTCAACGGGTATAGACGTGTCCCTCGCCCACCTCCCATGATGACTGCCAGGACATCGTTCAGCGTTGGCATATCCGCTCCTTTGTTTTAATCGAACCGTTTGGACTATGATAACATCAGAAACAGTTGCCAACAAGTCCGCCTCATTGTAGAATGTTTCTATGCGGTTTGACGTTTTCACCCTCCTCCCCGAAACCTTTCTTCCCTATCTGCAATCCAGTATTTTACAGAAAGCCGCCGAGCGCGGCTTGATTGAGGTACATCTGCACAACATCCGCGAATGGGCCCACGACCGGCATCACGTTACCGACGACACGCCCTACGGTGGCGGCGGCGGCATGGTGATGAAGCCCGAACCGGTCTTCGAAGCGGTTGAAGGCGTGCTGGGAAAACCACCGCAATGTCCGGTGATCCTGCTTACCCCGCAGGGACGCGTCTTCGATCAAGGGATTGCCACACAACTGGCCGGACACGAACAAATTGCCTTGATCTGTGGACGCTACGAAGGGGTGGACGAACGCATTCGTGAGCATCTGGCGACGGATGAGATCTCGATTGGGGATTACGTGCTGACCGGCGGCGAACTGCCAGCCTTGCTGGTGATCGACGCGGTCTCGCGCCTGCTCCCGGGCGTGCTGGGCGACCCGGACGGGGCCCAAGACGATTCCCACGCTTCAGGCCTGCTGGAATACCCGCACTATACCCGTCCGCCCGAATTCCGCGGCTGGGAGGTGCCCGAGATCCTGCTTTCCGGCGACCATGCCAAAATCAACCAATGGCGGCGTGAACAGGCGCTGATCCGCACATTGGAACGCAGACCGGACTTGCTTGAAACGGCGGTCTTGAACGAGAAGGATCGCGAATACCTCAAAACCATTCGCCGCAAACCGGAGAGTGGGACTGATATATAATCCATCAACCCGTGAACAGGAGCATGCCAATGAACCAACGTCGTTTCCCATGGGGTCGAACCTTTTTACTCGGCTTTGGGTTTCTGGGGATCAGCATCATTTGGCCGATCTTCAACCAGTACATCCCGATTTTTCTACAGGCAGGGAATCCTGAGTTTGTAAGACAACTGCAAGCGCAAGGACGTGAGGTCCCCAACATCGTCGGTTTTGGATTGGCTCCAAGCCTGGCGTTGTTCATCATGACCTGGGACAATATTCTTAATATGTTCATTGCGCCCTGGGCAGGCGCAAAAAGCGATCGAACCTGGAACCGCTTTGGCCGCCGCAAAGGATGGATTCTGCTTGGCATGCCGATTGCTTTACTGGCATTTATCTTCATTCCCGTAGCGCAATCCATATTAGCGATTGCCACATTCATCCTCATCACAGATTTCGGCATGGCGCTATTCCGCTCGCCGACCGTTGCCTGGCTGGGCGACTTATTCGTCGTCGAAGAGCGCAGCAAAGCCAACGGCGTTATCAACCTGATGGGCGGCGTCGGCGGATTATTGGCCTATTTCGGCGGCGGAATTCTATTCAATCAACTTGGGCGTTCGGCGCCTTTTATCGCCGGGGCAATTGCCACATTGATTGCATTGGTGGTCGTTTTATTTTTCGTCAAAGAGCCACATGAGTTAGCAAATGGCCCGACCAGGGATGAGGCTGGCAGTGTGTTGGAAAACGTCCGGATTCTCTTCAGTAATCCGGACAAAAGCGGCGTGTTTGTATTGTTAGGCATCCTGTTGTGGTTCATGGCCTTCAATGCACTGGAAACGGGCCTTTCTTCATTCGCGGTTTTCACCCTGGGTATGAAGGCGGGTACGGCTTCCATCTATGCAGGCTCGGTGACCATATCTTTCATTATTTTTGCCGTGCCCGCTGGGTTTCTGGGAACGCGCTTCGGGCGTGGTTTGACAATTCGTGTTGGGCTGATCGGGTTAACGTTATTGATGCTGGCCGGTTACTTTTTGATCCAGGGGCCGGTGATGTTCGTCATCGTATTAGTTCTGGCGGGGGGGTTCTGGGCGCTGGTCAATGTCAATAGCCTACCGCTGGTCTACGATCACGGTGATGAAAGACGCATCGGGGCTTATACCGGCCTGTATTATTTCTCGTCTCAATTAGCCGCTGTACTTGGACCTACCCTGGGCGGTGTAGTAGTGGACGTGCTCGGAGACCAGTATCGCTGGCTGTGGCTCTTCAGTACGGTTTTTATGGCGCTTGCCTGGCTCGCCATGGGTGGCGTGAAAGCGGGTAAGAAGCCGGCAACGCAGCCAGCATCTTGAAGGAGGCTTCTATGAAACTCGGCGAGGTTATTTCGATCCACATTGCTCCCGAAGCTGGCGCGCTTCCCCGATCGATGCAGCAGGTCCAGGCCGTGGCCGGTATGGGGCTGGAAGGCGACCGCTACTACCTGCGCCAGGGCAGTTATGCCAAAAAATGGGACGAATCGCGTGAGGTGACCCTGATCGAATCCGAAGCGCTGGAAGCCCTGGCTCGCGATTACAAATTGCAGATTTCCCCGGCCGAAAGCCGTCGCAATATTGCCACCCGCGGCGTGGCGCTGAATCACCTGGTGGACCAGGAATTCCGCATCGGACAGGCGATCTTGCGCGGCGTCCGGCTGTGCGAACCGTGCAGCCACCTCGAGCAGCTGACCGGTCGCGAGGTCCGGCCGGGACTCGTACACCGCGGCGGGCTGCGGGCGCAAATCGTCCAAAGCGGAACCGTCCAGGTAGGGGATTCGATCGAATTGATGTAAGGTGAATATTCGCTCGCTTCGCGCGCCTCTTATCCTCTATATTTGCCTGACGCTGTTCGCCCCAAGCCTGGCTGCGTGTACCCCCCAGGAGCCAAACTGCGCCAGCAGTGAGGTCTTTTGTGTCGGCCTGGTGACGGAGATCGGACCGGTCAAGGACCAGGGACCCAACCAGGCAGCCTGGATCGACTTGCAACGCGCAAAAGAAGAAAACCTGGTCGATCAGGTTGCTTACATCGAAACCGTCGACACCAAAGACTATGCGGCCAATATCCGGGCCTTCGTCGAAGTCGGTTATGACCTGATCGTGACGATCGGATATGACGCGCGCGAGGCCACCTTTGATGCTGCCGAAAGATACCCCCACACTCTTTTCATTGGCATGGATCAGCCGCTTCCGGCTTCGCCTCCCCCCTTGGGGAACTCAGAAACCCCATCCACACTTCAGACTGCCACTCCAGAATCGACCCCGACGGTAGAAAACATAATTCCAGGCAATCTGACACTGGTTATTTATCCCGAAGATCAGGCCGGCTTCCTGGCCGGTGCGCTGGCCGCCATGATGACCCAGACCCAAAAAGTGGGCGCGGTGTGCGAATCGGAAGGGATCGAGACAATCAAGTTGTACTGTGAAGGCTTCAAAGCAGGCGTCGCATATATCAATCCGGCAGTTGACCCGTTGATCGAATACAGGGAGGGAAGCCTCGAAAAAACATTTGCCGATCCCGAATGGGGCAGCGCGACAGCAGACAAAATGATAAATGATGGAGCAGATGTCATCTTTGCAGTCGGGGGGCAGACAGCAGAAGGTGCCCTCAGAACCGCGGCGAAAGACAATGTCTATGCTATCGGCTCGGAAATCGATCAGTTTTACGCCCTGCCAGAAGTTCGCGATGTATTGCTCTCGAGCGCACTCAAAAAGTTCAGCCCAACCCTGTACGATTTGCTGGCCATCAAACGCAAGGCACCGGAGAAGGCGCTTCCCATCTACGCCGGTCAGGTCGGGTATGCTCCTTTGCACAAGTCGGAAAAGATAATTTCCGCACTCGTGGCAACACAAATGCAGGATTTGGAACGCAATTTCAAGGATGGCACACTTGAAACGGGTGTGACTTTAGATAATCCTCAGGGATAATTATTACGCCCGCTCGTACAGTCTTGCACAAAGCAACCAGAGGCTGTATACTTACTTAATATGTTGTTAAGGAGGTGCCACGCGCAAATTGCTGTTACCGGAAAATACCGGACCCCCCAAAAAGAACCATCCCAAACTCAAACTTCTTAGAGGAGAAGATTTAAAATGAAGAAACTTTATCTTGTAATGGTCGCACTTATCGTTGCGTCCATGGTTCTGACAGCCTGCGGTCCCAGCGCTACGCCGACCCCGGCCCCTGTCGCGACCGAAGCTCCCGCCATGACCGAAGCCCCTGCTGCGACCGAAGCCCCAGCGATGACCGAAGCACCCAAGATGCTGGTGGGTGAGGTCACCGACCTGGGTGGTATCGATGACAAATCCTTCAACGCCAATGGCTGGAAGGGTGTCCAGGAAGCCATGACCGATTTCGGCGTGGATGGCAAATACCTGGAATCCCAGGGACAGTCTGATTACGCCAAGAACATCCAGCAATTCCTGGACGAGAAGGCCGGCCTGATCGTTACGGTTGGCTTCCTCCTGGGTGTGGACACCGCCAAGGCTGCCCAGGCCAATCCTGACACCAAATTCGCCATTGTGGACTACACCTTCCCTGACTGCTGGCCTGGTGCTGAAGTTGGCAAGGACTGTGGTTCTGACGTGGAGATCCCGAATGTGCGCGGTCTGACCTTCCAGACTGACGATGCTGCCTTCCTGGCCGGTTACCTGGCTGCTGGTATGACCCAGACTGGAAAAGTCGGCACCTTCGGCGGCATTAAGCTCCCGACCGTGACCATCTTCATGAAAGGCTACGAGGCTGGCGTGAAGTACTACAACCAGCAAAAAGGCACCAGTGTTGAGGTCCTGGGTTGGGACACCGCCAAGGATGACGGCCTGTTCGCTGGCAATTTCGACTCCACCGATGATGGCCGCCGTATCGCTGAATCCCTGATGCAGGAAGGCGCCGACATCATCATGCCCGTCGCCGGCCCCGTGGGACTCGGCTCGGCTGCTGTCTGCAAAGAGACCGGCAACTGCACCATCATTGGCGTGGACGCCGACTGGTACGACACCGCACCCGAATACCAGGATGTGGTCCTGACCAGCGTCTTGAAGAGAATTGACATTGCCGTCTACAACACCATCAAAGACGTCATCGACGGCAACTTCACAGGCGGCACCGCAGTCTACACCATCAAGGATGGTGGCGTGGATATCGCTCCGTACCACAACTTTGAGAGCAAAGTACCCGACGCCCTGAAGGCTGAGGTCGAACAGGCTAAACAAGACTTGATCAGCGGCGCAATTACCGTTGATGGCGTCTTGGGCATCAGCCAATAACAAAACCAGTTTGAGAATCTGGAAGGGCCGGGGTTCCCGGCCCTTCTTCTACCAAAACCTCTCGCGCACGACAGCAGGAGACTCTGGCATGCCATTACTGGAACTACGCGGAATCACGAAATCTTTCCCGGGGGTCCTGGCAAACGATCACATTGACATCACCCTGGAAAAAGGGGAGATCCTCGCCTTACTCGGTGAAAATGGCGCCGGGAAAACCACCCTGATGAATATCCTCTATGGCCTGTATAAACCGGATGAGGGTGACATTCTAGTCAAAGGGGAAAAGATCGACATTCAAAGTCCCAGCGATGCAATCGCGCGCGGGATAGGCATGGTCCACCAGCATTTCATGCTGATACCGGTTATGACCGTTACTGAAAATGTGATGCTCGGCAACGAAACGACGCGTAACGGGATGTTTCTGGATCGCGCCAAAGTGGCTAAACGCATCCTGGAAATTTCAGAGCACTATGGCCTGGAGGTCGATCCGGAGGCGTACGTCAAGGATCTGCCAGTAGGCACCCAGCAGCGCGTAGAAATCATCAAAGTTCTTTATCGAGAAGCTGACATTTTAATCCTGGATGAACCCACGGCTGTTCTCACCCCTCAAGAAGTTGAGGGGCTCTTCACAATCCTGAAGAATTTAATTGCCAGGGGCAAATCGATCATTTTCATTACGCACAAACTAAAAGAGGTCATGGAACTTGCCGACCGGATCACCGTGCTGCGCGGGGGTAAGGTGATTGGCACGGTTAAATCCAAGGAAGTTAATCAGAAAAAACTGGCTTCGATGATGGTAGGCCGCGAAGTCAATCTGGTTGTTCAGAAAAAAAAGGCCAAACCAAAAGAGACGGCCCTGGAAGTCAAGGACTTGTATGTCCGGGACGAACGTGGAAATCAAGTCGTCAACGGGGTTACATTCGACGTTCGCATCGGTGAGGTATTAGGCATTGCTGGCGTGCAGGGCAACGGACAAACCGAATTGGTCTACGCCCTGACCGGATTGTTGCCAACTGACAGCGGAGAAATTCGCATCCTCGGAGAAAGCCTGAAAAATGCCTCCCCGCGCAAGATTTTGGAAAGGGGTGTGGCGCACATCCCGGAGGACCGCCAGCGACATGGTCTGGTACTCCCATTTCCAATTTATGACAACCTGGTACTTTGCTCGTACTATCTGCCCCCCTTTGCCCACGGCTTACAGCTTCAAGAAAAGATCATCATTCAAACTGCCGAAAAATTAACAGAACAATACGATATCCGCACGCCAAGCGTTTATGTTACCGCATCGACCCTTTCGGGCGGCAACCAGCAAAAGGTGATCGTGGCGCGCGAATTCTCGCGCCCCATCAAATTGCTGATCGCGTCCCAGCCCACCCGTGGCCTGGATGTCGGCTCGATCGAGTACATCCACAGCCGAATAGTCGAAAAACGCGATGAGGGCACCGCCGTTTTGATGATTTCATCCGAATTGGATGAAATCCTGGCCCTGTCTGACCGCATCGCGGTGATGTATAAGGGTCAGATCATTGATATTGTTCCGGCCGCCAAAGCCACCAAAGGATCCCTTGGACTGTTGATGGCTGGCATCAAATCAGACAAAGCCCCCGAATCCGACTCATCCGCCACGGATGGCGGTGTAGTGGAACGTGTCTTTTAGGAGGATTGCACTGTGACGGACAACAAAGTGAGCAACCAAGCTCCTAAGACCGAACCCGGGACAGACACTTCCGAATCCAAACACAGATCAAGCGGCTTCTGGCAAACCCTGCTGATCCCGGTGCTGGCCGTCTTTACCGGGCTGGTGATCGGCGCTATTTTCATCGCCATCACAGACGCCAAAGTCATTGCGGCATATGGCAATTTCTTCAGTGATCCCCTCAGCGCTCTTCGCGAAACCTGGAACGCGATCGCCGTCTCTTACGGTGCCTTGTTTTATGGTTCGCTTGGTAACCCCAAAGATATCGTCGAAGGAATTCGCATTTACTTCTCTAGCGGTGATAATGCCGCATTAATAAAAGCGATCTATCCCTTCACTGAAAGCCTGGTTACATCCACCCCATACATTTTCGCTGGTTTGGCTGTTGCAATTGGTTTTCGCGGCGGCCTGTTCAACATCGGTGCGGAAGGCCAGTTCTATATGGGCGCTCTGGCATCTGCATTTGTGGGTTACAGCATTACGGGACTACCCTGGTACATCCACCTGCCGCTGGCAATTCTGGCCGGTGCGATTGGAGGCGCAATCTGGGGTGCCATCCCTGGTTATCTGAAAGCGGTTACAGGCGCACACGAAGTCGTAAACACGATCATGATGAACTACATTGCCTTCCGCTTCAGTGATTGGCTGCTGAATGGACCCATGAAGGCACCCGGTTATCGCCCGATCACGCCGGTGATCGAATCGACGGCAGAACTGCCTCGATTCTTCTCCGACCCGCTGCGTTTTAACTGGGGCTTTGTCCTGGCATTATTAGTTGCTCTACTGGCTTACTGGTTTTTATTCAAAACTACGCTGGGCTTTGAAATCCGCACCGTCGGCACCAATCCGGACGCTGCTCGCTACTCGGGCATGAGTATCCTCCGCAATATCGTCTTGGTGATGACGATCAGCGGCGCGCTGGCCGGTCTGGCTGGCGCCAGTCAGGTGCTTGGTGTAGATCACTGGGTCGGACAGGGGTTCTCGGCAGGATATGGGTTCGACGCAATTGCGCTGGCACTGGTTGGGAAAAGCCATCCGCTGGGAGTTGTGCTGGCAGCTCTGCTATTCGGCACGCTGCGCAGCGGCGCGACCCGGATGCAATCCATGGCAGGTATCCCAATCGACATCATCTCGATCATTCAGGGTCTGGTGATTGTCTTTGTGGCCGCACCTGAGATCATCCGTTGGATCTACCGTATCCGCTTGGCAAAAACCGAGGAAATCGTTATTACGAGAGGTTGGGGAAAATAGCCCCAGATGCTTAGAAGATTGAGGACTTCATGACACAGCAATCGACCAATTCCCCCAGCACAAAATCATCGACGCGTTCACGCCTCATTCCGGGCTCACTGCTGATTGCCACCGGATTGTTGATGCTTTTCTTTTTCGGCCGCAACCTGGAAGCCGGGCAAATGACGAAGTTTGGATTGAGCTCCGGATCTAATTCACAGGCGATCCCCATCCCTGATTTGGTCCTACCCGTCCAACCCTCGATCTATATTCTGATCATTGCGGTCATCTTCCTGGGTGCCTGGCAAATGGCGCGCGGCATCCGCTCGACAGGACTATTACTCGGGATTGTGGCGTTCATCTTTATCGCTGCCTTCCTGATCTGGGCTGCACGTGGAAAATCTTTAAATTTAGTCGGGATGTTGAGCAGTTCACTCGTTCGCGCAATCCCGATTGCGCTGGCTGCACTATGCGGTTTAATCAGCGAAAGAGCCGCGGTGATCAATATTGCTATTGAAGGGATCATGCTGATCGCAGCCGAGGTTGCGGTTGTCTCTGCAACCGTCACACACAATCTTTACATCGGTCTGCTGCTTGCAATTATTTCTGGAGGATTGGTGGCGGCCGCACATGCCTTTCTGGTCATCCGTTTCAAAGTCGACCAAATCGTGAGCGGCGTAGCGATCAATATTTTCGCAACCGGCATGACCAGCTTTATCTCATCGCGGTTCTTGCAACAGAATGTCGATTCATTAAACAACTCTGGCACTTTCCCAATTCTTCCCATTCCCGGTCTGGTAAAAATTCCTATCCTTGGCCCAATCCTTTTTGAGAACGGGATCATCGTCTACCTGACACTGATATTGGTGGTTGTCTTACACATCGTATTGTTCTACACACCCTGGGGTCTGCGTACCCGCGCCGTCGGTGAGCACCCTAAGGCTGCCGATACATTGGGCGTCAATGTATATTTCATGCGTTACGTCAATGTTATTCTGGGCGGCATGATCGCAGGCCTGGGTGGAGCATACTTTACGGTTGGCTCAGTGGGGCGTTTCGATGAAATGATGACAGCCGGTAAAGGCTTTATTGGCCTGGCTGCCATGATATTCGGGAAGTACAATCCATTTGGGGCTTTTGCTTCGTCGCTAATCTTCGGCTTTGCCGACTCGTTGCAAGTCAAGCTGCAAATATTACAGGTTCCAATTCCATCCGAATTCCTGTTAATGGCCCCCTACATCATCACCATGATCGTGCTGGCGGGTGTAGTTGGTAAGGTGGTTATCCCGGCAGCCGATGGCCAGCCTTACGAGAAACAATAGGGAACTTATAGAGGTTGAAATACGTCTTAGGGACAGGCTTTAGAGCCTGTCCCTTTTGATTCGGGGAATAGCCCAATTTTGTCGGATTAGAAAAGGGTACTTTTTTTTCTTAGCATGATGTACAATTAGCTTGCAAAATTGTAAGGAGGATGGAGAATGTCCAAATTTACTCGCTTCGTGACAATATCAATCATTTCAGTATTGGTACTATCGGCTTGCAACCTGCCTTCCGGTGGGGCCGATACCCCCAATCCAAACGCCATTTTTACAGCCGCAGCGCAGACAGTCGAAGCACAACTCACGCAAACTGTGCCATTGGCAACAGCGACATTTCCTGTGGTCCAGGTAACCAATACGCCTGTGCCGACATTCACATCTGTGCCATTCACTTCTGCCCCACCTACAGCCACAGCAATGTGCGACCTGGCGCAATTCATCAAGGATGTAAACATTCCTGATGGTACCGTGTTCAACGCTGGTGATAGCTTTACAAAAACCTGGCGGTTGAAAAACATTGGTACATGTACCTGGTCAGGTTATTCTCTTGTTTTTGATAGCGGCGATTCTATGAATGGCCCCTCTCCAACCGCAATCGGGACCGTTTCACCCGGACAGGAAGTTGATCTCGCTATCACATTGAAAGCCCCTGCCAACCCTGGCACTTACCGAGGCTACTGGCGCATTCGCAATGGATCCGGGGTCCTTGTTCCGGTGGCTGGAGGCTATCAAGGTAAATCCTTCTACGTGGAGATCAAAGTTCCTGGCAGCAGCGGATATGACTTCCATACCCGCGCGCCATCGGCGCAATGGCTCTCCTGCGGCAGCCCTTGCGGAGGGGCCACAACGCTGACCTTCGGTGGCCCAGACACAGATACCAATGGCTTTGTCATGTACCGCAATGGCGCCGAACTGGAAAATGGCAGCACGCCTACCAAAGTACTCGAAACCCATCCCTTCTGGGCCGATGATGGCGTTATCTCCGGAGAATATTCAACCTACACCGTATTTAATGGGGACCACTTTACGGCCAAGATTGGCTTCCTGGCCAAACCCGACGGTACCTGTGGAACTGGAGACGCAACTTTTCAATTGAATTACAAAGAAAGCGGTACCCTCAAACCGCTGGGCACCTGGACCAAAGCCTGCGACGGGACACTCAAGAATATTGACGTAGATCTCAGCAGCCTGGCTGGAAAACAAGTCAATTTTGTCCTGGCAGTACTCGCACACGGATCGTCAGCCCAGGATTGGGCTGTGTGGGTCAATCCGGAGATCCAACCCGCTCCGTAACGACCCGAACTCTCCCCGAGTTGCCTCAAGGCCGCAGTTCCCACCCAGAATTGCGGCCTATTTACTACCCCGTTAAAGGCATTATAATAACGCCCGCCGGTTTCCAAACCGGACTGAAAGGAATAAATCGATGAACAAACATGTTTACAAAGCTGTGGTTCTGTTTGCTATATTTGCCATATTCCTGAGTGGATGCGGCACGCCAGCGAACACGACCCCAACAATAGATATTAGCGCCGTTCAAACTTCGGCAGCGCAGACAGTGGTGGCCCAATTCACAGAATCCGCAGTGGAACTAACCCCCACACTTCCGGTCAGCACGCCCACGCCGGTGATCAGCCCAACCCCATCACCCACCCAACCAGCTCCATCGACAGGTGGAACCGGGAACGTAACCCCCTGCTATTCGGCCAGTTTCATTGCAGACGTAACTGTCCCGGATGGCATGCTGGTCCAGCCAGGCCAGGCCTTTACCAAGACCTGGCGCGTCAAGAATCTCGGATCTTGCCCCTGGGACTCAAGCTATAAGCTGATCCTGTCCAGTGGAGACGCAATCGGCGCCGGCGTTGAATACCCACTGCAACAGGTAATCAACCAAGACCAGACTGCAGACCTCTCCATTGGATTTATCGCTCCAACAACTGAAGGTACCTATACAGGCTACTGGCGGCTGGCAACCCCTTACGGCGGTACGGTTGGATTTGGCCCATACAACTCATCTCTATCCGTAAAAGTCACGGTTAGTTCAAACGGTAGCTTCGCAGTGACCAGTGTTAAATACACAAAAGTGCGGGATCCACTGAGTGGTTGCCCGGCAAAAGGCACCTACTTCCGCTTCACAGCCGACATCACCACCAATGCACCCGGCACAGTTACTTATCAATGGGTACGCAACCCGCCAGATAGTGCTAAAGTGGATACTGAAACACTGGTCTTCAAAGAAGCTGGGACGAAAACAGCTTATTTCGATTGGAAACTCCAACCCGATGCAATCCAGGATATTTCACGCTGGGTAGCCCTTTATGTGATCAGTCCCAATAACCAAACCTTCGATCGAGTTTTATTTACATTCAGTTGTCCGTAGTGCGCAGACTGATGGAAGCGCAATGACTTCTCTCCGGAAATTAAATAAAAATCCATGGTGCAAGTTATTGTTGCCAAACCACCTAGGTTATAATGAACGAGAGAATGAAAAAATATCTGGCATTTTAGCAAGCAACTGTTGACTCCCAAGGAGGTCACTGTGCGCAACACCAAACGCATCATGAACTTTAGTCTTCTGCTGATAGTGGTCTTGTTGACTGCATGTGGAGGACAAAAATCCCCGGATGCTACTCCAGTAGATCCCCAGGCTGTCTTCACTGCAGCCGCACAAACTGTCTCGGCAGAACTGACTCAGACAGCATCTGCTAGCACACCCACATCCGAAGCGACCGCTACATTTACCCCCGAACCACCGACCCCAACCCAATCGGCAATCGAGAGCCCGACCCTGGGCTCTCAACCCGTTGAATTGACGCCAATTGCAGGAATACCTTCTCCAACACAGTCATTGTCGCTTGGCACTCCTTCCGGCGTGATTTGCGACGACGCCGCCTACGTGGCGGACATTACAGTCCCCGATGGGACGGTCATGAAACCCGGTGAGGATTTCCAGAAAATCTGGCGTATAAAAAACACTGGCGCCTGTGGTAGATGGGACGAGGGCTTTCAACTGGCATTTGCCTTTGGTGAACCAATGGGTGGAAAACCCTACCTGATCAAAGATAAATCTCAATTTGTTTTCCCTGGCGATACAGTTGACTTGCGCATTCACATGACCGCCCCTTCCAAAGAAGGAGATCATAGCGGCTGCTGGCGCATGAAGAATGACAGCGACGTTTACTTTGGCGGTATCGTTTGCGTATCGATCAAAGTCCAAAAATAACCTCACTGTTTTGACGCATCGTCGGATTCTAAGGAAGGAGAAGAAATGCGAAACATCTTTTTGCTCTTCCTAGCTAGTGCGCTGCTTCTAAGTGCCTGCGGCCCCAACACGCCAGAATCACCGACCCCAGACGTCAACGCACTTTATACGGCTGCGGCTCAGACCGTTGCAGCGAACCTGACCATGACAGCCAAGGCAGTAACGCCGACTGCTGAGGCGACCGCCACCGAAGCCTCTGCGCCGGCCTCAGCGACACTTGAAGTCACAGCCTCTTCGCAGCCCGAAATCCCGTTAGGCACCTCGACGCAAATCATTTGTGACGATGCCGAGTACATCTCAGATGTCACAGTTTCGGATGGGACAGAGATGACCCCGGGACAAGATTTCGTAAAAACCTGGCACATTAAAAACACGGGCAGTTGTACCTGGGGAGACGGTTATACCTTGATTTATGGTGGGTACAACGTCAAGATGGACGGCCAACCAACGCCAATTACAACTGCCGTCCTTCCCGGTCAGGAGATTGACGTCTCAGTGCAGTTAAAGGCCCCCACCAAGGCTGGAGAATACCTGAGTGCCTGGCGTATGGTCAATCCCAAAGGCATCCCTTTTGGCAAATTTTTCTGGGTGAAGATCCTCGTCAAGTGACTTTATCTTTAACGCAGGCCATCAAGGAGCAAGCACACCAATTGGGTTTTGCTCTCGCCGGAATTACATCACCCGAATCGCCGCCCCACTGGTCAATCTTCCAGGATTGGTTGACCGAGGGGCGGCACGGTTCTATGGGTTATCTGGCAGACGAACGCTCCCGCCGTCGCCGGGCCAATCCGCGTGAAATATTGCCTGAATGCCGCTCCATCCTGGTTCTCGGCACACCCTACCCGAACCCCAAATCTGCCCAAACTGACGCTGGGCCGCCTCCTCAAGGACGTGTTGCCGCTTATGCCTGGGGCGAGGATTACCACAATGTCTTGCCTGAACGGATGAAAGCGCTGGTTGACTTTATTGAAGAACAGGTCGGTCATCCCGTGTCCAATCGCTGGTATTCCGACACCGGCCCCATCCTGGAACGGGATCTGGCTATGCGGGCTGGCTTGGGCTGGATCGGCAAGAACACCTGTCTAATCAACCCGTCTAAGGGTTCATACTTTTTATTGTCTGAAATCCTGCTGGGAATCGAATTAGAACCTGATCCACCTTTCACCACAGACCATTGCGGGACCTGCACCCGCTGCATCGAGGCCTGTCCCACGCAATGCATTCTGACCGACCGCACTATGGATGCACGCCGCTGTATCTCCTATTTGACGATCGAATTAAAAGGCGACATTCCGACCGAATTCCGCTCCCAACTCGGGGACTGGATCTTCGGTTGTGATGTCTGCCAGATGGTCTGCCCATGGAATCGTTTCGCCACACTAAATGGGGATCCAACTTTTACGCCACGCGACGGCCTTCCCCGGCCTCAACTCATTCAAGAACTGGCGCTCACACCGGATGAATTCAACCGCAAATTTAAAAATAGCCCGATCAAGCGAGCTAAACGACGCGGCTATTTGCGTAATGTGACAGTTGCGCTTGGAAATTCCAAGGATCCGCAGGTCATTCCTGCTTTGCTGAATACATTACAGGACCCGGAGCCAATGGTGCGTGAACACACTGCCTGGGCCCTGGATCAGCTCACACCGCAGGATTCCTGAATGAAAAAAATATTGATCGCAACAGAAAATCAAGGAAAAATGCGGGAGATTAAAGCGCTACTGGCCAATCTTAATTTAGAAATTGTTTCCCCTAGCATGATTGGTTTACATCTTGAGGTGGTCGAAGACGGTCAAACCTATGCCGAAAATGCCACTCGGAAGGCATTTGCTTATGCCCAGGCCAGCGGACTGGTTGCCCTAGCCGACGATTCCGGGTTGGAAGTCGACGCACTGGATGGCGCTCCAGGATTGTACTCAGCCCGCTACGCACCCACCCCCAACGCGACGGATGCCGATCGACGCAAATACTTGCTAATGAAATTGGAGGGTAAGCCTCGCCCCTGGACGGCTCATTTCTGCGCTACCGTCGCGATAAGCGCACCCGATAGATCAGTGAGGTTGGCTGCCGGAGAATGCCCGGGCGAGATCATCCCAATAGAACGAGGGCAAAATGGGTTTGGGTACGATCCGATTTTTATCGTCTCCGAACTGGGACAAACAATGGCGGAATTAAGCATGGACGAAAAAAACCGCTTGAGCCACAGGGCCAAAGCGATCTACCATGCAATCCCAATTTTAAATGAGATTTTCTCCTCCCATTAAAGACCGGATTGATACGGAATTTGTTGTAAGAAATTTTCTAATACAGCAGCTGTTGCCGCCGGGCGCTCCAACATCACCATGTGTCCGGCTCGTTCAAGCACACTGAGTTGGGCGCCATCAATCTTGTCACGCAGGTATTCCGCGTACCGGACGGGGGTCAACCGGTCTTCTGCACCACAGACGATAAACGTGGGCACACGAATTCGCCCCAATTTGTCCATGACATCAAAAGCATTACAAGCAAGAAAATCAGCATGAAAAACCGTCGGACGAGTTTCAGCCATTCGTTGTGCTGCGAGCTCCTTCAGCCGAGAGTCGGCCCGATTACTATAAGACCAATCCACCACAAGCTCAACTGCCGTGGGAAACGTTGCGGGGTTCGCTGCATTTTCCAGAATTTGCGAAGCCACTCGCAGTCGTGCCCCACTGCCAACCAGGCCCAGACCCAGTACGCGTTTCGGATATTTCAACGCCAGTGTCATCGAAATGGCGCTTCCCATGGAATGACCCACACAAACAGCAGCACGCAAGCGCATTGCTTTCATGAACTCTACAACGCTGAGAGCATACTCTTCGACGGACTGTCTGCCGATTCCCTCCGATTTACCGTGACCAGGTAGATCCAGCGCAAAAACACGCTGCTGGTTCAATCGGCGCATTTCGGCTGGCCAGTGCAAATGTGTTCCCCCAGCCCCATGGATCAGAATAACCGGGGGCCTGGTGAAATTCTCAGGCTCGTGTGCGAAATAATATATACCTGCAGCAATTGGCATTCTTGATTATTTGGGGTGATGGAGGCGGTCAGTCGCTTCTTCGGTCAGAGGGATGTATACCTGTATTTTGGTCCCTTTGCCAAGAACCGAATCGATATTCATTAGTCCATTAACCAATTCCGTTCGCTCACGTAAATTGACCATGCCCAGACTGCCGCGTTTATCATACGATTTTGCAATCGACTTCACATCAAATCCAATCCCATCATCACGGATTTCAAGCAAGGCCAGACCAGCTTCCAATGAGCGTAGTGTAACCCAGACATTCGAGGCGCGAGCGTGTTTACGCGCGTTATTTACAGCTTCTTCGACGATGTAAAAGATGACGCCCTGCTTTCCCATTTCCAACTGTTGTGCCAAACGCTCATCCACGTTTACGATCATATTCTGGCTGAAGGTCTCGCGCATCTTCTCGGCCATTGAAATTAATGCGGCGGACAAACCCTGAGATTCAAGCACTAGTGGACGCAGCGTAAACAACATGTGGCGGATTTCTTTCGTTGTGCGATGTGCCAGTTCTTCGATTTTTACTATCTCGTCTGCAGCAGCTTTCGGGTCGCGTTCCAGCATGCGACGGGTTAGATTAAGGCGCATGGCCATGGCTGAAACAGATTGCGTCGGCCCATCATGCAAATCACGCGCCAGCTTCTTGCGTGCTTCTTCATGGACTTCCACCATGCGTTCCTTCTCTTCAACAAGATCCTGATATAAACGCGCATTTTGAACGGCAATCACAGCCTGACGCCCAATAATATCCAACACATCCCGGCGTTCCTCTGTGAAGAAATTCGGGGTTGGATGGGCGAAAAGCAGTACTCCATAAACATTGAAACCGCTGCGTAGTGGAAAACAATATACCGAGGTGCAGGTACGCAGGGCAATTATCCTGCCTAATTCCGGATCAGATGCAATGTTCTGCGTGAGGACCGGCTCCCCATCATTGAGTACCTTACCAACCACTCCTTCCGCCCCGGGTAGAGATACGCGCATATCAGCGCTCGTGAACCGACGCGCAGATTTGGTAATTAATTCATTTCCGACAAATAGCATAACCGCGCTGACCAGATTGTCGTCGGGTCGCTCATCAGGATTGAAATTTAGCGCATTCACGCTCAAGTCCAGAGCTGAATCGAGGACGCGCTTATAGCTGAGAGTCGCCGTCAGCGTGGATGTGAGTTCATAAATGGCGCGCAGGCGTTCATTCTCAACCGCCCGGCGTCTCTCTTCCTCGGTAATTCGGGTCAGACGCATTTTGCGTAGTTGATCGAATAGCTGACGTCCCAGCACACCAAATAAAAGACCGGCAGCCAGGGTCGATAATGTAGCTAAACCATAGGTGAGGCGAGAGCGATTATCAGGAAACTGCAGGTAAACCGAGACAATTTCATATCCGGCCAGGGCAACCGCCACGCCAAGCGCACCAAAGATTTCGAAATACATTGCAGCCGTCAGTATTGGGAGTAGCACTGACCAGGATGCCGGACCTAAGACCCCATTTTGCAGCCAGAAAAAGATGCCTATCAAGATCGTGTCGACAATCACCCCGATCTCGCGGTGATAAGACATACGGAAGTTAAAGCCGGCCAACATCATCATCAACAAGTTCCATACGGCCAGCACAACCAGCGGCCAGGCCACAGGCATGGTTAGCTGATTCCCCAACGCTAACGAGATAACAATTCCTAGCATTGCTAGCCATCGTAGCGAAACGGTAAACCAGTCAGTGATGTAAGGATAATCGTAGCTGCGCATGTCTCAATAATTTGTGTAAAATCGGTTAACTTTCGTAACCCATTCTTCGCAGGTAAGGACCAAATTGCTCGACCATTACCTGCTGTTGCTCCGGAGAATACACTTCCCGGAAACGACCTATCTTGCCCTTGAAATAGTGTAAACCCTGCTGCCCGGATTCGGCTTTTCCCGGGCGATATTGTTCCACAACCTTCTGGACTGCAGGGCGGTTATCATTCAGTTTCAGGAAATTAATCAGGCGTGCCGCCTCAGCCTCATAATCAGTCAATAAATCTTCGTAGCGAGCTTTCAAAACATTATCTTGTCCCATCCAAGCATCCCAAATTTTCAAGTAGTCTTTAATAAAGTCTACTGCCTTTTCGAAATCCGTCAAGTGGGAGAAGGCATTAGGACGGCCTTTGGCAATGGCGCGCTGACCGTAATCAAAGGCGGAAAGCATAGCATCGCGAGGATCGCGATAGATATAGGTAATGCGCATAACCCCATTATGGCTCAACAGCCGTGACCAGATCGTGGGTCCGGCATGTGCTTTGATGACGAACGTTTTACCAATCAGGGATGGGACAGTTACCATCGCCAAGCGGCGCAAGGAAAGCACACCAATATTGCAATTGACCTCTGTCAGAATCTTCTCCAAATGAAATTGCTGGCGAATCTCGCGTGCGTCAGAACAGCCGGTAGTTGCCATTAAATCATGGATCAGATTGTAATGCCAGCCCGAACCGGCCCGCGGCATTCCCACAGAAAGAACAATCATAATGTCTCCTCGTCGAGAAAGCCGGCGCTCTCCACAATGCTATTTCCTGATTCCAACCAACGCCCTGCCAGACCAGCCAGGATGCCCAAATTGATCCAGATATCCGGCAGTGCAAAGGAATCTTGCGATATACCCTGTAAAGCCACTGCTGCCAGTGAAAAAATCCCTACCATGCCCAAGAACCGCGCCTGTGAGGTTGCCTTACGCAACGCCGAGAGGGCATATCCAAACAGGCTGAGTAGAAAAGTCAGGTAAGCGATCAGACCGGGCAGTCCAGCCTCGGCCAACAGGCGAATGTACATATTTTTGGGGTTGGGATACAAGCCCGAATTGGGACTAAGCTGGCGGGCGATTTCCGGAACGCCATACAAGATCCAATCTGGCATGTGATGATAGATGTAAAAACCGCTCGATCCAAGCCCAACACCCGTCCACGGGTGCTGCTGATAGGCATTCAATGCAGCAACGGCGTACGCCAGGCGCGGCCCCAGGTATACATCTACAGCATAACTCCACAGGTCACCTTTCGCGGAATTCCAAAAAGTGGCAATGTAACCCTTGTCCGCCAGCAGGTAGGCGGCTGCCGCCAGCGCGCCAATCGCGCCCAGGCCGAGAACGATCCGACTCCCCACATTCTGCAAGGCATTCCATCGATCAACTTCGGTATTACGGCGGAAGCCTGCACGATACCAGCTCCAAAAAGAGGTGAGCGATTCGCCGCCAGCCAGCAGCAAAGTCAGACCCAAAGCACCGACTGTGATAAATAATCCGCTGCGCGAATAGGTCAAAAGCAGTGCAGCCAACCCACCGAGCAGCAAAACATAGGTCAGCCAGCGAAATCGCAAAATCCGATAACGCGCCAAGAGGGACGCGAACAGCCAGGGCAGGTAAATCGTCGCCAGTTGACCGGCCAGCCAGGACGGTTCATAGGCAAAGCCCGAGATACGTTTATTCTTGACCAGTCCGCGTACTGAAAAACTTTGCTGAATAGGATTTAGATATGGACGTAAACCGAGGTTCAATCCGACCGCCTGAATACTTCCCCATAAAAGATGTAAGACCATTCCCACCAGCAACCACTTGACCGAAAACAACAACGCGTCTTCGTCCTGGTTCATCCACACCGCAGCTACAAAGAAAGAGGATCCGATCACCACCGTGATCGAGGCGCGCAGAGCGCGGTCCCAGTAACTCACCCCGCGTAATACAACCGGTGCAAACAGGGCTCCCCAGGCAATCGAAAAACCGACGATCAGAACAAACACGAGCAGCAGGCTGAAGATGCCTGGCCACGGGCGAGGGATCTGCTTCTTCCAAAGCATCCCCAGCAGGACCAGCATCAGCAATCCCAGCGGATAGAGCGCCAGTGGGCGTACATATGTTCCCGCTCCCATTAGGGGCATATAGCGAAAACTGGTTACCGGCAGGGTCACCAAAAGGGCTCCCCACAGGAAACGCGCCAGGCGGTCGCGTGTCAGACTACGCACCTTACTGCTTCCCGAAAAATAACAAGAAAAGGGCACTTAGCAACAGAAAAAGCACTGCTCCCGCCAGAACATAATTGCCCAGACCCACTTTTCGCTCCGCCGGCAGGTACCTGGATTGCGCCAGAGAAATTTGCAGCTCAGGGGTGATCCCGAGCGATCCGGCTTCCAGTGTGTTGACCTGAGCCATCAGCGCCGGATCGCTCGGATTGGCTTCCAGCGCCTTGCGGGCGGCATCCAACGCGACGGCATTATCTACCCCAACCAGTGTCTTTTGGTAGAAAGCCTGTGCCCAGGCTGATGCAAGCTGTTCGGCCTGCTGCGGTGAACGCTCGGTCGCATAGAAATGCCAGGCGCCATCCTGCGGTTCGCTCAGTTCCAGAACATCTGAGCGCAACTGGTCGACTGTCATTCCACCCATCTGGTCCGCGACCTGCTGCAGGGTCGCATCGGACCAGGCGACTTCCTCCAACTTACGCGCCTCGCGTTCGAGATAATAGAACACTTCGCGGTCCGGATTATCGGGCCAGGCTTTCTCCAGATTAAAATCCACCACGACTGTGGCACGCGCACGATACGGCGGCGGGACGAGGACATACGCCAGGGTGCCCAGCAGGCCACCAACGATGGCTCCGATCAGCCAGAAACGCCAGGCGCGCAGCAGGCGGATCAAATCATCTACAGAAGGGGAGGAAAGCAACCAATTTTTCATAGCATCTCATTTATCGTAACGCTGCATTTGGCGCTGACGGCGCCAGTTCAGCAGCGGAGCCAACAGCTTGCGAATGAGGTATTTTGCGGTCAAAACCGAAAACCAGTTCCCGCCATCGCGATAGTGAATGCGGACCATTTCCGGCCAACAGCGGTCGTCATCAGCGATTGTCTTGCCGCTGGAATGCAGGCGGAAATTGGCCCAGGTTTGCGGCACGTAGCGGATTGGGGCTCGTTCGGCAATCTGCACCCACAAGTCATAATCCATGGCAAAGTAGAAACCGGGGTCGAGCGGACCCACCTGCCGCCACAGATCGGCGCGAAAAAAAGAGGCTTGCTGTGGGATATGGACGTAACCGCGACGCAAGCGACGGTAATCTGTCTGCCGAGCGGCAAACTGCCCGATCTGACGCCCCTGTTCATCGATAAAGTTGGCGTCTCCGTACACCAGGCCGACATCGGGATGTTCCTGCAAATAAGTGACCGCCGAGGAGATTGCGCCGGGCAGGTAGGTATCGTCCGAATTGAGCCAGGCCAGGATCTGGCCTCGGGCGCGTGCAAATCCCTTATTGAGGGCCTCGGTCTGGCCCTGGTCCGCTTCGGAGACCCACCAGGCCAGGCGAGGCGCATACTGCTGGATAATCCCCACGCTCCCATCGGTCGAACCGCCATCCACGACCAGATATTCCAGATTGGGATAATCTTGACCCAACACAGATTGGATGGTTGCTTCCAGGAAGCGCGCCTGATTGAATGACGGTGTAACGATCGAAACCAAGGGGAATTCGGGCATCGCAGGTTTCTATTTGGGATGAGTGAGATCGAAGATCAAGTAGCCATTGCCTTGATCGTAGATTGGATAATGATTATAGAGCGTCGCCTTGATCTCTGGCTGGGAATCCAGCTTGGACATTTGGGTAACAACAAAGAACTTTTTGCCCTTGATCTGGTCGGCAAAGCGATCGCTCAAATTAACATTGATCCCGGCCAGGTCGCGGATGTTCAAGTCGCCCGAATAATACCACGAGCTGATATCCTGCCAGCCCCAGTAAGCCAGGCGAGCACCGTAATCCTGGGTCAAGCCGATGGCAGGATTGGTGTGCCCGAGTTTCTCACCCAGTTTCCACCAGAATTGGGGATCCTCGCGGTAGTCGCTGCGCGCCAGATCAACCCTGGCATACCACAAATACACCCCACAAACCAGGATGGTGAAAACTGCCAGCGAAGTCCGCACCAGCCATGCCGGCTGCACCTGCTCGAGCCGGTCAGCCAGCAAAGCTACGAGTGGGGAGAAAGACAACGCCACGATCGGGATCACCGGCAGACTGTAATAATCGTGGGTGGAAATATGATAAGCAAAGGTCATGCCAAAGACCAGGTAGCCGGCCCACAATCCGAGCAAAAAGGCAGATTTGCGTTTCCCGGCCAGCAGCGCCCCAATCAAGGCCAGTACGATCGGCCCGAATCCCGTAATCCCATCCAACTGTCCCTTCCAGCGGATGTAGAAACCACCATCCTTCCACAAGTCAGGGAAAAATCGAAGGTTGAATTGGCTGGCCAGCGAACCCGAGATCAGCACCCCATAGAGCGTATACAACCCCACCGGCAAGGCGGACAGGATCGCCAGGATCCAGGTCTGCCTATCCTTGATTGATTCCCGCAAACCGCGTTCCAATACCAGCCCAACCGCCGCACCCAACAACGGGAAGACGGCCACGTTCTTGACAAAGATTGCCGCCCCGTTGAGCAGACCGGCGGTAAGCGCCCACTTCCAGGTCCCGGACGACCGCCAGCGGTACATAGCCCACAGCCCGGCAATCATCAAAAACACCATCAGGGGGTCGGGCTGGAAGCTGCGGCTGGCGATGATTCCGAACGGCAGGAACAGGTAAAACAGCAGCGCCACCACTGCACCGTCAAGCGACGAAATTTCCTTTGCCAGCAGGAACAGGAATATCCCGCCCAGCACCCAAAAGAACGAGGTGTAAATGCGTGAGATCCACAGGTGCAGGCCAAAGACGCGGTAGCTGAGTGCCACCAGAGTTTCCGTGACCGGGGGTTCGATGGTGGCCATGCTCTTCCATTGGCTGATGGCCATCTCGCGCTGCCACTGGGGGACGTCGGCTGCCGAAGCGGGCAGCATGGCATAGTACATTCCGCGCGCCTTGAGCGCCGAGAATAGCTGGCGGTTGGCGTTGAAATCCAAGGGCATGTCGGTCAGGTCGTAGAGGCGGATGCCAATGGCTGCCACAAATACAATCGCCAGCGTGATCAAAAGCGAAATTCTATTTCCAAAAAACCAGACTTTTTTATTTTCCATCATGTCAAGGCGTCAAGGGATGGGTCAGGTCGAAGACGACGAAACCCTCACCCTGAAGGTAAATTGGATACTGTCCGTACAAGTAATCTTTCAACTCGGGTTGGTATTGGAACTCATTGAAATCCGTCACCAAGAAGTAGGCTTTCTTCCTGGTTAAATTCTGAAAACGGGACGCAAAATCGCTTTTGCCCGCCCGGTCGCGATATTGCAAATCACCGTAATCCGGCCAGATGGACGCTTTCTGGAAGCCCCAATATACCAGCGGATAACCGTAGTCTTGGGTCAGCGCGATGACCGATGCGCTGTGATCGAGCGCCTGGCCGATCGAAGCCCAGTAAGCCTCCTGCGGGCGGTAATCGACGGACTTCATCTGGACGCGTACGTCCCAGACAGTCATCACGACCACGAACAGCAGCAGGAGATGGGCAGCCGCCCGTCTCCAACCGGACCCAGAAACTGCTTCGGCTAAACCCCGCAGCATTTCCTGTCCCATGCCGGCCAGCGACAGGGCCCCAATCGGGATCAACGGCAGGCTGTAGTAATCGTGGCTGGAGATATGAAAATCAAAAACCATGCCAAAGATAAAATATGCGGCCCACAGCGTCAGCAACAGGTTCTGCGAGCGACGCGACCGCAAAAACATCAAACCCAGCAGTGCCAGAGCCAAACCAACGTGGCCCAGCAGCAAGGCAATCTTGCCTTCCCAACGGAAGTAGAAGAAGGGATCGATCCACATCTGGGGGAAAAAACGCCCGCTGAACTGGCTGCCGAGGGTATCCGCAAAGTACAGTCCGTAAAGCAAATAACCGGCAGCCGGCAAGATGGACAGCAGCGCCATGCCCCACACCTGAAGCCTGGTCAGGGCTTGTTTGAGCGAATAACGGTCCAACACCGCCCAAAGCAGAGCAGCCGCTACAAAGAAGGCGGCTGTGAATTTTACAAAGACTGCCGCCCCGCCGCCAAGGCCTGCCAAAACCGCCCAGCCCCAGCCCCCATTGCGGTTCCAGCGTACGGCAGACCACAAACACAGCAGGATCAGCATCACCATTAGCGGATCGGGCTGGAAGCTGCGGCTGGCAATCACCGCATACGGCAGGAACAAATAGATCGCCAGGGCTACCAGTGCGCCGTCGAGAGAGAGCAGGTCGCGTGCCAATAAAAACAGGAATACCCCGCCGAGTATCCAAAAAATTGATGAATAGATTCGCGCTATCCACAGGTGCTCCCCCGTCAAGCGGTAGGTAGCCGCCACCAGGGATTCCAGGATGGGCGGCTCGATCGTTGCTTCGGTCTCGTACTGGCGAATGGTGATATCGCGCTTCCAGTCGGGGATACCCGGTGCGGTCTGGTAATACATGGCGCGCGCCTTGAGGGCTGCAAACAATTGGCGGGTGGGATGAAAATCAAGCGGCAGGTCGGTTAAATCGAACAGACGGATAGCCAGACCGAATCCCAAAAGGAGCGTGAGCACAAGTGCCAGCGCCCAACGGGTTGGCGCGATGAAAGAACGGTTCGGAGATTGAGTTACTTGCATAGAAAACTTACCGGGCAATAATCAAACCTGTCGATTGTACCCCGTCCCGTCCAAATCGGAAAGCGCCTGCTGCCGGGCATGCTGCTGGCGACGGCGGTTATAGGCTGCTCGCAATCCCCCCAGGCCAAACAGGCTGAGCAAAGCGAACAGGATGCGCTTCCACTCCACCAGCGCGGTAGGCGCGTGCGTCGACAGACTGCGCCAGTAGGATTTGAGCGACGGCCAGGCCTGGTCAGCATCCAGCAGGTAGCGGGCGTTGAAACGATGGGCGCCAGCCCAAGCCCGACGCCGATTGGCGGCCAGGATGGGCGCGATCTGTGGCTGGGACTCTGCCCACTCCAGGATGCGGTAAGCTTCCCGGCCAAATTCGGCCGCGCGCGCCACATTCTTGGCAGCAGCGTGGTAGCGCCCGGCAGCCAGCCGCCGGGGCGTATACACCATCGGGGTCAGAGCTGCGAAGCGCAGCCATAACTGATGGTCCAATAAAAAATGATAGGACGGGTCGATGTACCCGGTCTGTTCCAGAACATCGCGGCGCATGAAAACCGCCGGCTGCCCCAGGATGTCGAAGGCCAGCAAATTCGCCAGGGACCACTGGGCATAGTGCGCCAGGTAGATCGGCTCACTTTTCTCGTCGACCGAAAGCGTGTCACCGTACACCAATCCCGCCTCAGGGTGTTCTCGGAATGCCTGTACAGCCAGTTGGATCGCGCCGGGCAGGTAGAAATCGTCCGAGTTGAGCCAGGCGACGATCTCGCCTCGCGCGCGTCGCAGCCCCTTGTTGATGGCTTCAGCCTGGCCCCGGTCTGGTTCGGAAATCCACCAGGACAGCTTGTCGGCGTATTTGCGCATAATTCCGAGACTGCCATCGCTGGAGGCGCCGTCCACAACCAGGTATTCCAGGCGCGGGTAGTCCTGTCCGAGCACGGAGTTCAGCGTCTGCTCGAGGTAGGCGGCCTGGTTGTAGGATGGGGTCACAATTGAGACCGGAGGGGTTGAAGATAACGGAGATAAGTTCAAGGCTTAGGATGAAACACTAAAATAGTGAGTCGTAGTCAATTTTGGGGAAGATAGTCAGCTTACCGCCAACGGTGGCGTCCAGCACCTGGCGTCCGGCTTTTTCGTAGGCCTTGCGAGCCTTGGCATATCCGATCTCGGACGTCTCCAGGTCGGGCAACTGCCAGCGAAAGCCTTTGCCAAAGTAGCGCGCATCGAAGTGATTAGGATCGTCACCGTCTGAGACGACGGTCTGGTTGGCCTCCCCTTTGCTGGCAAAGTTATGGTCGACGCCAATCAGGATGACCTGCTCGAAGCCCATGTAGTAGGCCAGCTGCAGCGCAACGTTGGTGACTGTAGCACCTTCCCAGATGCGGCGGGTCAGGTCGTAAGCAAAGCGCGGGCCGGTGTAGGTCGTGTAGAGAAAAACCATATCTTCGGGAAAGCGCTGGAAGTGCCGGTTGGCGTGCCAGGCGATGAACTTTGGAATCGGTAGGGCGGCGATTTCTTCAGTGCACTGTTCGATCACCAAATCATTAATAGAGACAAAGTAGGTCGTGGAAAAGCCCAGTTCCGGGAAGAGCAGGTAGATGCGGTTCATCCCGAAGGTGAATTCATCTTTAAGCTTGCTCAGGTCGGTTTGTTTCAGGCTGGGACCATTGCCGATGATGAAACAACGCTCCCCTTGGTGGAGGTTGTGATATTCAGCCATACGGGTACGGCTCGCGCGCCGCCAGGGATGCAGGTAGGCGTCCGGGACCTGCGGCAGGCGGCGGATCGCGTCGTAGGTGTTTTTGACCACCTTGAGAATAGGCGCTGGCATTATGCGCTGAACAATCTTCATTCCGTACTCAAGCGCGCCGTTGCGCCGCCGTCCACCACCATGGCCTGGCCGGTCATGAACGAGGACTGTTCCTCGTCTGCCAGAAAGTAAATCGCGTGGGCGATTTCCTCGGGCTGGCCGATCTTACCGCTGACGGTCCTGCGCGCCAGGTTGTCCAGGCGCTGCTGCAGATCACCGTGACCGACGTGCCCGCGGCCCAGGCCGGCGCGCAGCATGGGCGTATCCACGGCACCAGGCAAAATGGCATTAACACGGATGTTATCAGGTGCGAACTCGATTGCCATGGCGCGCGTCAGGGCCAGCAGTCCGCCCTTGCTGGCAGCGTAGGCGGCGATGTTGGCCGAGGTCTGGATGGCATGCACCGAGGAGACGTTGACCACCGCCCCGCCGCCTTTGGCCCTGAGCAGCGGGTAAGCCAGCTTGACACCCAGGAAAACCGAACGCAGGTTGGAAGCCATGACTGCGTCCCACTCCTCGACCGTTGTTTCGAGCAGCGGTTTGGCGATCTGCATGGCAGCGTTGTTGACCAGCGCGTCCAGGCTGCTGGTATACTCTTGCGCCTTGGAAAAGATGGTCTCCAGTTCTTCCGGGCGCGAGATATCAGACTGGATGAACAGCCCGTTCGCAGGAAATCCTGCGCCGAACTCAGCCCGGTCCACGCCGAGCACCTGCCAGCCTCTCTCGGCAAACAGGGCTACAGTTGCGCGGCCAATGCCGCCAGCCGCACCGGTGACAAGTAATGTTTTATCGGCCATTTTTTAATTCGCTTGAATCTATACCCAGCCCATCGAGTAAATTCTTGATTGTGTTCCAATGCACCCGCTCCCAGGCGGCCGGGCTGGAGTTGGCGTTGTGCGGGGCCAGCATAACATTATCCATTGTAAGCAGCGGGCTGTCGGCGGGCAGCGGTTCGAACTCGAAGACGTCCAGGGCAGCTCCGCCGATGCGTCCAGCCTGCAAGGCCTTGACCAGTGCCCCTTCCTCAACAATTGGTCCGCGGGCGGTATTGATCAAGATACCGGTCGGTTTCATCAAGGCCAGGGTAGCGGCATTCATCAGGTGCTGGCTGGTGGGGTTCAGGTCGCAGTTCAGGGAGACGAAGTCGGAACGCGCAAGCAGGTCTTTCAGTGCAGTCATCTCGATGCCAGTTTCGGCGATGAAGACGTGGTCGATCTCGACAATATCGTTTCCGAGCACCTGCATGCCAAAGGCACGCGCCCGGCGGGTCACGGCTTTGCCGATCGCCCCCACGCCGATCACACCCAGCGTACATTCGCTGAGAGACTTGCCGGGAAGTTTCTCCCAATTGCCAGCCTTCATCGCCCGGTCCATCCAGGGCTGGCGGCGGGCAAAAGCCAACAGATATCCCAGGACCGTATCTGCAACCGGGATGGTGAAAGCGTTGGGGGTGCGGCCAAGTTTGATCCCAAAACGGGAGCAAGCCTCGGCGTCGATCGAATCGACGCCCGTTCCCCATTTGGAGATGACCTTCAAGCGCGGAGCACAGGCTTCGATCACACGCGCAGTGTAGCGATCATCCCCGCAGACAGCGCCATCGAACTGGCCGGCGTATTTCAGCAAATCGGCTTCTTCCATCCGTTCACGAACGTTGGGGACGATCAGTTCAAGGTCGTATTTCTCGAAGAGCGGGCGAAAACGTTCGACGAAGGGAAGCATGTACGGTGCAGTTAATAAAACAGTAGACATATTATGACCCTCGTCTCATCAAAAAATCGCAAATGGCAAAGTCAAGCTCTTCATCGATATCCCAGGCTTCGGCAGGATCGATCTCAAACAGGAACGGAGCCTCGCCAATGCGATGATGGCGCTTGAGCAAATTCTCGCGGGTGAAAATATAAA